>CAYOBW010000079.1:0-26135 GCA_964402115.1 uncultured Victivallales bacterium
TATTGTCGGTAAAGTGTGGCTTTACGTGATGATTGGCATCGACGTGGGCGCTGGCATTCACGGGTATGTGCCCGCCAACGCCATGGCGTCATTCATGGGCAAAGGGGTCTGGTGGAGCGTTCCGTTATCGGTGGTCATCGGTGTTCCAATGTACTCCAACGCGGCGGGCATTATTCCGGTCGTGCAGGCGCTGCTCGGCAAAGGGGCCGCGCTGGGCACGGTGCTGGCGTTCATGATGGCGGTGATCGCGCTTTCCCTGCCGGAGGCGATCATTCTCCGCAAAGTCCTCAAGCCTCGATTGCTGGCCGTGTTCTTCGGCGTGGTGGCGATTGGAATCATGGCGGTGGGATACCTGTTTAACGCGATTATGTGAAAGAAGGGGCAGAGACATGAAGAAGATCCAGGTCCTGGGTACGGGGTGTCAGAAGTGCAAGTTGCTGACGGCCAATGCCGAGGCGGCGGTCCAGGCGTTGGGCCTCGAGGCCACGGTGGAGAAGGTGGAGAAGATCGTGGACATCATGAAGTTCGGCGTGATGACCACGCCGGCGCTGGTCGTGGACGGGCAGGTGAAAAGCGCGGGCAAGGTTCTGGGCGCGGAGGAGATCAAGAAACTGCTGGAATAATGGAATGGTGGAAGGATGGAATGTTGGGGTATGAGCGAACGCAGGAACATGAACCGCGGCTACATGAAGCTGATCGTGTGGCAGGACGCGAAGGCGTACTACGTGCTCACGTACCACTCTTCCATTATTCCAATATTCAACAACAAAAGAAGGACGAGAGATGATCGAGAAAAGTGCATGCGCGTGCGGTGGGGCTCCGAAACTGATCTTTGCGTGTTCGGGAGCGGCAGATGTGGGGGCGATTGCAGATCAAGCGGCGCGGAAAATGACGAAGGACGGCGCGGGCAAAATGTACTGCACGGCAGGCATTGGCGGGCGCGTGTCGGGGATCATGGCGACGACCGAGTCGGCGGCACGCATCCTGGCGATCGACGGGTGTCCGCTGAACTGCGTGAAGCACAGCCTGGAGCAGGCGGGGTTCAAGACCTACGAGCACCTGCAACTGGCGGATCTTGGTATGGAGAAGGGTAAGACCCCGCCGACGCCCGAGGCCGTCGCGATGGTGGCGGCGGCCGGCGCGGCGAAGTTGGTGTGCTGAAGGAAGGGAGCGACCCACATGACGGAAAGTAGCGAGAAGAAGGGTGACGGCTGCGCCTGTGGAAGTGCTGCAGGAAACTGCTGCAGCGGGCCGGGCAGGTGGATTTGGATCGTCCTGGCCGCGGCGATTGCGGGGGTGCTGATCGCGAAGAACGCCGGGAAGAAACAGGGTGCCGAGAGCGCGCCGGCGGCGAACATGGCTCCCGCAGCCGGCGAGGCGGCTGGCACACAGGGCGTGCCGATGTCAGCCAGCCAGGGGAAAGCCATTCCCCGCCTGGTGGACCTGGGTGCGGGGAAGTGCATCCCGTGCAAGATGATGGCGCCCATCCTGGAAGACCTGAAGAAGACGTATGCCGGGAAGCTCGATGTGCAGTTCATCGACGTGTGGGCGGATCCCGCGGCGGGCGAAGCTTACGACATCAAGCTGATCCCGACGCAGATATTCTACAGCGCTGACAGCAAAGAACTGTTCAGGCACGAGGGCTTCTTCGGCAAGGAGGACATCCTGGCGAAGTGGAAGGAGTTGGGTGTGGACCTGGCGGGACCAAGATGAAGCTGACGCCCCAGCAGATCGGCAAAGCCTGCAAGATCGGCGAATGCGCGCCCAAGTGACGGAGGGTTGCAGATGGAACAACTATTCACGACTCTCTCCCGCGCCGTCGAGGGTTCCGCTGGCCTGGCTCTCGCCGCCGCCTTCGCCTGGGGCGTGCTCAGCATCCTGCTGAGTCCCTGCCACTTGGCGAGCATCCCCCTGATCGTGGGGTTCATCGATCAGCAGGGGCGGATCACGACGCGGCGCGCGTTCGCGATCTCCCTTTTGTTCGCGGTGGGCATCCTGATTACCATTGGCGTGATCGGGGCCATCACGGCCGCAGCCGGCCGGATGATGGGCGATATCGGGCGCTGGGGCAACTACGCGGTGGCCGTCATCTTCTTCGTGGTCGGCCTCTACCTGCTCGATGCCATCCGCCTGCCGCTGCCCGGTGCGGCCCAGCCCGGCCTGAAACGCAAGGGGATGCTGGCGGCGTTCATTCTGGGCCTCGTGTTCGGGGTGGCGCTGGGACCTTGCACGTTTGCGTACATGGCGCCCATGCTGGCGGTGACGTTCAAGCTTGCGGCGACCAACCTGCCGTACGGCATCCTCCTGCTCGTGCTCTACGGCCTGGGGCACTGCGGGGTGATCGTTCTGGCTGGCACCTTCACGGAGGTGGTGCAGCGCTACCTGAACTGGAACGAACGGTCCCAGGGCGCCGGGATCCTCAAGAAAGTCTGCGGTGTGCTGGTGCTGCTGGGCGGGCTCTACCTGATCTACACGGCGCGGTAGTCGTCAGCGCAGCTTCTATGCTACTCGTCCGCGAGGGATAGATCGTCCTGTCGTGCTTGTGTTTCAAGCTTTGTTCTGGCAACGTGCCTCTTGTGTGAGTGGTTTTGGAGCGGGACACCCCGGTCGGGTGACAGTGGTTGCCCGGGGGATCCGTTGTGTTGGGAGCGAGCGGGCAGCGAAAAGGGGAGGATTGTCCTATGTTGAACCAGAGCGGGATGCGTAGCGTGAAGGCGAACGTGTTGGCTGTCGGCCTCTGCGTGTTTGGAATGGGTTACGCGGCCAGCGCGGTAGACCTCGGCGGTGTACTGAGGAAGGCCGCGCAGCAGTTGAAAACGGCGCAAGGCGACGCCCCGCGCCAGGCGGATGCGCAGACGCCTCCCCCGGCGTCCGCTAACGCCAGTCGGATCGTCTTCTCCTCGTCGCCGATAGATCCCGCCAACCCCGCCAACCTGACCACCAGCTTCAAGGCTGGCGACACCATCTACGGTCTGATCCAGGTCGACAAGAGCTGGCGGGAGATTTACGAAGCCGAGGGCAAGAAGGAACTGGGTCTCATGATCGTGATGGCGATCGGCGAGAGCCAGACACTGCAGTACATCACCTTGAAGAAGGCGGCTTACATCGACGGATCGCACCTGGTGCTCGATATTGCGCCGGCGCCCGAGAAGATGACGGCCTACAAGGATCCCGATATCGCGTTTGGCGAAGGCAAGGGCAACCGTAAGATCGGCCCCATTGCCTTCACGTATGAACTCGGCCAACTGCCCGCGGGCAAGCACAGGATCGAGTTCTTCATCCGGAACTACGGCGACAAGCCCGCGGCGGGCGCCTTCGAGATCGAAGGGACTGATTTCAAGTTCTACGCCGGTCTGCACGAAAAGGTTAAAGCGGCCAGCGAGGCGATCGACACCCTGCCCCCGGTTGGCATGGTCAATAAGGAGCTGGAAGCCCTGATGCGCAAGTTGCTGGACAACGCCGGTTGGACCAACATCCTGCGGGTGGTGATCATAGACAAGGATTGGTGGCTGGAAGGCGAGACGTCGCGTTACCTGAACGTCGCCGCCGCTGCCAAGGGAGCCGACGGTCAGTGCTACTGGTGCAACCTCCAGTTCACGCAGCCTAAGCTGATCTCCGGTGCCTGGGGGGCGCTTGAGCTCACCAAAACCGGCATCAAGCGCAACATCACCGAGGAAAACGTCAACAAGTAGCCAGGGTCGGAGTGGCGCGCTGTCGCTGCGGCGGCAGGCGCGCCGTGGCGGCTTCCGGTGCTGCCGTGCAGCCCCCGGTTGATACTGGCGTTCAGGTCGTTGAAATCTTCAAAGACCCCGTTGACAGCACCAGTGGACCGTGCAATAGTTCGTTGTGTGACGAAATGACGAATAGCGCGAACGCGCGCGAATCCGGGAGGGATGACAAGGCCATGATCAGCGAGCCCCTGCGAGCGACCCTGCGCATTACGAAAGCGCTGGCGGATCTTCAACGCGTGCGCATCCTGATGATGCTGCAGCCGGGCGAACTGTGTGTGTGCCAGATCGTGGAAGTGCTCTCCCTGGCCCCGTCCACGGTCTCCAAGCACCTGTCCATTCTGAGTGCTGCCGGCCTTGTGGATTCCCGCAAGGAGGGACGCTGGGCGTACTACCGCTTGCCGGAGGGCGCCGCCGGGGCCCCCGTTCAACCCATCGTCAAGTGGTTGGGGGATACGTTGAAGACGGAACCGGCGATCGAACGCGACAGAAGCAAGCTCCGGACCGTCGTCTCCTGCGATCCTGGCAGCCTGTGCCGGCGTCAACGAGAACGTGGGGAGTAGCAGCGAGAGGTAAGGGTTGTTGCGCCTGAATGGCGAGAAAGGGACGACAAGCAGATGAACGAGCAGAACGGCAATGGAAAGAAGAAGGGCTTCTTCGCGCTCTTGAAGGAGTCGATCGCCAAGAGCAACGACGGCTGCGGTCCTGGTTGCGGTTGCCACGCGGTAGACGAGAAGAAGGCCAAGGGCGGCAAGGGTGAGGGAGCCGGAAAGAAGAAGTAGACCAGCCGTTTCCTGTCGCGGAAGTGTTGTGCTGTCTGCGGGGGTTGGGCCTCCTTGGCTGGTTCCGAATGGAGGACTCTGATGTCCGATTCCGATGGTGTTCGTTCCGAGAAGCTCCGGGAGATTGCGGTGCTCGCCCTTGCGCCTGTGCTGATCATTGCGTTGACGGTGGTAAGTTGGGTGTTGGCGCGCTGGCATATCGGCCCCTTGTATCTGAACGCGTCTTTGGCGTTGGCGGCCGTCCTGTTGGGTGGGACTCCACGGTTTATTGCGGGCTTCAAGGACATCATTCATCGCCGGATCACGGTCAATGTATTCGTGCTTGTTGCACTTGCCGCGACGGTTGCCATAGGCGAGTTCCGGCCGGCAGCGGTGATCGTCATCATCATGTCAGTGGTCGGGGCGCTGGAAAGCTACGCCTTGGACAAGACGCGCCGCAGCATTCGAGACCTGCTGGACCTGGCGCCTCAGTCCGCGACGGTGCGCCGTAATGGCCAGGAAGTCATCGTTCCGGTTGCCGAGCTTCAGGTTGGCGACCCGGTCGTGGTCCGCCCGGGCGAGCGGATACCGGTGGACGGCGTGGTGGTGGCCGGGGCAAGCGGCGTCAACCAGGCTCCCATCACCGGTGAATCCATGCCGGTGGAGAAGCTGCCGGGAAGCGCCGTGTTCAGCGGAACGCTCAACGAATCGGGCCGGCTGGAGATCAGGACGGAGAAGGTCGGCGAGGGAACCACGCTGGCCCGGATCGTCCACCTGGTGCAGGAAGCGCAGGGGACACGTGCGCCTATCCAGAATCTGGCCGACCGCTTCACGACGTGGTTTCTGCCCACGGTGGTTGTATTGGCCGTTGTCGCTTTCTTCGTCACCGGCGACGTCAAGGCAGCGGTCTCGGTTCTATTGGTGGCCTGTCCCTGCGCCTTTGCCATTGCCACCCCGACCGCAGTGACCGCCGGCATTTCGAACATGGCCAAGCGGGCGATCCTGATCAAGGGGGGGATGTTTCTGGAACTTGCGCACAAGATCGACCACCTGCTGGTCGACAAGACAGGTACGTTCACCTTCGGCCGGCCGAAGGTGATGGAAATCGTCTGCTTCGACGGGCGGACCGCGAATGACATTCTCCACCTGGCCTGCATCGCCGAAAAGTACTCCGAACATCCTTTGGGCCGCGCCATCTTGGCGGCCGGCAAGGGGGCAGGGCTCTCGATCCCGGAACCGGACCATTTCAACAGCACCGCGGCCATGGGTGTCGAGGCCGAATGGGACGGCCAGCGGATCCGCGTCGGGAAGCCGGCATACCTTCGGGACGCAGGCTTGACCCTTGCGCCGCAGATCGACCAGGCACTTGCGGCGCAATCGGACCAGGGTCGCACCGCAGTGTTGGTGGCGCAGAACGACGAACCACTGGGCCTGTTGGCGATCGCCGACGAGATTCGCCCGAAGATGCCCGGCGTCATTCGTGCCCTGAAGGCCATGGGCGTCAAACGGATCACGATGCTGACCGGCGATCACCCGACGGTGGCCGCCGCCGTTGCCCGCGCGATCGGCGTGGACGACTTCCAGGCCGAACTGCTTCCTGAGCAGAAGCTGGCGTTTGTCAGGAAGTGCCAGGCGGAAGGTCAGGTTGTCGGCATGCTCGGCGACGGTGTCAACGACGCGCCCGCCCTGGCCCAGGCCGATGTGGGTATCGCCATGGGCGCCGCCGGCACGGATGTGGCCATCGAGACGGCGGATGTCACGCTGATGAACGACGACATAGCGGGCGTCGCAGACTTCATGTGGATGTCCGCCAAAGTGCTACGCCGCATCAAGCTGAACATCTTCTTCTCGATGATCTACAACGTTATCGGCCTGGGTCTGAGCGTGGTCGGGCTGATGACGCCCATTGTCGCCGTGATTTTCCAGGAAGCGGGGTGTGTGACGGTGGTCGTCAGTTCGACGCTGTTGCTTTGGTCGAAGGGGCGGCCGATAGCGGCGTGAAACGAAGTCTGCGATACAGGAAAGGAGCATGAGCATGAGCAACGAATCGCCTTCCGCGGGCGAGCGGAAACTGACGAATGTGTTCGAGCGTTACCTTACCGTCTGGGTCGCGCTCTGCATCTTGGGCGGAATTGTGCTGGGCAAGGTTGCTCCGGGGGTGGCGGGGAAGCTGGATGGCATGGCGATCTTCGTGAATGGCGCGCCCGTGGTCTCCATCCCGATTGCGGTGTGCCTGTTCTTCATGATGTACCCGATCATGGTGAAGATCGATTTCGCATCGGTCGTGAAGGCCGGCAGGAGCGGCAAACCGGTCTGGCTGACGCTGTTCGTGAACTGGGCCATCAAGCCGTTCACGATGTATGCCATCGCATTCCTCTTCCTGGGGGTGCTGTTCCGGGGACTGATCGGGGCCGAGGCGACGGATCTCGTGAAGATGCCGTTCGGGCTGGATCTGGCCCTTGGCGCCACGCACGGGTCGGGGACGGTGGTCCTGCACGAAGGCGTCAAGATGCTGCAAGTTCCGCTGTGGCGCAGCTACTTCGCCGGCTGCATTCTCCTTGGCATCGCGCCATGCACCGCCATGGTGCTTGTCTGGGGCTACCTGGCGCGTGGCAATGACGGGCTGACCCTGATCATGGTGGCCATCAACTCCCTCTCCATGCTCGTGCTCTATGGCATCCTGGGCGGCTTCCTCCTCGGCGTCGGCAAGCTCCCGGTCCCCTGGCAGGCCTTGCTGTTGTCCATCGTCATCTACGTTGCCCTGCCGCTGGCAGCCGGATACTTTTCCCGCAAGTGGATCATCAAGGCCAAAGGCGAGCAGTGGTTCAAGGAGAAGTTCCTGCATGTGCTCACGCCCGTCACGATCGTGGCCCTGCTGACCACGCTGGTGTTGCTGTTCAGCTTCAAGGGCGAAACGATCGTAAGGAATCCGCTGACCATTCTCTGGATCGCCGTACCGCTCTTCATCCAAACCATGTTGATCTTCTGGCTCGGCTACTGGTGGGCGAAGCTGCTCAAGTTGCCCTACCGCGATGCGGCGCCCGCGGCCATGATCGGCGCCTCGAATCATTTCGAGGTGGCGATCGCCACGGCGACCATGCTCTTCGGGCTTTCGTCCGGAGCCGCTCTGGCCACCGTCGTGGGCGTGCTGATCGAGGTGCCGGTAATGCTGTGGCTGGTGAGGATCTGCCTGCGCACGCAGGGGTGGTTCCCTGGGAAAGGTGGCACGCTTTCGGCGGGAAGGACGGCCGTTGATCTCCTGATTGAGGACCGGGCCGGCCGATGAAGGTGTTTCTTGACACGTTAGTCCGGCATGACGTGAAATGAGACAAGTGTTAATTCTTTGCTTGCAAATGAATCGAAGTGGCTCTAAACGTTCATTTCGTAACAGGCAGGAAACTCATTTACTAGTATACTGTAGCCCATGCGCAGGAGAATAACAGGGCACTATGTTCCCATCTCGACGGTAGGCGAGGTATGCAAGGCATTCGTGCCAAATCCTTTGCCACCTGAACCCGCCATCGAAGCGGATGAAGAACTGAACGATCTTCGCGAGAAAGCCGGCATGGCGTTGGGGCGGCTGGATGGCTTGGCCAGCACGTTGCCGGACCCCAGCATCTTCCTCTACTCCTACGTCAGGAAAGAGGCGGTGCTGTCGTCCCAGATCGAGGGGACACAGTCGAGCCTCTCCGATCTGCTCCTGTTCGAGGTTGACGCCGCGCCAGGCGTCCCAGTGGACGACGTGATTGAAGTCTCGAACTACGTGGCCGCGATGGAACACGGCCTCCGCCGGTTGCCCGAGCTGCCGCTGTCGCTCCGCCTGCTGAAGGAAATCCACGGCGTCTTGTTGTCGCGAGGGCGCGGCAGCAATAAAGAACCCGGCGAATTCCGCCGCTCGCAGAACTGGGTGGGCGGCAGCCGGCCAGGCAACGCGGTGCTTGTGCCGCCTCCGCCGGAGCTGCTTCCCGAATGCCTGGGAGCGCTGGAGAAGTTCCTGCACGACGATCCGGTGAGAACCCCCTTGCTCATCAAGGCCGCTCTGGCCCATGTCCAGTTCGAGACGATTCACCCCTTCCTCGATGGGAATGGGCGCGTGGGCCGGCTCCTGGTCACCTTGCTTCTCTGTGCCGAGGGCGCCCTGCGCGAGCCCTTGCTCTATCTCAGTCTCTACTTCAAACAACACCGGCCGGAGTACTACGACTTGCTGCAGCGAGTGCGCCTCGAAGGCGACTGGGAATCCTGGGTCAAGTTCTTCCTGCGCGGCGTGCGGGAGACCGCGGAAGAGGCCACCGCAACCGCCCGCGGATTGGCGCGGTTGGCGGAAGAGGACGAGCGCAAACTCCATCGCCTGGGACGGGCCGCCGGCACCGCGTTGCGCCTGCACCGCTTCATCCTGCGGCAGCCGATCGCCTCGATCGCGGCGACCTGCAAGCGCCTCGATCTCTCCGCACCGGCGGTAACGCGCGCGTTCGGAAACCTTCAGAAAGCCGGGATCGTGCGCGAGATCACGGGCGCCCGGTACGGCCGGCTTTACGCCTACGATGCGTACCTCAAGATCCTGGGGGAGGACTCCCTCGCCGCGGCGGCAAGCCGCCGGCAAACAGGAACCGCGCCATGACCCGGAATGCCAAGCCCCTTGGGAGAAGCCTTGACGGAGCGCCGAACGGAGGGCTCGGTATCGCGTAGCGCACAGGCGGCCCAAGGTCCAGCAATAGAGACGCTCGAAGGGAAGGAATAGAATATGGAGAAAGCGGGAAGAAACGATCCCTGTCCTTGCGGCAGCGGGAAGAAGTACAAGAAGTGCTGCTTGGGGCCCGAAGCGGGTGGAGCCGTGGAAGCGCCGCGCTCGGGCGATACGTTTTCTCCAGCGGCCGATCTCGCCGGCTTGGGTATTCACCCCTATGCGTTCGTCCGGATGGCGACCGAACCGTCGGCCCAGACACTCTCGCGGTTGTCGAAGCGAGAGATCGCGGCTCTTCGCGAGAAGTGGTCCATCGCCAAGATGGCCCGGTTGAGCACGGACGAGATCGTGTCCCGCCTGGCGGCATCGGGCATCGACGCATCGAGAGTGGTTTTCCTCGGGCGGACCGACGGACGGATATCGGCATGGGGCATTGGGAGCGACTGGGTGAAGTGCTTGGAAAGAGCGCCCGTGATGCACGAGGAGGACTTCATTTGCCTCGCCGCCTGCGAATTGTGGAAGCGCTACAGTCCGGAAAGGCCGTCGCTGGAGATGCTCGACGACTGGGTCGCGGAAGGGTACGACCACGTGAATGCACGCCAGGAGGCCAAGGCGATCGACGTCTGGCTGCGTGTCTGGGAACACGTACGCGATCGCCTGCCACCCGGCACGACCACCTTCGATGGGGCCGACGCGGTATTCAAGTGCACCCAGTGCTTCAACAACTGGATTCAGGACTTCGAGTTGGCCTTCCTCAACGGAGCGATCAAAGACAGTCGTTGCGCCGAGATCGGAATCCGGGTGTTGCGCGAATGGGTGGTGCTGTTTACGGACGAGGATGTCGTTGTCAGCTTTCGTTGCGATGTGGGGCAAATGCTCTTTGCGGCTGGCCGGAGGGAAGGGGGGGAGGAAGCTCTGGCGGCCGTCATCCGCGACTACCCCCGTTTACCGAACGGCTACGTTGCGTTTGCCGATGTGCTGAGCCGCCCGGAGAGTTCCTCCTCGGACGTTGAGCGCGCTATTCGCTTCCTCGAAACCGCCTGGGCGCTTCCGGTGGAGGACGCTGAGGCATGGGAAATCGAGCCCCGGATTGCCGACCTCAAGGCACGGCTGGCGGCCACCGGGTCAAAGCGGGAGTCCAGCCGATGAAAACCGTTTGTCCGATCTGCGGAACCCGCAAGGCCAATCGCCGATGCAAGCGGCGAGAGCTGGCCGAAATCTGTCCGCTCTGCTGCGCCGGCGCGCGCGATGCGGAATGCGGCGGCTGCGCCCATTACACGGCCGCGCAAACCTATCGGGCGGCGCGCTCCTCGTCGGGCGCCCTGCCCGACGGCCATTTCATCACCGAGATCAACCCCGAGGTCGAGCGGGCCAGGGAGTTCCTTGCCAACATGGCTGCCGCAATCGGGAAGGACGACGGGGTTGATCTGGACACGTACCTGGAGTCGCAGGACGCCTTCAACCACGCCTTTGATCTGATGGAGCAGGGCGACTGGGAAGAGGCACTGGCCGGCTTTCGCGCGGCGGCGGCGAGAAACGATAGAAACGCTCCCACGCACGGCAACATCGGGCTGTGCCTGGCCAACCTGGGCCGCAAGGCCGAGGCACTGAAGGAACTCGATCGCGCGATGGTGATAGACCCGCGCTACGAGCCGGCGAAGTTCAATCGAGTGGCCGTGGAGCGGATGGTAGAAGGCAAGCCGATGGAAGTCGCAGGATTCGAACGCATCGAGTTCAGCAAGCAGCAGGTCTTGTCCAAGCGGGAAGGCGGTTCATGGTCCAGCCGTTTTTCCGCGATGCGCGGAAGGAAGCACGAAAGGGAAGGTGAGTCAGATGACAGAACGTAGCAACGATCGGATTCGGGAGAAGGTGCGGGAACGATACGCGGGCATTGCCACGAGCGCGAAGGGCGGGTGCGGGTGCTCGACGCCGTCCTGCTGTTCGACGAAGCCGCCCTCGGCCAAAGCGCAGTCGGCGAAACTCGGGTACTCGCAGAAGGACCTTGAGGCCGTGCCGGAGGAGTCGAACATGGGGTTGGGCTGCGGGAACCCGCAGGCCATCGCCGGGCTCAAGAAGGGCGAAGTCGTGCTGGACCTGGGCGCCGGCGGCGGCTTTGACTGTTTCCTCGCCGCGCGGCAGGTGGGGCCCCGCGGGCGCGTGATCGGCGTGGACATGACGCCAGAGATGATCGCCAAGGCGCGCGAGAATGCCCGGAAGGGTGGGTTCAAGAACGTCGAGTTTCGGCTGGGCGAGATCGAGCACCTTCCCGTGGCTGACTCCAGCGTGGACGTGATACTTTCCAACTGCGTCATCAATCTCTCCCTGGACAAAGAGCAGGTCTACCGCGACGCGTTCCGGGTCCTGAAGCCCGGCGGAAGGCTGGCCATATCCGATGTCGTAGCGATCAAGCCGATCCCGAAGGCCGTGCAGAACGATTTCGAGAAGCATTCGGGATGCATAGCGGGGGCACTCCAGGTGCGGAGATTGGAGCGCATTCTCCAGGCGGCCGGGTTCCGTGGAGGCTGCGTGAAGGTGAAGGAAGAGAGCAAGGCATTCATCAAGGACTGGTTCCCCGGCAGCGGGGTTGAGCGGTATGTGCGGTCGGCGGACGTGCAGGGCGTAAAGCCGGGGAAGGCGGGCCGACGATGAAGGCGCTGGTGGTGGTGGATGCCGGAATCTGCGGTTTCCAGACGCGGATCTACGCGGACAGCGACGATCTGCAGAACGTGACGTTCAAGATCGCGACGGAGTGACCACGATGGCGACCAGACTGAAGATGTTATTCCTCTGTACAGGCAATTCCTGCCGGAGCCAGATGGCGGAAGGTTGGGCGCGGCATTTGAAGGGCGACGTGCTCGAGGCCTATTCCGCCGGCATCGAAAAGCACGGCCTCAATCCGTTCGCCGTCAAGGTCATGGCCGAGGCCGGCGTCGACATCAGCCGGCAGCGGTCCAAGACGGCTGACGCGGTCAGGGACGTGCCGTTCGACTACGTGGTAACGGTGTGCGGCCATGCCCACGAGACCTGCCCGCTGTGGCTGAGCGGCAAAGTCAGGGTGGTGCATGTCGGCTTCGACGATCCGCCGCGCCTGGCTGCACAGGCCGCCAGCGAGGCCGAGGCCCTGGAGATCTACCGGCGCGTGCGGGACGACATCCGCGCTTTTGTGGAGCGCCTGCCTGCCGGCTTGCCGCCGGCCGCCGGCGATCCGGCCGCTTAGGACCGGTCGCGCAGCCGGCATGGCCGCAGGCGTTTTTGCTGTCGGGGCGTTTTTGCTCGCCACGCGCGGGTCGTTTGACGTATATCGTCTGCCGTTTTGATCCCCGGGGTGGGGATCGCGTGGCGGGGTTGAGAACCAGAAGGAGTACGATCATGGCGCATGTCATTTCCGATGCCTGCACGATGTGCGGGACCTGCAAGGACGCTTGCCCGGTGCAGGCGATCAGCGAGGGCGATCCGATGTACAAGATCGACGCGGATTCCTGCACGGATTGCGGTCTGTGCGCGGACGAGTGTCCGGTCGGTGCGATCGCCCCCGGCGCCTGAGGCGCCCGGCTGTCGCGCAGAGAGGGAAGCCCCGGCCATGTGCCGGGGCTTTCGCTTTTCAGCCTGGAAGGGGAAGTAGACCGTAGGGGTATGGGGTGTTCTCCCCCTGTTGGTCATCGCCGCCGGGCAGATGCTCAGGATGCTCGGGTAGCTCCTTCGCCGGCCGCAGGGCCATCGAAAAGCCCGGTTGCGAAAGCCGAAAAGGACGGAGTCCGTCAATATCCGGCTCTTTTCGGCCCCTCACACGTCCGGACGGACCAAAACGTGCGCCGACGCGCCATTCTCACTTACAGAACCCCTCGTGGCGACCGCCGTGCCGGGCCATCCGTTCACTGCGTTCGATACTGCTGTCAGCATGGATCTGAGTCTTCATGATTGGGCTCCTGTATTCGTGTTGCGTTCTCCGCTCCCTGCTGCCCGCTCGTAATCGACAACCTCCCCCTGACGGGCGATTTCGTGCCCCCGTCCAGCAGCGCCCGCAAAGCGGGCAGCAACTCCGCTCCATCGAACGGCTTCTTGAGAAATGCCGTGACCGCATTGCTGCGGAAAGGCGCCACTTCCACCGAATCGCCTATCGCCAACACTGGCAGGTCCGCGCTCATCCGGCGGATGGCGGACACGGCCTTGATTTCGTCCATGTCCGGCATGCTCATGTCGAGAATCACGGCCCTGATATCGCCGAGGTTCGCAGTCAGGCTGGCGAGCGATTCCAAGCCGGTGCGGACTGTGAGGATTCGGTATCCCCTCTCGCCAAGTATGCTCTTGATCTTCTCACGGGTGCCCGTCTCGTCGTCTGCCACCAGGATCGTCCCGCCGTTGGAGCCTGGATACTCTCTTGAGGATGTTGTTCAGGCGCTGTCGCTTTCCGCAGCACATACCGCGTCACCGCTTTGTGCCGTACGACGCCATTGACCCCGACCGAAGAGCTGCGGGGCGAATCGTTTGCGGATGCCTTCGGCCGCGACGGCCAGCGCGCCGGGAATCAGCGTCCACGCCATCTCCGCCGCCGTCAAGGGCTGGGTATGGAATACCCGGTTGGCCGCAGGCAGATAGACCACGAGCGCCTGGAGGCCGAGGCCAGCCGTCATGCCAGCAAGGAGCCATGGATTGCGGAAGAATCCAAGCCGGAACACCCCCTTTTCGGCCGAACGCGCTTGAAAGGCGAATAGCCACTCGAAGACCACGATCGCGGTGAAGGCCACCGTCTGGCGTATGCTGTGGGCCGTGGCCGCATCCGTCGCCGGCAGTGGTGCGTGATGGAAGGTCCAGGTGACGGCCAAGCCCATGAACGACCCCGCCAGGAGGATGCGCAGTACCATGCCGGCGTACAATAGCCCGACTCCCGGCTCGCGGGGAGGCTGGCTCAACTCGTCGCCGCTGCCGGGTTCCAGCCCCAAGGGGATGGCGGCCATCGCCCCCGTCACGAGGTTGATCCAGAGGAGCTGGATGGGCTCCAGAGGCGACTCTCCATAGAACACCACACTGAGGAAGAGCGTCAGCAACTCGGCCGTGCATGTCAGCAGCAGGAAGAACGTCACGCTGCGCAGGCGATTGAAGATGACGCGCCCTTCCTCGACCGCCGCCACGATCGAGGCGAAGTTGTCGTCGCTCAGCACCATGTCGGCGGCTTCCTTGGCGACGTCCGTGCCGGTTATCCCCATGGCAACGCCGATGCCGGCCGCCTCCAGCGCGGGGGCGTCGTTGACGCCGTCGCCGGTCATGGCGACGATGTGCCCATCCCGCTTGAACGCATTCACGATGCGCAACTTGTGCAGGGGTTCGATCCGGGCGAAGACGCTGCGCGACCGGCAGGCGGCGACCAGCGCCTCGTCGTCCATGGCTCCGATCTCCCGGCCAACGAGGGCGGTGTCGCCCGGCTTGCAGATGCCCAACTGCGCGGCGATGGCGGCGGCCGTGATGGGGTTGTCGCCCGTGATCATGGCAACCCGAATGCCGGCGTGCTGGCACTGCTGGATGGCGCGCCGGGCTTCGTCGCGCGGGGGGTCAATCATCCCCACAAGGCCGAGCAGAACCAGGCGACCGCTCAGGTTGGCCGGGTCCAGCCTGCCAAGCTCGATCGGGTACTCGGCAACGGCGATGGCCAGCACGCGCAGGGCCTGGCCCGCCATCCGCTTGTTCGCGTCCAGAACGGCGTCACGCTCGGCGTCAGCCAGGGGGCGTTCTCCTTCCGGCGTTCTCACGCTGCCGCACAGGCTCAGCAGCTTCTCCACCGAACCCTTGATGTAGGCGATGCGGCGCCCTTCCTCGGCGTGCAACGTGGCCATGAACTGACGCTCGCTCTCGAACGGAATCTCGCCCAGCCGGGGCTGCTTCTGTTCCAGTTCGTCCTTCTTCAGTCCGGCCTTGGCCGCCGCCGCCAGCAGAGCGCCCTCGGTGGGATCGCCCATGATGTCCCAGCCTGCAGCGGTCCGGCTCAAGATGGCGTCGTTGCACAGCGCCCCCGCTCGCAGAAGCCGCGACAGATCGCCCTCGGCGGGGTCCACGCGCCGGCCTTCGTGGTCGAAGCCGCCGTCAGGCTCATAGCCGCTGCCGCTCACGCTCAGATGTCGTCCGCCCACCCACGCGGCGCGCACGGTCATCTGGTTGAGGGTGAGCGTCCCGGTCTTGTCCGAACAGATGACCGTGGCGGTGCCGAGCGTCTCAACGGCGGTAAGCTTGCGGATGATCACATTCCGTGCGGCCATGCGGCTGACGCAGATGGACAGCACGACCGTCACGGCGGCCGGCAGCCCCTCGGGAATCCCGGAGACGGCGGCGGCCACGGCGAGCAGAAGGACATCCACCCAGCCCATGCCGCGCAACAGGCCCGCGGCCATCAACATGGTACATGCGCCCAGAACCACCCAGATCAGCGAGTGCCCCAGCTTGTCGATGCTCTGCTGCAGCGGCGTCTTGTCTTTCGTCGTGCCGCTCATGGCCTGCGCGATGCCGCCGATTTCGGTTTGCATCCCCGTCGCGGTCACGACGGCCACTCCCCGGCCCTGGCTGACCGTGGTTCCCATGAGCAGCATGTTTCTACGCTCGTGAAGCGGCGCGTCCGCGGCGACGGCGCGGATGTCCTTCTCCACGGGCAGCGACTCGCCCGTGAAGGTGGATTCATTGACCTTGAGGCTGGCAGTTTCCAACAGCCGCGCGTCGGCGGCGATGCGGTCGCCCGTTTCGAGAACCAACAGATCGCCGGGAACCAGATCGACGGCGTCCAGCACGACCCGCTGGCCGTCGCGGCGGGCTTTGGCCTTTGGCGCGCTGAGGCTGAGCAGGGCCGCCATGGCCTTGCGGGCCTTCATCTCCTGAACGAACCCGATGACGGCCATGAACAGCAGCACGGCGCCGATCACCGCGGCGTCCACGGGGCCCTTGAAATAGGCCTTCACGGCCGCGGCCCCGATCAGCATGTAGACCAGCGGGTTGGCGAACTGCCTGAAGAAGAGAGCGTACCACGTCTCGCGGTCTCTTGTCAGAAGCGCATTCGGTCCGCATTCCGCAAGGCGTTGCCGGGCCGCCGCACTGCTCAGACCGTTTGGACTTCCTTCCACGTCCTTGAGCACTATGTCAACCGCTGCGGCCCATGGGTGTTCGACTCTGCGCATCGCGAACCTCTCTCTCCGTTCGTTCCGGATCTCTACACAAGGCCGCACCATCCCCAGCCATTCATCTTCAGCTTGGCTATGACCTTGGCAGCTGTCACGGCGTTTGGTCCCCCAAGAAGCAGTTGCCGCAGCATACAGCGGAAGGCCCGGCCATTGCGAGACCGTTGAAGCGAAAGAGAGCGTTTCGAGCCGTTGGTCGAGCCGTTTCGAGCCGAGGCCCCACTTCCTTCGGGGCTTCGGGGCTCAACCGTCTTTCGATAGATGGGTCTTGCTGTTGGTTGTCAGGATTCGCAGAGTCCTTCCACGGAGCGCGAAGCGCGATCCCGGCGCGGACAGCTTGCGTAGGCTGCGCGGCCCGGCGCGCCAAAAGGGCGCGATTGCAGAATGTTGCAGCCGCACCCGCGCAAAAAACGTCCGCGAAGTAAACTTGACACCCGTGCCGGCATCCCGTAATGTCAGCCCGCTCTTTTTGGAGAAGGGCAGAGCGGCGTCCGCATGGGGCGTTTGCAAACACCGAGCAAAGGATTTGTTTCCATGGAAGCGTATGCTGTTATAGAGACCGGCGGGAAGCAGTACATGGTCAAACCCAACGACCAGTTCAAGGTTGAAAAGCTGGATGCCGCCGAGGGCGCCACGGTGATTTTGGACCGTGTGCTGGCGCTTTCCAACGGCGAAGCGCTGCAGGTGGGCGCGCCCGTGGTGGAAGGGGCCCAGGTGGCTGTCACGGTGGTGCAGCATGTGCGCGGTCCCAAGGTGATCAATTTCAAGAAGAAGCGGCGGAAGGGTTACGAGCGGAAGATCGGTCACCGGCAGGATCTGACGGTGATCAAGGTCGCCACGATCCAGTAGGTGGAACAGGGCCGGCGAGCAGAACAACGGCTGGTTTCCGCAGGGGTGGAGGTTGAGTTATGGCGCACAAGAAAAGTGGTGGTTCGGGTAAAAATGGTCGCGACAGCTCGGGCAGGCGGCTGGGCGTGAAGCGTTTCGCAGGGCAGCTCGTGACGTCGGGTTCGATCCTGGTTCGTCAGCGCGGAACGAAGTTCCAGCCCGGCTTGAACGTGAGACGTGGCAAGGACGACACCCTGTTCTCCGTAGCGGACGGGATCGTGATGTTCGACCGTGACTCCCGGCGCGTGAATGTGCAGGCCCCGGCGACGGCCTGAAGCGCACCCCGCAGGACCGCGGCTCCGAACGGCGTTGAGTAACAGCACGGCAGAGGGCGCCCAGGGCGTGCCTCTGCCGTTGCGTCAGAAGACCCGGTGATAAAGGCATGAAAACGCGCCGCTTCGTCGATAGTTGCCCCATTCAGGTTCGCGGGGGCAACGGGGGCAACGGCTCGGCCAGCTTTCGCCGTGAGAAATACATCCCCATGGGTGGCCCGGATGGCGGCGACGGCGGGCGCGGGGGACATGTCATCCTGCGCGGCGATCGGGAAACCGACTCCCTGATCCGCTACCACTACATGCCTCGCCAGTTCGCGGCCCATGGCGAGCATGGCCGTCGCAAGGACCAGTATGGACGGTGCGGCGCCGACCTCGTGCTGCCGGTGCCCCTGGGCACGGAAGTTTGGGACGAGAGCGGGACGGTCAGGCTGGGGGACATCACGGCTCACGGACAGGAGCTGCTGGTCGCGCCCGGCGGTAACGGCGGTCGCGGAAACATCCATTTCAAGTCGTCGACGCACCAGGCGCCCACGGATCACACCGACGGGGAGATCCGCGAGCCCATCAATCTGCGGCTGGAACTCAAACTGGTGGCCGACGCCGGCCTGGTTGGTTTCCCGAACGCCGGCAAATCCTCGCTGATTTCAAAGCTGAGCGACGCCCACCCCAAGATCGCGCCTTACCCCTTCACGACGCTCAATCCCATCATGGGCACCCTGATCTACGAGGACTACACGCGCATCAGGGTGGCCGATATTCCCGGCCTCGTGGATGGCGCGCATGCGGGTGTCGGCCTGGGCCATGCGTTTCTGCGCCACATCGAGCGTTCCGGCTTCCTGATCTACGTGATCGACATGGCCGGCACCGATCAACGCCTGCCTTACGAGGACTACCGCGCGCTGCGGAAGGAACTCAAGCTGCACCTCGCCGAGTTGCCCGCCCGGCCGTTTCTGATCGTGGCGAACAAAATGGACCTGCCCGAAGCGGCGGAGAACCTGAAGATCTTCAAACGCAAGACGCGCACACGCCCGCTGCCGGTCTCGTCCTTGACCGGCGCAGGCGTGGAGGCCGTCAAGCAGGCCATCTACGACCAGTTCGTCAGCCATCTCCCGCCGGTTGCGTGAGGGTCGTTGACTCTCAATGCAGCGAGAAGATCGTGCCCGGCGTCGGCACCTGCACCATGATGAAGAGGTTGGCGATTTCGTAGGTGGAGGCGTTGTCGTAGTGCGTCCAGTCCGGTTGTCCCGTCGGGCCCGGGTTGGTGCCGATGCCGATGCAGCCCGTCATGGTCGGATTGCCCCAGCCGTTGTAGGCGAAGATGGTTTCCCCCGTCCCGTAATTGTGGACCTGCATCGAGCCGTAGCCGGCGGGCACGTTGCCGTCAGGGTCGTCGCCGAAGTCATACGTCGTGCCGCTCGCTCCGGGCACGGCCGGGATGCTCGCCGTGCCGTAGTTGTTCGGCCAGAACTCCAGGTTGCCGGTGTTGATGAACGAGCCGGTTGTCACGGGAGCGCCGGGCGAGGCCACGACGTTCATGCGGTAGACGTTCTGCTGCCAAACCGTTCCCACAGCGCTGTTGGGCACGCCGATCTTGGCGATATCCTGCGTGAAGGCGTCGAACGAGACGAAGACCCACTGCATGGCCTGCCCGGGCTTCTTCAGCTCGAGATAGTACGCCACGCGCCCGAACGCTTCGCTGCCCAGGCGCGCGGCGTGGTCAATCCCGTACGGCACGCCGCACGTGTTGAAGTCGGTGAAGCCGCTGCGCGGGATCTCGAGCGCGTAGGCCACCATGTACTTGTCGGCTTCCGGCACATTGTCGTACACGCGCGGCCGCACGAGCACCTGCAGGTGTTTGAGGGTGTAGCTGTTGGCGTTCTGCGCGAAGGTCCAGTCGGGGTCGGTGGCGGCCCGGTTGCCGAAGCCGATGTCGCTGTCGGTGTTGTCGTCGCCCGCGTTGCCCCAGCGGTTGTAAGCGAAGACGGTCTGCCCGGCAATGCCCGGACCGGCGCCGTCGAAGTCGTAGTTGTGGATTTGCATCGAGCCGTAGTTGCCGGTGGAAACGGTGTCGCCAAAATCGAACGCGCCGGTGGCGTTCGGCACGCTGGCGCCGTTGGCGTTCTGGTAGTTGTGCCCCCAGAACTCGATATTGCCGGTTTGGATGCCCGTGCCCGTCGTGACGTTGGCGTCAGTCGAGGCATAGACGTTGAGGTTGGTCAGGCGCATCTGGAAGGTTGCGGCGCCGTTGCCGTTCGGCCCCTTGCTGGGCACGCCGACCTTGCGCAAGTCCAGGGTGAAGGCGTTCATGGAGGTGTAGACCCACTTGTTGTCCAGCTCCAGGTGGAAGGCGACGCGGCCGAACGACGAGGCCGGGATGGTGGAGGAACGGTCGATCGTGTAGGGGATGACCTGCGTGTTGTATTTCGCGAGTCGCGGGATCGCCAGATCGTAAACGAGCTCGTACTTGGCCGCCTCGCCGACGCGGTTGCGGAGCGTTTCCGTGCGGGTTTGCGGGTCGCCCGCGCGTTCGCGCACCATGATCCAGAGGTTCTTGACTGTGTAGTTCTGCGCGTTCTGCGCATTCGTCCAGTCCGGGGCGCCGGTGCTCTGCCTGCCGATGCCGAGATCGCTGTAGCCCGTGAGGTTGCCGCCGCCCCAGCGGCCGTACGACAGCAGCGTCTGCGCCGCGCCGTAGTTGTGGATTTGGAAGGTTCCGTGCCCGGCGCTGGTCGCCGCGCCGCTGTCGTCGAAATCGTACGCGCTGCCGCTGCCACCCGGCAGGCTGAGCGTCGTTGCCGTTGTGTAGTTGCCCGGCCACATCTCCAGATTGCCGGTCTGGATCGCGGTTCCCGTCGTGATGACGCCCGCCAGGTTGGCCGACGCGTAGATGTTGAGGTTGGTGACGGTGCGCTGATGGATGACCGGATTGTCCAGGTTGTGCGGCAGCCCCAGGGCCCGCAGGGATTGCCCGGCGAAGTCGGGCATGGAGACGTAGACCCACTTCAGGCCCGTGCCGGTATCCAGTTCCATGTAGTAGGCGACGCGATCGAAGCCGTGGTGCAGCTTGGCGTTGGAGTTGTTGACGGCGTACGGCACGCTCACGTCGTTCTTGAATACGCCGAAGGCGGGGATGTTCAGCGCGTAGATCAGCCGGTACTGGCTCGCCTCGGCCACGTTGGCCAGCAGCGTCGGCCGCGCCAGCACCTGCAGGCGCTTGCTCGTGTAGGATTCCGCGTTCTGCGCGAAGGTCCAGTCGGGCTGGACGGTGGCGCGGTTGCCGATGCCCAGTTCGGTTGTGCCGCTGGTCTTGTAGCCCCAGCAGTTGTAGGCGAAGAGGGTCTGGCCCGCCACGCCGGCTCCGGCGCCGTCGAGGTCGTAGTTGTGGATCTGCATGGAGCCGTACGTGTTGTTCGCCGTCTTCGTGTCGCCGAAATCGTAAGCGGTGGCGCTGGCGTTCGGAATGCTGATGCCGTTGCCCGCCGAGTAGTCGGAGGACCAGAACTCGATGTTGCCGGTGCCGATATCCGTGCCGTTCACGATTCCCGAACCCACGGCGGCTGACACGTTCATGTGGGTCAGGACTTGCTGGAAGTTGCCGCCGCCGTTGCCCGCGCTCGCCGGCACGCCGAGCAGGCGGGCGTCCTGCGTGAACGGGTCGCTCGACACGTAGACCCAGTTCGCGTCAAGCTCCATGTAGTAGGCCACGCGGGCCAGGGACGACGCGAAGCTGCCCGCGCGATCGAACGCGTAAGGCACGCCCCAGCGGTTGAAGCCCTGGTACCCGTTCGGGATGCTCAGATCCTGCACGAGCAGGAACCCGGCGGCTTCCGGCACCCGCGACCGCAGCGTGGCCGCGCGGTTGTTCAGGTCGCCGGCCCGCTCGCGGACCAGGATCTGCAGGGTCTTGGTCGTGTAGGCGGCTGCGTTGTAGTTGAACGTCCAGTCGGGTTCGCCGCGCTGTTGGCTGCCGATGCCCAGGGTCCCGTTTGAACCGATTGCGTTTCCGAAGTTGTTGTAGGCAAAGAGCACCTGCCCGGCGCCGTAATTGTGCACCTGGAACGACCCGTGGCCGGTACCGACGCCGCCCGTGTTCTCGTCGCCGAAATCGAATGCCGAGGCGCCGGCGCCCGTCACGCCGAACGCGTTGGCCACCCCGTAATTGCCCGGCCACATCTCCACGTTGCCCGTCTGGATGCCTGACCCCGTCGTGACGAGGCCCGCCAGGTTGGCCGACGCGTAGACGTTCATGCTGCGCACGAGGGTCTGATGCGCGACCGGGTTGTTCCGATTGTGGGGCAGTCCCAGGGCGCGCACCGACCCGTGGGCGAAGTCGTTCATCGAGACGTAGACCCACTTGGCGACGGAGTTGCTGACGACCTCCAGGTAGTACGCCACGCGATCGTAGCCGTTGCGGATCAAGCCGGCGCGATCCATCGTGTAGGGGACGGGCGTCGTGTCATAGTACTTGCCCGCATTCTGAAGCGGCAGCGTGTACACGAGGGTGTACTGGCTGGCCTCGGGCACGTTCGAGAACACGTCGGCGCGAACCTGCCCCGCCGAAATGACGCTTGCAGCGGCGACCACGGCACACCATCCGAAGACCTGACGCATTGCAGCCTCCCCCTCGCGCGGGTCGACAGTCTCTCGCCCGCAGCCGTTTCACGCCTGCCCATCCAGCAACTTACCAATCAGTATAACTGTTCGCATGGCGCCGTACAAACCGAATCTCGACAACCGGATTGCGCAACCTCTTGCCAAGCCAAGGCCTGTAACGGTACTTTCAGCAGCATGGTGACGAGCAGCAGACAGGCGTGGTGGATGGCGGCGGCGCTGATGCTGGGCGGGGCTTGTTTGGTCGGCTGCGTCCGGGAACCGGCGCCTGCCAGTTCGCGCGCGCAGCGGCGCGTCGTCTCGCTGGCGCCCAGCCTGACCGAACTCATCTACGCGCTCGGTGCGGGGGATCGGTTGGTCGGGCGCACGGATGCCTGTGACTACCCTTCCGAAGTATCTGCCGTTCCTGTGGTTGGAGGGTTCGGTGCGCCCGCCCTTGAGGCCCTTGTGGCGGCGCGCCCCACGCTGATCCTCGACGTGGATCTCGCCGATGCGGCGATCGCGCAGCGCCTGGCGGAGTTGGGGCTGCGGCGCGAACGCGTGGCTTGCCGGCGACTGGCGGACCTGCCGGGTGCACTGGTTCGGCTGGGCGAGCTGCTGGAGTGCCCCGCGGCGGCCGACGCGCTCAGCCGGCAGGTGGCGGCGCGCTTGGCGGCCCTGGAACGGACCGCATCCGGCACCAACGGCCCCACGGTCTTTGTGCAGGTCTGGCACGATCCGCTGATGACGGCGGGTGGCGCCTCCTTCATCTCGGAGGCGGTGCGCCTGGCGGGCGGTCGCAACCTCGGCGACGCCGTAGCGGATCGCGACTTCTTCACCGTGTCCGCCGAATGGGTGCTTGCCCGCGATCCGGCGGTCATCCTCTGCCTGAATGGCATACCCGACGCCGCTGCGGCTGTGCAGGCTCGCGCGGCCTGGCAATCCGTGTCCGCCGTCCGGGATCGGCGCGTGATCGACACGATCGATCCGGCCCTCCTGACCCGGCCGACCCTGCGCGTCCTGGACGGCATCGAGCGGTTGCGGAAGGCGCTCAGAAGTCAGGAGTCAGAAGACTGAATTCTGGATTCGCTGGATTGACCCGCGGCCGCCGCTGTTCCACAATGCGGCATGGGACATTGGCACGAGTTGGTCCGCCTGGCGGAGCAGGAGGTGGCGGCCCTGAAGCGCGACCTGCCGCCGCCGTTGCGGGAGCGGGCCGAGGCGGTGGAAATCGTTTTCGATCGCTACCCGTCGGACGCGCTGGTTGACAGCGGCATCGAGCCGGATTCGCTGGGCCTGTTCGAGGGCGATGCCCTGCCGGACGGGCCGGGCGTGGACGGCCCCTGGCCGACGCGCGTGTTCCTGTTTCTGGAGAACATCTGGGATGAGGCCGAGGGACAGCCGCGTGCCTTTCGGAGCGAAGTGCGCATCACGCTCCTGCACGAGTGGGGACACTACCTGGGCTTGGACGAAGATGCGCTGGCGGATCGGGACCTGGAGTAAGGAGGGGGTGGGCCATGCGATATGCCGTGATCATGGCGGGCGGGGCAGGGACGCGGTTGTGGCCGATGAGCCGTGCGAAGCTTCCCAAACAGCTCATTCCCTTCATTCAGGGGCGGAGCCTGCTGGATGTTGCCCTGGACCGGCTCGACGACCTCCTGCCGGCGTCCCAGCGCTACGTGTGTGCGTCCGCCGCACACGCCCCGCTGATCCTGGCCGCGCGCCCCGACCTGGAGGCCGCCCAGTACCTCGGCGAGCCCTGCGGGCGCGACACGCTGAACGCCGTGGGTTTCTCCGCGGCCATCCTGGCGCGTCGCGATCCCGAGGCCGTGATGGCGGTCTTCACCGCCGACCATGTCATCGAGCCCGTGGACGTCTTCCGGTGCATTGTCGCCCGCGGCTACGCCCTCGTGGAGGCCCACCCGCGCACGCTGGTCACCTTCGGCATCACGCCGACCGGGCCGGCCACGGGCTATGGCTATCTTGAACTGGCTGACGCCCTGGCGGACGACGCGCGCCTCGTCCGGCAGTTCCGCGAAAAACCGGCGGCCGATGTCGCCCGGCGCTACTTCGAGGCCGGCGCCGGGGCCTACCTGTGGAACAGCGGCATGTTCGTGTGGCGCGCGGACACGTTGCTCGATTGCATCCGCCGCTACGAACCTGCCACCTATGCGGGCTTGCAGCGCATCGCCGAGGCGTGGGACACGCCGGCGCGCACGGAGGTGCTCGCCGACGTCTACCCGACCCTGAAGAAGATCAGCATCGACTTCGCTGTCATGGAGCCGGCCTCGCGGGATCCCCGGGTGTCCGTGGCCGCCATCCCCATGGCGTTGCGCTGGCTGGACGTCGGCGCGTGGCCGTTCTTCGCCGAGACCTGTTCGCGCGATGCGAACGATAACGCCGTGGCTGCGGCGCGCACGCTGCTGGTGGACACCCACGGCACGCTGGTGGCTTCCAGCGATCCCACCCATCTCGTGGCGACCATCGGCTGCCGCGACCTCATCGTCATCCACACGCCCGATGCCACGCTGGTTTGTCCGGCCGCGCGCGCGGAGGAGATCAAGGCGCTGCACAAGCAGGTTGCGGAGCGCTTTGGCGGAGAACTGGTGTAGGGGGCTACACCCGCTCCAGCGCCACGCGCACGGCATCGATCGCACTCCGCGGCGTCGAGGCGCCGCCAACCAGGCCGGCCGTGCCGTAGGCCCGGAGCTCCGCAACCGGCAATTCGTCGGCTGTATCCACGCGAAAAGTGGGCCGCGCGCGGCTGGCGAAGGCCGCCAGGTGCCGCGTGTTCGCGCTGTGCGCGCTCCCCACCACCACCACCACGTCCACAAGCTCCAGGAGGGCCGCCAGCTCGTTCTGCCGCCGGCGCGTGGAGGCGCAGATCGTGTCCAGCACGAGCACCTCGCCGAACCGCTCCCGCACCCGCGCCGCCACCTCCGCGTAGTTGCCGGGGAACTGCGTGGACTGCGAGACGAGGCAGACGCGATCCAGCGGGGGCAACTCGTCCACGTCGGCCGGTTTCGTCACCACGTGCCCGTAGCCCTCGGCAAATCCCAGCAACCCCTCGACTTCGGGGTGGTTCTTGTCGCCGTACACCAGCACGGCACAGCCCTGGCGCACGTGCCGGCGCACCAGCCCCTGGATGCGGGCGACGTCCGGGCAGGTGGCATCGGCCAGCGGCAGGTTGAGGCTTTGCAGGTAGTGGCGACGCTCGGGGGTGATGCCGTGCGCGCGAATCAGCAGCGTGCCGTCGCGCACCGCCGCCGGCTCGTCCGTGGCCTCGATCCCCTCCGCCCGCAGGCTCTCGATCACCTGCCGGTTATGCACGATCGGGCCGTCGGTATGCACCTTCTCCCCCTGCGCGGCCAGCGAGCGCGCCCGCTCGATGGCCCGCTCCACGCCCCGGCAGAAGCCGGCCGAATCTGCCACGATGACCTTCATGGGCATAGCATACTCCGTCCACGCCGCCAGGGGAATGCCCAAATCATCGCGGGAAGCGGTCGCCGAGGCGGGGGCGGAAGGTCGACAGCGGAGCCTGCGCCCGTTGCCGGCGCTGTTCGCGCGCATCGTCCGCCAGCCAGGCGGCGAACGCCCGGCAGGAGAGCGTTTGCCCTCCGCCGGCCTCGACCACGCGGGCCTCGGGCCGGTCCGAGGTCACTACGAGGACGCGCAAGGACCGCGGCGCCCGGGCCACCAGGCGCTCGATCACGCTGTCCGCCGTCGCCGCGGCATCCGCATACACCACCTCCGCGGCGCCGGTGAAGGAGGCATCGCGACCGCCGACCGTGCCGTCGAAGACCAGCGTGACGCGGCCGGCCAGGCGGCCGGCCAGCCGATCCAGCCGCCGCGCGAGCAGCTGGCGCGCGGCCGCGAAATCGACCGGCCCAGGGTGTTCCGTGATCTCCGGGCAGGCGTGCAGCAGGTTGTTGCCGTCCACGATCAGCCAATCCGTCTCCATGCGGCCAAGGATCACACGCGGTGACGGCGCCGTCAAGGGCGCCGGGTGCACGCACGCTCTTGTATGGCACCGAGAGCCCACCCGTCGCTGCGCAGGG
>CAYOBW010000080.1:0-26075 GCA_964402115.1 uncultured Victivallales bacterium
TGCTGCTGCTTCGGCACGCTTGACAGATCCCGACCACTTCCGGCAAGCTCCCGTCACTGCAAAGGCGGAATTTCCGACGGGATGGCTGCGGGTGCGTACCTGCGCTGCCGGAAAAGCGCTGACTTGCCAGGACATGTCACACTCGACCGGCAACCCACACCCCATGCAAACCGAAATCACAGCGATCGAGAGCATCCTGGCGTGCCCCGCGTGCGGCGGCGGTCTGCGCTGCTCGACCAACGCCATCAACTGCAGCGCGTGCAAGGCCACCTACCCGGTGCGCGACAGCATCCCGATCTTCGCGCGCTTCGGGTCCGTTGCGGACGCCTCGGGCGCCGCGCCCGCGGAGACCAGCGAAGCGTACCAGCAGAACTACCAGGAGGAGGGTGATGCCGCCGCCTACAACGCCATGTACCGCGACAGCTGGACCAAGCGGATCAGCACGCGGCGCGAATTCAAACTGCTGACCAGGCTCCTCGCGAGCCAGGGGCACAGCCAGACGCTCCTCGACCTCCCGTGCGGCGGCGGACGGGTCAGCCCGCCCCTCGCTCCGCACACGGAGCTCCTGCTCGAGGCCGACATCGCGCTGGGACAGGTCCGCTACGGCCGCGCCAACGGACGGGTGGCGACGCAGCAGATCTGGCTGACCGCTTCGGGCTTTCACATCCCGCTGAAGGATGCCAGCATAGACGGCACGGTCTGCATCCGCCTCAACCATCACCTGCCGACACCCGCCGAACGCGAACGCCTGGTCAGGGAATTGCTGCGGGTGTCGCGCCGGTTCGTGATCATGACGTTCTTCGATTTCCATTCCCTCAAGAATACGCTTCGCCGCCTGCGCCGTCCGTTCGACCGCAAGCCCCCGAAGTGCACAATGACGCGCGGCGAGCTGCGGCGGCTCGCGAACTCCTGCGGCGCCGAACTCGTTGCCTGCCCTGCCCTGTTCGTCGTGGGGTCGGGCCACCGCTACGCCCTCATCGTGAAGAAGTCAACGTGAGCCCGCATTTGGCGCCAATCGGCGCAGCCATCAGCGTCAAGCCCATCGGCAACGACGCCCTGCCGGCTGTACCCGTGGTGCTGCGGCCTGTTCGCGAGGCCATCCTGAAAGAGGAGCCGGGCACGCTTATCTGGCGCGACGCGCTCGCCGATGGAACCCATGTGGCCGTCAAGCTCTACCGGCGCGGTTTTCCCGTCTGGCTCAGGAGCCGCCTGACCCGGTTTCGCGCCAACCACGAGTTCGCCTGCCTGGGGCACCTTGTCGCGCTCGGCATTCCCTGCTCGCAGCCCCTGTTCTGGTCCCAGGGCCGGTTCGGCGCACACGGCTGGGGAGATTTGCTTGTCACGAAGTGGGTGGACGACAGCAGGCCGCTGGCGGACATCCTTGCGTCCGGGGCCCCCGGCGCGGCGGCGCTCGATCTGACGCCCATCTTCGCGTGCGTCGCCCGGCTGCATGCGGCAGGGATTCGCCACGGCACGCTGCTGGCACGGAACATCCTGGTGCAGTCCGCCGCCTGGCGGCCTGCTTTCGTCTTCATCGACATGCCGCGCTTCCACCGGTTTCCGCACAGCATCAGAAGCACGCGGATGGCGCTCTACGACCTGCTGTACCTCTGCGACAGCCTCGCGCGGCACTGCCTCTCGTCTGCCGTCCCGGCCTGGCTGACAGCCTACGAGATGCCTGCCGAGGAGCAGCCGGCGTTCCTGGCCGCCTTGAGACGCTTCCGGAACACCTCCCGCCTGCGCCGCCTCATCGGCGCCGAGTTCAATCTGCGCCACATCCTGGCAAGGGCATGCTCCTTTGGCTGACCGGGAGCCGGATCGAGGGCAGCGCCCAGCCTTCGCGAAACGCCTGCGCTACGGCCCCGCCGGCGCGGGTGTGGACGCCGCCGTGAAAGTTCCCGAATTCGCCGGACAGATTTGGAAACGCTTTTCCAGGTTGACAGGTTCACAGCGTCTGCTATGGTCAGCCTCATGTTGAAGTTCATGTTGAAGTGAAAGTATCGCCACGGTGCGCGAGGAGGATTGCGATGAAGACCGTTTCCATGCTTGAGTTCCGCCAGCACGCCATGGATGTGGTGCGGACCGTCCAGCGTGGTCAACGGGTAGTCCTGACCTACCGCGGCAAGCCCATGGCACGCCTCGAGCCGCTGGCGCCTGAGGCATCGGCAGCAGACGGCTTCTACACCTTGACGAGGCTGGCAGACTCGGCGGGCGAATCCCTCACGAACCGCGAGATCGACGAGGCCGTCTATGGCGCGTGAGATCTTCATCGACACCAGCGGGTTCTACGCCTGTCTTGTTAAGCGCGACGACCGCCACGCCGCGGCAGCCGCCATCCTGACGCAAGCCGCCAAGAGCCGGCGCGCGTTTGTCACGACCGACTACGTGTTGGACGAAACGGCCACCCTGCTCCGCGTACGCGGCCAGGGGCACCTGGTTGCCGGGCTCTTCGACACGGTCTTTGCCTCGCGGGTATGTCGCGTTGAATGGATGGACCCGCTGCGCTTCACAGCCACGCGCGAGTTATTGGCGAAGCATGGCGACCACGCGTACTCCTTCACCGACTGCTTCAGCTTCCACATCATGCAGCACCTGGGGTTGTTGGCCGCGTTGACCAAGGATGCGCACTTCCGTGAGGCCGGCTTCCAGCCCTTGCTCGGCTGATGCGGCCTTTCGACGTAGTGTGCCGGGCTTCCATCTCCCCGGCGGGGAGAGGGCCAGGGTGAGGGGCACTCACCACGGCGGACGAGGTCGCGGAATGGCACTGAAGCGCGACCCCGTTGTGACGGCGGGCGGGCTTTCCGGGGCCGACACCCCTTGTGCCCTCGCGACGGCGCCACGCGAGTCTCCGAGAGATCAGGCTCTCTGAGGGTCGGGCAGGCAGGCCCGACCTACCTTGGCAATGGACGCCTGCGCTACGGCCCCGCCGGCGCGGGCAGGCAACGGCTGAGGGCGTTGCCGAGCGACTCGTGCCAGGGGCGGGCGGGGTCGCGCTTGTTCAGCAGCACGGCGAAGTTCAGGCCGTCCGGCCGCTGGCGCACCACCGCCGTGCAACCGGGCAGACTGCCGTTGAAGCCGTACGCACGCCCCGCTGCGCCCGCGGGCCGCGGCGTACCATCCAGCCAGTAGGCGTCCATGAACCGGCACAGGTCAGCCGCCGCGCACACGAGGCCGCCGTGCGCGGGCATGATTTCGATCCGGAACCGCTCGCCCTCGCGGCCGAAGTCGTACCACGCCTCGAGCGGATCGCGCCGCGCGGGGTCGGTCGCGCTCAGCCGGAAACGGCAGCCGGCGCGCGCGGCCACGGTCGCGTTGACGAAAGCGAGGTAGTTCGTGCGGGTGATCTCCTCCAGCAGCACCCCGAGCACGCAATAGCCGAAATTCGAGTAGACGCGCCGCGCGCCCGGGGCGAACTGCAGCGGCTGCCCGAGCATCCAGCGCACCACGTCGCGGTCACGCACCGCCGGCCGCCCGCACCAGGCCGCGACGCGGTCTTGCATGAACATCGGATCGCCGGCCTGCTCACGGTCCCAGCCGCCGGTGTGCGCCAGCAGGTTCGAAACCGTCACCGCCTGCCAGCGCGCGTCGGCCGGCACGGGGTAGGCGGGCGGCGCCAGCCGCGTCAGTACGCCGGCGGCCAGCGCGAGCCGCCCCTCGGCCGCGAGCTGCCGGACCGCGGCAGCCGTGACGGGCTTCGTCACCGACGCCACGCGCAGCACGACGTTCGACGCCACGGGGCGGGTGCGGGCGGGATCGGCGAAGCCGTAGGCGCGCGCGCAGAGCAGCCGCCCGCGGGCGCTCACGGCGAAGCTCGCCACGCCCACGGCGTTCGACGCCAGGAAGGCGCGCAGGCAAGCCTCGGCGGGCGCGACAGCGTACGCCGGGCCGGCGCCGCGCGCCGGGAGGCCGCTCGCGATGAGGCACGCCGCCGCGAGCGGAGCGCACAGCCAGCCGCGCCTGCTCACGACCCCGGGTGCACGGCCTTGCCACCCTCCTTGCAGAGCGGGCAGGCGGCGGGCTCGTACGTCACGGGCTCGATCTGCAGCAGGCTGAAGAGCGGGCAGTCGAACGCCGCCTTGCCGCCGCTGCGGTCCACCAGGACGGCGATCGCCACGACCACGCCGCCGGCCTGCCGCACGATGTCCACCGTCTCCTGCACGCGGCCCCCGCGCGTCACGACGTCCTCCGCCACCACGTAGCGCTCGCCGGGCAGGATCCTGAACCGGCGCAGCACAAGCTTGCCGCCCTCCTTCTCGGCGAAGATGGACGGCAGCCCCAGCGCCCGCGCCACCTCGTGCCCGACGACGATGCCGCCCAACGCCGGCGCAATCACGCCGTCCGCGCACAGGCCCACGCCCAGCTCGGCACGCATGCGCGTCACCAGCGCCTGGCAAAGCGCCTCGGCATGGCGCGGATGGCGCAGCACGTTTGCACACTGAAAGTAGCGGTCGCTGTGCAACCCCGAACGCAGCTCGAAATGCCCGTCCAGCAGGGCGCCCGATTCCCTGAGAATCTCCAACACGCGCGCTTGTTCCACGATATCCCCCTTTCTGACCTCGGCTTAAAACGCGTTAAGTAAGCAAAAAAAGCCACGGCTGGCAATAACCTCCGCTTGCGACTGCGTCAGGCCGCTGCTATGGTTGAATCGAACGCGAGCACGAAGGGAGGCGTTCACCATGATTCCGATCCGCGTGTTGTTGCCTGCCGTCGCCGGCGTCGCCCTGCTGGGAACTCCCGCCCGGCTCGTCGCCCGCACTGACAACGGTAACGAATTCGCGCTCGCCTTCACGCGCGCCGTACCCGCCCAGCAGAAGACGCTGCGCGAGGAGGCGCTGGGCAAGCCCTTCTTCTTCCGCTACGTCGCCCTCACCACCGTGGAGACGATCACGACCAACGGCTTCGAGGGCATCCGCATGGCGGGCACGGAGCCCTCGTCCGACATGACCGTGCAGTTCGTCATCACCAAGCCCGTCTCGCTCAAGGCGGTCAAGGAGGCGAACCTGAAGGTCGGCGAGGCCGTGGCCGTGACCGGCACGCTGCGCGCGCTTGACCCGGCCGGACGGCGGATCGTTCTGGACCCGGTCATCTTCCGGTACAAGGACAAAGCCGCACCCGTGGCGGGCAAGGAGCTGCTCTACGAGCTGAATCCGAAGGCCCGCGTCGGCACCGACACATCGTCGGGCAAGGAAGTCGTGCATCGGAAGACGGACAAGTAGGGTAGTCCGAGCAGGAGGTACCACCATGAAACGCATTGCCATCACGTTCGTCGCCCTCTGCGCGGCCAGTTGCGCACTGGCCGGGGAGTACACCATTTTCCAGGGCGACGGCTCGGACGAGGCCGGCTTCGTGCCGCCGCCGCAGAAAGTGCGGCTGCCGCCGCCGCCGCCGCGCACCGTATCCTCGGCGGAGACCACGATCCCCTTCCCGCCGCCGCCCGTCGCGCCCCTGGCGCGCACGGAGGCCAAGAAGCCGCCGCAGCCGCCGGTCCTCTTCACGAAGATCCGCACGGAGCACAAGCTCGACTGGGCGGCGACGCCGAACGACGTCAACAACCTGCTCAAGCGCATGAAGGAGATGGTGGACGTCAACTACACCATGGAGGTGAAGACGCTGGCGGAGATCGATCCCAACCCCGACAACAACCCGATTATCTTCCGCTCCGGCCACTACCACTTCGAGTTCACCCCCGCCGAGCGCGCCAAGCTGCGGCAATACGTGCTCAGCGGCGGCATGCTGGTGTTCAACACGGGGCTCGGCTCGCAGCCGTTCTACCAGTCCGCCAAGAAGGAGCTGGAGCTGATGTTCCCGGAGGTGCACCTGCAGCGCCTGAGCTCCGACCACCCGGTCTTTCATGCCTACTACGACCTCGACCGCGTGAAGTACCGGCCCGGCGTCGCGAAGGCCGGCTTCAGCGGCAACGAGCCCTGGTTCGACGGCATGACCCTCAACTGCCGGACCATCGCGGTCATTTCGCGCTGGTGCATGGCGGTCGGCTGGGAGGGGCTCGAAGACGACAGCTACCAGGCCTACGACTCGGTGGACGCGCAGAAGCTGGGCGTCAACCTCTTCGCCTACGCGACGGCGGTACGCGCCTGGGCGAAGAACCAGGCTTCCAAGATGAAGTTCGTGGACAGCGAGGCCTTCTCCACCGACAAGATGCAGATGGCCCAGATTGTGTACGACGGCGAATGGAAGACCCGCCATGCCGGCATCTCGGTGCTGCTGCAGACCTTCAATCTGAAGACCGACATTCCCGTCAAGTTCGGCCTGACGGAGCTGCGGCTCTCCGATCCGAAGATCTTCGAAGCGCCGCTGCTGTACCTGACCGGCCACGAGCACTTCACGCTGAACGACCGCGAGAAGGCGCAGCTGCGGCAGTACCTGCTGAACGGCGGCTTTCTCTTCGCCGAGGCCTGCTGCGGCCGCAAGGGCTTCGACCTCGCGCTGCGCACGCAGCTCAAGGCCATTCTGCCGGACTACCCGCTGACGCCGATCCCGCGGGAGCACACGCTGTACAGCCTGCCCAACGCCTGCACGCAGCTCAGCGTCACGCCGGCGCTCTCCTCGCACATGAAGAGCCCGACGGTTTTCCCGACGCTCTACGGGGTCGAGGTCAACGGGCACTTCGCCGTGGTCTACAGCGCCTTCGGCATGGCGGGCGGCTGGGAGATGTCGCAGAGCCCCTACGCCCACGGCTACGATCAGTCCGGCGCCCTGCGCCTCGGGCAGAACATCCTGCTTTACGCTGTTACGCCGTGATGCAACGACCGGCCATGGCAGCAGCAGGGCTGGCCGTGCTCGCGGCGAGCCTCCTGGCTTCAACCCCGGCGCGGGCCCAGACGCGGGCCGCCGAGGAGCGGGCCCTGGCCGATCTTTGGAGCTTCCACAGCGCCCACAGCAACCAGCACGCGCTCGTGGTGGAGCAGTGCGCCGAAGTCGCGAAGGCCGGCACGGCGACGCCGTTCCTCCCCGTCGTGCGCAGCCTCCACGCCTGGCACCTGCTCGCGGGCGGACGCGTGGCCGACGCGGTCAAGCTGTTCGAGCAGCTCCGTCCCGCCGGCACGGAACCGTTGGAGGATCCGCTCGAAGAAGCCGCGCGCACGCAGGCCCGGCGCTGGCTCAGCCGGGTGGATCTGCTGCGCGTGCGCGAGGCGCTCGAGCGCATCTACATCCGGCGCGTGGAGTATCCGGCCACGCTGGAAGCGGCCACGAACGCGGTCAAGGGCCTGGCCTTCCCGCTCACCGACCGCTGGGGCCGCGCCTGGTTCTACCGCCCGGTCGACTTCAAGCGGCTGAAGGGCTTCAAGGGGCAACGCTACGAAATCCAGTGCCGGGCCACGGGCGTGGACTCCGACCTGCGCACGGCCCTGGCCCGCCCGTACGGCGCACGCATCGAGCTTGAGCCCGTGCGCATGGTTTCTTCCGACGGCACGCGGCAGGCCATCGAGTTCAAGCGCGGCGCCACCGGCGACACGCTGATCCTCTCCAACGGCACGGCGGAGGGCGAGACGGCCTTCGTTTACGCAGGGGTGGCGCTGATCGTCCTCACCGACGGCGATCACTGGGCCATCCTCAAGAAACCGGGGGCGCGCTGAAGCATGAAACGCGACGGCATCGCCACCCTGCTTACGCCCGAACACCTGCAGCGCCTGCGCACGCTCGTGCTGCAGTCCCGCTACGTCGTCGAAGGCAACCTGGCCGGCGCCCACCGCAGCCCGCTCAAGGGCAGCAGCGCCGAGTTCGCCGACCACCGCTCCTACATCCAGGGAGACGATCCGCGGCACATCGACTGGAAGGTCTTCGGGCGCACCGACCGCTACTACATCCGCCGCTACGAGACGGAGACGAATCTCCGCGTCTATCTCGTCGTGGACCGCAGCGCCTCCATGGGCTACGGCAGCAAGGACCTCACCAAGTACCGCTACGCCTGCCACCTGTCCGCCGCCCTCGGCTACGTCGTGGTGAAGGTGCGCGACTCGGTGGGCCTCTTCCTGCACTCGAACAAGATCGACACGCAGATGGCCACCGGCAACACGTTCCTCCATCTCAACAACCTCCTCACGCAGCTCCTGGCCCAGGAACCGGCCGAGACCACGGAGATCGCGCGCACGCTGCACCAGGTCGCCGACAGCGTACACAAGCGCGCGCTGATCGTCATCCTGTCGGACCTGTTCGACGACACGGAGCGCGTGCTGCAGGCGCTGGCCCATTTCCGCAAGCAGCACCACGACGTGATTGTCTGCCACGTGCTGGATCCCATGGAGCTGGATTTCGGTTTCACCAAGGCCACGCAGTTCGAGGACATGGAGACCAAGGAAGTCATCGCCGTGGACCCGCCGGCGCTGGCCGAGGCGTATCGCAAGGTTTTCGGCGAGTTTCTCGAGACCGTGCGCAAGGGGTGCGCGGCGCTGAACGTGGACTACCGCCTGGCGCGCACGGACCGCGACGTGGACAGTTTCGCGCGCGCCTACCTCGAGGAGCGGCGGCGGTTGTCGCGGTAGCGCGGGCAGGCGCGCGGGCTCCCGCGGCGCGCGGCCGCGGGAAGCGGGTTTGACGGACGGGTGGCTGACGGTTGGCGTGAAGGCAACGGAACGGGACGATGTTCGAGTTTCTGAATCCATTGTTTCTGTGGGCGGCGGGGGCGGCGGGCATCCCGCTGTTCCTCCACCTGATGCGGCAGCGGCGCGTCGTCCGCGTGCCGTTCAGCACGCTGCGCTTCCTGAAGCTGGCCGAGCGGCGCACCTCGCGCCGCATCCGGCTCGAGCAGTTCCTCCTCTGGTTCCTGCGCACGGCCCTGATGCTCGCCATCGCCGCCGCCTTCGCCATGCCCATGCTGCGCACGCGGGGCTTTGCCGGCTTCTCCGCCCGCGCCCAGCGCGACGTCGCCATCGTGCTCGACGCCTCCTACAGCATGTACTACCAGTGCGGCCGCTTCACGGCCTGGGAGAACGCCGTCGAAATCGCGACGGCGCTGGTCGAGGAGCTCAAGGAGGGCGACCGCGTCTGCCTCTTCCTCGCCACCGACGACGTCCGCCCGCTGGTCGAGAAGCTCACCTCCGACCGGCAGATGGTCACGGGCCAGCTGAAGAACCTGAAGCCGGAGTACACGAGTTCGCGCCTCGAGCCGGCGCTGCGCGCGGCCTATCGCACCCTGCAGGACCAGAGCGGCCGCCGCGAGCGCGAAATCCACGTGCTGACCGACGGCCAGAACCTCCCATGGACCGGCATGCTCCGGGCGGAGAAGGGCGCCAAGGGGTGGAGCCTGACTGAGGAAGCCGACAACCGAACCGCCTGCTACATCACGCTCACCGGCGCACAGAACCCCGTCAACCTCTCGCCGGCTTCCGTCGAACTGCACCCGCTCATGATCACCGCCCACTCCTCCGCCCGCGTGGACGCGCGGCTCATCGGCTCCGGCAGCGCGGGCGACTCCTCGGCCATCCTCATGATCGACGGCGCGCAGGTCGCGCGGCGCACCCTCACCGCCGCCGAGCGCGACAAGGCCGCCACGGTCGTCTTCACCCTGCCGCCCCTCTCTCCCGGCCTGCATGGCGCCGCCGTCACCCTGCCGCCCGACAGCCTGCCGGCCGACGACGCCTTCCACTTCATGATCGACGTGAAGGAGAAGATCCCCGTGCTTTGCGTCGGCGCGCCGGACGAGACGCTTTATGTCATGCGCGCGCTGCAGGCCGGCGCCACCGGGGGCGCCTCGCCCCTCCGCGCCAAGCAGGTCGCGGGCACGGCCGTCACCGAAGAGGATCTCCGCTCCTGCGTCAGCGTCATCCTCTGCAATGCCCTGCCCCTGCCCGGCCCGACGGTCCTGCAGCTCGAACGCTACGTGCAGGACGGCGGCGTGCTCGTCCTCTTTCCGGGCGCCGGGGCGCAGGCCGGCGACTACGCCAGCCTGACCTGCCTGCCGGTGGCGGGCGCCCCGCAGGATCTGCCGACGGAGCAGCGCAAGCGCTCCCTGCGCTGGAATACGCCGCAGCACCCGCTCTTCGACGCGATTCGCGACATCGGCGACGCCGCCCCGGTGTGCGCCATCGCCAGGTATCTCCCCTGGACGCTGGACAACGCCACGATGACGGTCCTGATCACCGCCGGCGACGGCATGCCGTTCCTCGTCGAGAAGAAGGTCGGTTCCGGCCGCGTACTGGCCTTCACGGTCAGCGCCGACCGCGCGTGGAGCACCTTCCCGCTCTCGCCCTTCTTCCTCCCCGTCCTGCACCAGATCGCCCGCTACGGCGCGGGCGTCACCGGCACGCCGCTCTTCCACTGGACCGGCCGCAACGTCACACTCCCGGAGGACACCTTCCCCGCCAACGACGCGGTGGTCCTGACCGCCCCGGACGGCAGCCCCGTCCCCATCCGCCGCATGCCCGCGCACGAGAAGGCCGCCTACGTCGTGGACAACCTCGGGCAGCCGGGCATTTACAGGCGGCCCGCGACGAGCGGCGGCGCGGAACTCCCCGTGCTGGCGGCCAACGCCGAGCGCACGGAGTCCGACCTGACGCCGGTCGACCGCGACCGGCTGCCCGACGTCACCGGCGCGGACCGCACGCAGGTAGCCGACAACAAGGACGACCTCCTGCGGCTCGTGCGCGCGTCGCGCGTGGGCCTGACGCTGGCGGAACACGCCCTCTGGCTCGTCCTGCTCCTGGCCGCGGCGGAGGTGTTCATGGCCAACCGCCTGGCGCGCGCGGGCAGCGCGCTTTCGGAAACGCTGAAGATCGAACTGACGGGCCGGGTGCGCAAACCGGCGGAGAACGCGTGAGCGCATGACGGTTTTCGAACATACTTTCTCGACCCTGGCCATCTGGCTCGCGGTGCTGGCGGCTGTGGCCGCGGCCGGGTTCAGTTTCGTGCGCTACCCGAAGCGCACGTGGACGCTCCCCGTGCTGGCCGCGCTGCGCCTGATCTTCTTCGGGCTGCTCGCCTGGTGCCTCTTCCTGCCGGGGCGCAAGCACCAGACGATCCGCGAGGTCAAGCCGCGCTTCCTCGTTGCCGTCGACACCTCCGCGAGCATGCAGCAGCCCCGGCAGCCCGAGGGGCGCAGCCGGTGGGACGCCGCGCACGCGCTCGCGGCGGGCAGCTGGATCGAGTCGCTGGCCTCCCTGTGCGAGATCGATGTCTACCCCTTCGCCGGCAGCCTCGGCAACCAGCTGCTGCCATCCGCCGTGGCCACGCTGAAGCCCGACGGCGAGAGCACGCTGCTGCGCGAGGCGCTCGTCAAGCTGGCGGAGCGCTACCGCGGCCAGGACATAGCCGGCTGCCTGGTCCTGACCGATGGCCTCGACACGCGCGAGACGGGGCCGGAGTGGTCGTCCGACACGTGGCCGTGGCCGATCTACACGACGCAGCTCGCCGAGGATGCCGCCGCCGAGAAGCTGGAGCCCGACGCGCGCGTGGACACCGTCAACACCCCGCGGCGCATCTCCGCCGGCTGGAACAGCGAGCTGAAGGCCGTCGTTGGCGGGCACCAGGTGGGCAGCGACCCCGTCACGGTCCAACTCTACAAGAACGATGTCCTGCTGCAGGAATCGCCCGTCCAGCTGCCGCCCGACGGCTCCACCCGCGAGGTGGCCTTCCAGCTCACGCACCCCGAGGTCGGCGTGTTCCTGTACCGCGTGCTGGTCCCGCCGCTGGCCGGCGAGACCCACACGAACAACAACGCCTATGCCGTCTCGGTCCAGGTGATCGAAGCGCGCAACCGCCTGCTGTACGTGGAAGGCCCGCCCCGCTGGGAGTCGAAGTACCTCATCCGCGTGCTCAAGGCCAACCCCCAGATCACGCCGGCCTGCTTTGTCCGCGGCCCCGAGGGGGCGTTCCTGACCGTGGGCGACGTGGGCAAGGTGACGGCCGACATGAGCGAGGGGCAGCTCGCGCTCTTCAAGGTGGTCGTGCTCGGCAACCTTGACGCGGAGGAGATCGGGCCGCAGCGCGCCGCGACGCTGCTGAAGTTCGTCGACGCCGGCGGCAGCCTCGTCCTGCTGGGCGGGCCGAAGGGCTGGGGGCCGAACGGCTTCGCCCAGACCGACCTGCGCAAGCTCATGCCCATCACGCGCCACGGCCCCGTGCCGGTCGAGGGCGCCGTGCCGGTGCAGCTCACCGACGAGGGGCGCGTGCACCCGGCGTTCGCGGGCAACCCCCAGTACTGGGAGCAGCTGCCGCCGGTCCTGTCGTACTTCGCCCGCTCCGCGCCCGCGCCCGGGGCCCAGGCGCTCCTCGCCGTCGCCGCGGCCGACGGCCCGCAGCCGATCGTCGTCGTGCGGCAGTACGGCCAGGGCAAGGTTGTCGCCATCATGACCGACTCCTTCTGGCGCTGGCAGCTGAGCCCCGAGCGCAAGGAGAACCGTCCGTACGACCGCTTCTGGAACCAGCTCGTCGGCTGGCTGTGCCCCGCCGAACAGGCCGTGGACACCACGCGCATCGACGTCTTCCTGGGGCGCCTGGAGCTTTACCTGGGCGAGTCCATGCCCATCAGCGCGCGCCTGGGCGGGCGCGACGAGATCAACGAGCGGCTGATCATGACCGCCGAGGTGAGCCTGCCCGACAAGCGCGCGCTGACGTTCCCCATGGCGCGCCAGCAGGTCGTCACGCCCAGCGGCGCGAGCTTCCCCGGTTTCGCCGTGCCGTTCGAGGCGCAGGTGCCGGGCCTCCACACCGTCGTGGCCCTCACGATGGTGGACGGCAAGGAGAAGCGCTCCGACCCGGTCTCCTTCTTCGTCAAGCCCTTCACGCCGGAAGCCGCGCCCAACCCGACGGACCTGACCGTCCTGAAGAACCTCGCCTACAACAGCAAGGGCGCCTTCCGCAAGACACCCGCGGAGCTCTCCGAGGTGCTGCGCGCCATCTCCTGCAAGCCCCGCACCGAGGAGCGTTCGGAGTTCGCCTCGCTGTGGCAGCGCCTGCTGGTAATCGCTTGCCTCATGGGCCTGCTGGCCATAGAGTGGAGCATCCGCAAGTGGAGGGACATGCCGTGAAGACACCGCTTCTGTCGCTGATGTTGGCCGGCCTGCTGGCCGGCGCCCTGGTCCCGCCCGCGGGCGTGGCCGCGCCGCCATCCGGCGCCGCCGCCCGCAAGGGCGCGAACCTGCTCGTCAACGGCAGCTTCGACAACGCGGAGGACCCGCTCAAGGGCTGGGTCCGCGACTTCCAGTTCACCGGCAACACGTGGTACACCAACAACCACACGCGCGTCTCCGTCATCTCGCAGGACGGCGCCCACCGCAGCGTGCTGCGGCTGACCGGCACGCGCGACATCTTCTGGGGCAGCGGCCAGGGCGTGAAGGTTGACAGCGAGCCGATTCCTTTCGACCCGAACTGCAGCTACCACCTCTCCGCCGAAGCGCGCACGACCGAGGGCCCGAACTGCCGCATCTACATCCAGGGGTTCCAGTGGAAGCCGGGCGTGAAGCCCAACACGGCCCCCACCCTCGCGGACCTGCGCCTGGCTTACAAGCAGGGCTCCGGCAATCTCCTGTACTTCGGGACGACGAAGCACGAAGGGCCCTTCTCGAACGTCACCAAGAGCTGGCAGCGCGGCGAGACGACCTTTCCGTCCGCGAACCCCACCAGCGCCGCCCTGGCCGCGCTGAAGCGCGTCGAGTTCATCATCGTGCACATCGTCGCGATCGACGGCCACGACGGCGACCTGCTCGTGGACAACGTCGTGTTGGAGAAGACCGAACGGCCGGCCAAATCGGGCGGCAGCCGCTAGCGGCTCCGGAGGCATCCATGACACCGATCGGCATCGAGAACGATTTGCGGCGGGTGGGACGGACGCTGCGGGGCTGGGAAACCAGTCGTCGCCTGCAGTTCTGGGCCGCCCTCGTCGCCGTGACGCTGTGCGTCGCGGGCCTGGCGGACTACGGGCTGCAGTTCACGCGCTTCGGGCGTCTGCTGGCCGCGGCCCTGGTCGCCGCCGTGGCCGGCGCCGGCCTCTGGCGCTTCCGCGCGGCCGCGGCGCGGCGCTTCACGGTCGAAGGCGTGGCAGCCGAGGTCGAGCGGGCCTTTCCGGCCCTCGACAACCACCTCATCAACTACCTGCAGTTCGCCGAGGCCCACGACCAGGACCCCTTCAAACAGGCCTATGTCTCCCAGGGCGTGCCGCAGTGGTCCGTCGTGCGCGTGGACGAGATGAAGAACCGCAAGCTGCACCAGCGCGTGCTGCTCGGCTGCCTGGCTGCGCTGCTCCTGCTCGCCGCGCCTTTCGCGTTCCTCCAGGCCAAGTGGTTCGTCTGCCTGGGGCGGGTCGTGAACCCCTTCTCGAACGTCATGCCGGTGTGCGCCACGCACATCCTCGCCGTCCAGCCCGGCGACACGCGCATCGTGCAGGGCACGGACCTGCCGGTGAAATGCGTGGTCAGCGGCCGCGCGACCCACCGCGTCCATCTCGATGTCAAGTCCGCCGACGGCACGCGCTCGACCTACGACCTGGGCCGCGTCGGACAGGCGCCGGACGGGGCCGTCCGCCACCGCCTGAACAAGATCGCCACCGCCACCCAGTACCGCTTTCGCGCGGGCGATGCGCCCAATCCGCGCTGGTACACGATCGAGACCAAGCCCCCGCTCGCCTTCACGACCGTCTCCGTCGTCGTCACCCCGCCGGCCTACACCCGCCTGAAGCCGCGCACGTTCGACGCGCTGAGCGAGTCGCTGGACATTCCCGAGGGTTCGCAGCTCGACGCGACCGTGAGCTGCAACTTCCCGCTCTCCAACGCCACCGCGCGCGCCGGCACCGAGCCGCCCGTCACACTCCAGCGCGCCGGCACCGAGCGCACGTATGCCGGGGCTCTCGCGTTCCGCAAGGGCGCCGCCTTCATCGTGCACGCCACGGCCTATGACGGTGACACGGCGGAGTGCGCCATCAATGCCCGCCTGCTCCCGGACGCGCCCCCCGTCATCCAGATCACCTCACCCGCGGCCCGCACGGTCCTCGCGCCCAACGGCATCCCCGCCATCCAGTTCGCCGTGGCGGACGACTACGGCCTGGCCACGGTCACCGTCGAGCGCGCCTCCATCGGCGACGCCAAGGAGTCCAGCCGCGCCACGCTGCAGAGCTGGACCCCCGCCAACCCGCGCGAGTTCACGCAGAGCTGGAAGGACGAGACCCCGCGGCCCCGCGATGCCGGCACGCTGGCCTTCTACGTCGTCGCGCGCGACAACTGCCCGCTCGGCCCCCGCGTGACGCGCTCCAAGCCGATCCTCTTCGACTCCGTCAGCCTGGCCAAGGCCTCCAACATGCAGGCCAACGAACACGCCAAGGCCGACTCCACGATCCAGACGCTCATCGAGATGCAGCGCGCGAACCTCGAGGCCACCAAGGGGCTGCGCGACACGCTGGACAGCGAGGCGCCGTGGAAGTCCGCGGGCGGCCAGCAGGTCGCCATCCGCAACCTCACCGACACCCTGCTCCAGACCGCCAAGCGCGCGCTGGGCGGGCTCGGCCCAACGCTCGAGCAGCTGCGCCGGGAGGAGATGACGCGCGTCATCGCCCTGCTCGAGCAGGGGCCGGCGGCCGCCGCCTCCGCGCGCCCCCCGCTCGCGGAGGCCGCCGTGGCGTGCGAGGAGACCATCCTGCGCAAGCTGACCTATGCCAGCGCCGCCGTGGACCAGACGCAGCGGCAGCGGGCCGCGGCAGGCCTCGTGGCCCTGCTCAAGGCGCTGATCAAGACCCAGTCCACGCTCCTCGCCAGCACCCAGGCCTTCGTGAAGCAGAACACGCCCGGCAGCGCCGGGCTCGTGGACCAGCAGGACCGCCTCGCGGGCGACGTCAGCGAGTTCGTCGCCGCCTGCCGCCGCGAGGCGCCCACGCTGGAGACCAGCGACCCGGCCTTTGCCAAGCTCGTGCTCCAGGTGGCCGACCTCTGCGATGCACGCGGCGTGCGCCAGGACATGCTCAAGGCCGCCGAGCTGCTCGAAACCAACTCCGCGGCCCAGGCCGCCCCGTTCCAGGAGAAGGCGCTGAAGACGCTGGCGGAGCTGGACGAAATGCTCAACCGCGCCGCGACGGCCTCCGCCGAAGAGCGGCTCGCCGAGATGCGCGAGGCGCTGAAGGACGCCTCCGACCGCATGCAGAAGATCCGCGAGCTGGAAACGAAGCTCCTCGATGCCATGAAGCTGACGGAGATCCAGAAGGACCGCTCCGACCAGGAGGAGGATCTGCTCGAGAGCGAAATCGCGGAGATGAAGGCGAAGCTCAAGGAGGCGCTGCTCCAGATCCCACGCGACCTGCAGATCTACCCGGAGCTGTCCGTCGCCAACGAGCTGATCGAAGACGTCTACCAGGTCTTCGAGGAGGTCCACCAGGCGGAAGGCTCCGAAGCCATGACCGGGGATTCGGCCCAGGAGATCGGCGTGCTGAAGCCCGACGAACTGATCGAGGGCATGAAGAAGGCCGAGGGGCGCATGGACGACATGGAGATGTGGCTGGGCGACAAGCCCGACGCCGTCAAGTGGAACGCGGAGGCGTTCGACAAGGAAGAGCAGCCGATGATGGCGCTGGGAGCGCTGCCGGCCGCGGCGGAGGACCTTATCGGCGACCTGCTCAAGGAGTCGGAGTCCCTCAACCAGGAGACGGACGACTCCGCGGTGAATCTCTCCGTGCCGGACTTCGCACCCGGCTGGGAGGTCGCGGAAGGCCCGATGGCCTCCTACGGCGCGCAGGGCAAGTCGGGCAACCAGCGCCCCGACCACAAGGAGCAGAGCGGCCGCTCGATCGTCGGCCGTGAAGGCCAGGCCATCGGCGAGACGGCCGCCGGCTCCGGCACCATCGGCGAGGGCGACAAGAACATCGAGAACCGCATCACGCCCGAGCCCCTGCAAAGCGGCCAGGTGCAGGCCGACGGCGAGGCGCACGAGAACGCCACGGGCGGCGGCAAGCAGGCCTCCGGCAACGCCGACGAGAAGGGCATGGCCGGCGCCGGTTCGAACCGCCGCATGGACGCCGCCGCGCCCGGCTCCGTCGAGGGGCTCGAGTCCCTGCTGGCGAAGACCCAGGCCGCGCACGTCAAGGCGTCGCTCATGAATCTGCGCACGGACTCCCTCTCCGAGGCCGCCCACCATATGCGGCAGGCCAGCGACGCCATCTCCCACGGCCTGCCCATCCTCGAGGTGCGCGAGTACCAGCGGCGCGCCGTGGCCTCGCTCAAGCGGGCCAAGACCGAGCTCGATTCCGGCGTCGTGACGTCCATCGACGAGGGTCCCGCGCCGGCCGCGCCGCTCGAAGATGCGACGGACGAGGGCAACGACGAGGCCCCGCCCACCTACCGGGACCTGGTTGCGGAGTATTTCAAGTCGCTCAGCGAATCGTTCTGAGCGGCGGCGAAGGATGCACGGCATGACGGCAGAACATCCAGGGTTGGCGGCACGCGACACGCGCGCGCAGGGGGCGGGCGCCCGGCTCCGCGCCGGCTTGCTGACCCTCGCCCTGCCCCTCGCGCTGCCCCTGGCGGCGCGCGCGGCGGGCCCGGCCTGGGCGGTGGAGCAGGCCACGCACCGCCTTCACGTTCGCGTGGTCGCGGCGCCCAGTCAGCCTGCCGCCGGCGTGCTGCTCACCATCCCCGACGGCGGCCTGCTACCCACACCGGCGCCCGCCTTCACGGTCGTGGACGACAAAGGCCAGCGGCTGCCGGACGGCTGCCTGTGGTACGATCCGGAGCGCGCGTGCGTGATCGTCTTCGGCACGCCCGCCGGCGGCAGCGCCTGGGTCTACGCCGGGCGGATGCCGAAGATCCAGCCGTGGACGCAAACCGCCAACCTGCTGCCCGGACCGTTCGCCATCATCGAACCCGGCGCCGCGGATATCCGGGATGCGTACCGGCTCGGCCGCCAGTTCCCCCTCGGCAAGGGCACCTTCTTCGAGCGTCTCGCGGGCATTGAACTCGGCGCCGTCCCCAGCGGCCTGGCGGGGCGCTTCGCGGACTACGTGGTCGGCTACGTGCAGCCCGTTCGTCCCGGCCGCACCTGGGTGGCCGTCGAGCCCTCGGGGGGCGGCACGATGGAGGTGCACGTGGACGGGCGCAAGCTCGCCCCCGAGCGCGGCTTCCCGCAGCTTGCCGGCGCCGTCGGGCAGTGGGTGGCGCTCACGAACCGCCCCGCGCAGGTGCAGATCTACACGCACCGCCCCAATGAGAACGCCCGTCTCCGCCTGGCGTGGAACCCGCCCGGCACGCCGCAGGGCGAGCTCGGCGGCGCCAATCCCAAGCACGAGGGGCAGCCCATGTGGGCGGCGCGCCCGCTCAAGGCCGAGGAGTGCCTCCGTTCGGGCACGGCCGAGATCCTGTCGATCGAGCGCCGGGACGGCCTGCCCGTGGCCCTCTTCACCATGGAGCCGCTGCACTACCTCTGGCTGGCGGCCGAGAAACCCCTGCTGCTGTATCGTTTCAAGGCCCGCACCAGCGACAATCCGGAGCAGGCCGCCTACACGTGGGACTTCGGCAACGGCGTCCAGCTGGCCGGCCCCCGGGAGATCTTCTGGACGGTGGAGGGCATGGACACGGCGCGCATCACGCTCCGCGTCCGCGCCAACAACAAGGAGTCCGCGGCCACCCTGTCCCTGCTGGCCTTCTGCCATGGCGACCGCAAGGCCAACATCAACAACGCCGAGCAGCGCGGCCAGTACCGCGCGGCCCTGCTCGCGCAAGTGCGGGCCACCCCCGCCAACCGGGCGCCCGCGGCCGCCTGGAATGGCAGCGTGTGGGACGTCTTCAACAACGTGATCGCCCCCGGCGAGGGCGCCGACCTCGTCAAGGAGATAGCCACGCGCAACTGGGAGTTCACGGCCCAGCGGCTCGAGCCGCTCGTGCGCTGGCGCATCGAGGACCTCCACTATGCCGCCAGCGTGCCGCAGAACGCGGCGGCCGCCAGCGCCTGGATCACCGCCGTCCAACGCTACGAGAAGGACCGGGTGCGCCAGCCCGAGTGGCAGATTCGACGGGCCGAGATGCTGATGTACTACCAGCCCGACCTCCCCGGCGCCAGGCGCATCCTGCAGACCGTGGCCGCCTCGGACACGCCACTCGCCGCCCGGGCGCGGGTGCGGCTGGGAGACATCGCGTTCCTCGAGGGCGACATCAATGCCGCCGCCCGCCTTTACGGCGAGGTGCAGGGCGCCGTGCGCTACGACAAGATCGGCACGCAAGCCGAGCGCACGGAGCTGCAGAAGAACCTGGCCCGCTCCAAGGAGGAGCTGCGCGCCCAGCGGGACCGCCGCCGTTCGCTGCGCACCTCCATCCGCCCTGCCACCCCCGTGGCCGACTGGCGGGTCGGCGCCATCCGCGACACCTCCATGTCGGAGACCACGATGAACCTCGTGCGCCAGCACGCCTACGACGATGCCGCCGACTCCCTCGCCGACTGGGAGGAGGAGTTCCCGCTGAGCAAGATTTCAGGGGACTTCATCGTCGTCGAAGCCGCCTATCTCACCGCCACCGGCGACTTCGTCCGCTCCGGGCGCACGCTCGCGGCCTATTGCCAGTCCGCCGAGGTCACGAACTACCTGCCCGACGCCATGACCCTTGCCCTGCGCTGCATGCTGGAAACGAAGGCGCCCGCGGACGAGGTGCGCAAGTTCGCGGACAACATGAAGAAGCGGTTCAAGTTCCACCCCATCGGCGCCGACGTGGACCGGCTGCTCGAGGATATGCGGCGCGACATCCAGGCCCGCGGAAAGTGAGCACCATGCACCGACAACGCCTTTCTGTCCCGGCGGCCCTGCTCCTGCTCGCGCTCGCGAGCGCACCCGCCCGCGCCCAGGTCGGCCAGTCCAAGTACCTCTACACCGCTCCGGACCCGGCGGCGAGCGGGGGGCTGAGAGGCACCGTGCCCGCGTCCGAGGCGGGACTGGCCGCCGTTCTCGCACTTCCTCCGGACGAGCCCCGCTTCGTTTACAAAGCCACGCTCAGCGGCCCGTCCTTCGCCTTCACCGGCCTGCCCGCCCGCAAGTACGACCTGGTCGTTGTCTGCGGGGACGCCGTCTACGAGGGGCTGAATCTCCACCGCGAGGCGAGCACGCTGACCCCCGCGGACACGGCGGCGATCGGCACGATCATCGACAAGACCGAGCCGTTCTTCAACGAGAAGACCATCCACCGCGTCCTGGGCAAGACCGGCAAGATGGAGGGGCAGGCCCGCGCTTTCTGCACGTTCCTGCGCTCGAAGTCCGCGCTCGGCTTCTTCGATGGCAAGGAGTATACGGACCACCGGCGCTCGTTGAAACTCGTCCTGCTCGAGGACGTCGGGCCCAGCTGGCAGGTTGCCCGCACGCGCGAGATCTTCGTCCTGCAGGTCAAGCCCGGCACCGGGCACATCAGGCACGTCTACGCACCCGGCCTGGGCGGTATCCGCGTGGTGGACAGCGTGAAGGACATGGGCGTGGTCAAGTTCGACGGGCAGACGCAGGCGGCAGCGGATCAGGCAAAAGGCAGGTAGCCCTGCCGGTCCCGCACCGTGGCGCGCGGCACGGCCGGGGCGGATTGACGACAGGAAAGGGAGACGACAGCATGGCCAGCATTACTTTCAGCGGCGGTCCGCTGGTGGGCAGGAAGTTCGAATTGCGCGACGGGATCCAGCTCATGGGGCGCAGCCCGCAGGCGGAGATTTCCATCCCGGATGGCGAGGTCTCGGGCCGCCACGCCCAGCTGCAGAAGAAGGACGGCCAGTGGTGGGTTTTCGACCTGCAGAGTTCCAATGGCACGATCGTCAACGGCGTCGGCGTGCAGGCCCAGCGCCTCCACAACGGGGACCGCATCGTGCTCAGCGAGGTGACCTCCTTCGTGTACAACGAGGACGGCGCAGCCCCCTCCGCCCTCCCTCCGCCTCCGACCTCGTCCAAGGTCGCCGCGAAATCGCTGCCCGCGACCGCCGGCGACGTGGACCTCGTCCGCCAGATGCGCGACCGCACCGACGCCATCCGCAAGGAGGTGGGCAAGGTCATCATCGGCCAGCGTGACGTGCTCGACCAGGTGCTCATGTGCCTCATCGCCGGCGGGCACGGGCTGCTCATCGGCCTGCCGGGCATGGCCAAGACACTCATGGTCAAGACCGTCGCGCGCGTGCTGGATCTTTCCTTCCGCCGCGTCCAGTTCACGCCCGACCTGATGCCGACCGACATTACCGGCACCGAAGTGCTGGAGACGAACAAGAACACGGGCGAGAAGGAGTTCCGCTTCATCAAGGGCCCGATCTTCTGCAATCTGCTGCTGGCTGACGAAATCAACCGCACGCCGCCCAAGACGCAGTCGGCGCTGCTCGAGGCCATGCAGGAGAAACGCGTCACCGCCGGCAACCGGACCTTCACGCTGGAGGAGCCGTACTTCGTGCTCGCGACCCAGAACCCGATCGAGCAGGAGGGCACGTATCCCCTGCCCGAGGCCCAGCTCGACCGCTTCATGTTCAACATCTGGGTGGACTACCCCACGCAGGAGGAGGAGGAGCACATCGTCGGCTCGACGACCACGGGCGTGGAGCAGGAAGTGCGCTGCGTGCTGTCCAAGGACGAGGTCCTGCTGCTGCAGCGCGTGGTTCGACAGATCCCGGTCTCGCCGCACGTCATCAAGTACGTCATCAGCCTGGTGCGCGCCACGCGTCCCAGCAACCCCGAGGCCCCCGAAGTGACGAAGAACTACGTTTCCACGGGCGCCGGCCCGCGCGCGGGCCAGTACCTGACCCTCGCGGCCAAGGCGATGGCCGTGCTCGACGGTCGGATCCACGTCAGTTGCGCCGACATCAAGAAGGCCGCCATCCCCGTGCTGCGCCACCGCATCCTGACGAACTTCGCCGCCGACTCCGAAGGCATCCGGCCGATGGACATCGTACAGCGGCTGCTCGCCGAGATCCCCGAGCCCGGCGAGGAGGCGTACGGCGGGGCGCAGCAGCCGGCGTGACAGCGGGCCGGGCTAGAAAGCGCCGAAGAAGATGCTCGTGAACGTCGTGATGGGCGCCGTCTCGCGGAAATCGTCCACGGCGCACCGGACTTCGCCGAGGATCTCCTCGACCTGCCGGTAAAGCTTGTCGTCGTTGACCAGCCGCCCCAGCAAGCCCTCGCCGCGCTCGATCTTCGCCGTGATCGCCTTCACGGACGCGACGGTTTCGGAGACATCCTTGTAGAGTTGATCGTCGTTGGAGAGAAGCTTCCCGAGCGTCCCCTCGCCCTTCTCCAGGCGCTCGGCCACACCTTTCAGCGAAGCCACCGTGGCCGTCAGGTCCTTGTGCAGGTCATCCTCCGTGAGCAGCTTGCCCAGCGTGCCTTCGCCCCGCTCGAGACGCTCGGCCACATGCCGGAGCGCCGTCACCCCGTTGGTCAGCTGGCGGTACAGCGTATCGTCCGTCAGCAGCCGGCCCAGCGTGCCTTCGCCGGTATTCAGGCGCTCCGTGATGCGCCGCAGGTTCTCCGTGGCCTCGCGGATGTTGACCACGATACCGCCCTCGAACAACTCGTGCTTCAGCGAGTTGACGATCTTCGCCGCGTCGTCCATCAGGTCGTACGCATCCGCGCCACGAAACAGCGTGTTGCCCGGCAGCACGGGCGCGCTCTCAGGCCCCTGCTCGATCTGCAGGCAGCGCCCGCCCAGCATCGACGTGGAGACCACGCGGATCACGTACCCCGTGTGCACGGCGACCGGCGTATCCAGCAGCGCCTGCACGTGCACCCCATCCGGCTGCAGCGCCAGCAGGCTGACCTTCCCCATCGGCATCCCGCGCACGACCACATTGTCGCCCTCGCGCAAGCCCATGACGTCCTTGAACACCGCTTCAAACGGCGTCTTCTCCGCAAACAGGCTGTGCGACGAGAGGACCACCGTGAAGATTCCCAGCCCCACCATCACCGCCACCATGAAGGCGCCTACCGCCACCTCCATGGCCAGCAGATGCCGCGCTCCCTTGTCTTTCATTGCCCGGTCCTTTCCCAAGCCCCGCGCACCGTGATGAACTGCGAGGCCAAGAACGCCTGCACTTCCGGTTCGGTCGAGGCGATAAACTCCTGCGGTGTCGCCAATTCCACGACGCGGCCGCTATGCAACATGGCGATCCGCGTCCCGATCGAGAGCGCGCTGTGCAGGTCATGCGTCACGACGATGCTGGTCACCCCCAAGTCCTTGCGCATCTGCTCGATCAGCGTATCGATCGTGCGCGACGTCACGGGGTCGAGCCCCGACGTCGGCTCGTCGTACAACACGATTTCCGGTTCCATGATGATCGCCCGGGCCAGGCCCGCGCGCTTGCGCATGCCGCCGGAGATCTCGGAGGGGCGCTTCTCCATATCCCCCCCCAGTTCCACCCGCGCCAGAGTCTCCGCCACGCGCCGCTGGATTTCGGCCTCGCCCAGGCGCGTCTTCTCGCGCAGCGGCAGGGCCACATTCTCCGCCACCGTCAACCACTCGAGCAGCGCGCCGCCCTGGAAGAGGTAGCCGAACCGCGAACGGATCCGCTCCAGGTTGCGCCCGTGCGCGCGACTGACGATATCGTCGCCCACGTACACATTCCCCTCGTCCGGCGTCATCAGCCGCACCATGTGCTTGAGCGTAACGCTCTTGCCCGTGCCCGAGGGACCGACGATGACGAAAGTCTCGCCTTTGACGACCTCGTACGAGACGCCGTCCAGCACGCGGCGCCCGCTCAGAGTCTTGACCACGTTTTCGAATCGTATCATTACACGTAAAACAAGCGCGTTACGAAATACCCCGACACCAGGACCAGCAGGAACGACGTGATCACCGATTTGCGTGTCGCGAGGCCCACGCCCACGGCGCCCTGCGTGGTTGAGAAGCCCTCGTGGCAGGCCACGGTGGTGATGATGATCCCGAACAGGAACGCCTTCAGCAAGCCCACGTAGAGATCCTTGGTGTCGGCATAGCGAATGGCGTTATCCCAGTACGACGACCACGCCACGTTCAGCTGCGTCATCCCCACGAGCCCGCCCCCCAGCACGCCCATGATGCAGGTGTAGAACGCCAGCAGGGGCGTCATCACGGCCATGGCGACCAGCCGGGGCGTCACGAGGAAGCGCACGGGGTTGATGGACATGATCTCCAGGGCCGCAACCTCTTCCGAGACGACCATCGTGCCGATTTGCGCCGCGATGGAGGAACCGACGCACGCGGCCAGGATCAGGCCGGTCATGAACGGTCCCATCTCGCGCAGCATCGAAACCATGACCGCCGTGCCGATGTTCACCTCCTGGTTGAACTTCCGCAGCTCCAGGCCGGTCTGCAGGGCCAGGATCATCCCGGTGAAGACGGCCACGACGGTTATGACGCCGAGGCTCTTGATGCCCGCGACGTACATCTTGGACACGACTTCGCGCCGGGCGCGGGTCGTGACCATGTGCGGCAAATAGAGGAGCGCCTCCAGCAGCATCAGCGTGGCACGCCCGGTGGCCCGGCAGGTAAAGACCAGCCGCCGCCCCAGGCGCCCCAGCGCCGTCCACGAAGGTGGAAAATGCTCTGGTTCGGGTGAGCGCATCAGTCCTTGACCGCTCCCGCGGCGTCGCTGCCGCCGCCGATCTTGAAGAAGTACATGAACCTGAACTGCCGCTTGTCACCCGTGCGCGCATAGCCGCACAGGCCCTTCAGCACCGACCACCGGGCCGATCCGCCGTCGGCGGCGCCGCGCTCCGTCTCGAACAGCGGAAACACCGAAAGCCGCCCGCCGCCCTGGCCGTCCCGCCGGTGGCGGTAGAGCCCCCACAGCAGCTCGCTTTCCATGGCCGCCCCCGCCCCGGTGCGCGCGTACAGCGTCCAGAACGGGCTGAAGTTCTTCTCGATGCCTCGCACGGGCCGGCCCGGCCACAGGTCCAGCACGCGCAGGCGCGACACGTCGTCTTCCCGCTGGTACGACCACAGCGGCCAGATCTTGAACGTGCCGGCGCGCTGCACCGGAGCCGTCCCGTCCGTCGGGCGCGTCACCGTGGCGTCACGGTAGAACAGCGGCATGAACGCGCTCCAGGTGCGCACGCTGTCCGGGCGCTCGGCGCGGCTCCACCAACCGAGCGGAAAGAGGTAGAACCCCTGCGAAACGTTGTTACGCTCACGCCGCCCCCACAGCGGCCAGACGTGGACCTTCTCCTCTTTGCCGTGCTGGATCGTCACGATCGGCCAGGGGCAATGCAGGACGCGCTCGGTTTCGTCGCCCCCCCATTTGAACAGCGGGGGCAGGATCCAGTGCATCGCGCTCTTTTGCGTGTGAACCGAGCCGTACAGGGGGAACAGGATGAAACCGCCGCCCTCATCCCCTGGGTAGAGGTACTCGACCTGGTTCCAGAAAGGCCACAGGATGAACCGCTTGCTCCAGCGGTCCTTGGTCGTCGAGCGGCCATACAGGGGAAACACCCGGAAGCGATCCACGTCGCCGCCGCGCGTCCGCGAGTAGATGGGCCACAGCCACGAGGTCGTCTCCTGGTCTTTCTTCACGGAGCGCAGGTACAGCGGGAAGAGTCTGAAATCCACCTCATCGTAGCCGAGCCATTCGTGCATGCTGCCCCAGAGCGGGAAGAGGCCCCGGTACGTCTCGCCCGCCGCATCGCGCCCGGAGAAGTAGAGCGGCAAGATCGTGAAGCGCCGGCGGCTGTCGTCGCGCGCGGTGTCGTAGTTGTTCCCGTAGGCCGGCAGGAAGCGCCAGGACCGGTCCGCCCCGAGGTCCTTGAACATCCCCACGGGCCAAAGCACCTCGGTCAGCGTGCGCGTCCGCGTACTGTCGTCGATCCGGTTCCAAACCGGACGCACCGCGGCGAAGGAGAGGTCCTCGGCCTCCTGTCGTTCGAAGAAAGGCCCGAGCACGCGCAGTCGCCGCGCCCCGTCCACCGTCGTGTCACGGGAATAGAGAGGCCCCCAGTCCGTGTCCGCGCGGAGCCCTCCGCCGAGAAGCACAACCCAGCCCGCAACCACCACGGCTCGCATCGACCGCCACCCTTGCACCGCCATCCGCCACCTCCCGTCCGCCATCCGTCCCCGCCTCAACGCTCTTCCCGGTACGCCGCGATCGCGGCCTCGCAACCGAACATCGTCGCGATCACGGCCGTCCGGATCCACATGCCGTTCCGCATCTGCCGCCAGTACATGGCGCGCGGATCGCGG
>CAYOBW010000081.1:0-26027 GCA_964402115.1 uncultured Victivallales bacterium
ACGCCAATAACGCGCGGCGGCTCGGCGGGCTTGTCATGGGCTTTCGCGGGTTGCTCAGGGGGCGTGCAATTCGGCCACCGGCGGAGGTAGGGGGGCGGACGCGGGCGGGACCGGGATGCGCCAGCGGCGGTGCGCCCAGAGATACTGTTCGGGATGAGCGCGGATGGCGGCCTCGAGACGGGTGTTGAGCTGGGACATGACGGCGCGCGTATCGGCGTCGCGGTTGCCGGTCGGCTTGTAAAGGAGCGGCGGGTCGGCCACGAGCCGGTAGCGCAGTGGGCCCGTGCGCACGGCGTAGCCGAAGCAGAGCGGGGCGCGCGTGACGAAGTGCAGCATGGCGAGCGAAGTGTAGGTGGAGGCGGGGATGCCGAAGAAGGGCAGCATCAGGCTGCGGCTGTCGCGGGCGTGCTGGTCGAAGAGGATCGCCAGGATCTCGCCCTGCTTCAGGGCGTCGAGCAGGCGGCGGATGTCCGTGCCGTGCTTGGGCGTGATCCGGAAGCGGTTGCGCGGTTTGCGTTTCTGCATCAGGCTGTCGGCATAGGGATTGTTCAGGGGACGCGTCACGCCGACGACGGGCTTGAGGTAGGAGATAAGCTGAGCGGCCACTTCCCAGTTGCCGAGGTGTCCGGACGCGAGCAGCAAGCCCTGGTCCGGCTGGCGGAGGAGCGCCTGCGTTTCGGGCGCGAGGTCGAGCTCAACGAAATCCCGCCAGTTCGCTGCGGTGAAGACGCGGTCGATGCGCAGGGCCTCGACCACCAGGACGGCGAAATGGCGGAAGGAGTGCCGGGCGATGCGGCGTGCGGTTGCCGGCCGGTCCGTCACGCGGGCGCGCAGTACGTTCTCGCACGCGATCCGCCGACGTCCGCCGAGGCACCAGAATGCGATGTCGGCGACCCCGCGGGCGAGGGCTGTCGTCAGGGCCAGCGGCAACCCGTCCACCAGGCAGAGGGCCAGTCGCAAGCCCACCGATTCCAGGGCGAAGCGGAAGCGCTTGCCGGGGGCCAGGGGCGCCGGCTGTTTGTCGGGAACCGTTGCCATGCGCCTCAGGCCTGCATCTCCTCGAGCACGAAATCGGCAAGATCGCCGACGGTGCCGATGTCAACCAGCTCCTGGGGCTCGAAATCGATGCCGAACTCCTGCTGGACGTCGTAAAGCAGGTCGAGAATCGAGAGCGAGTCGAATCCCAGTTCGGCGATGGTGGTCTCCGCCGTGACGGTGTCCCAGTTGACGGCTTCCTGCGTGGATGTGCGCATGGTCGTGCGCAGGCGCTCGATGATCTGTTCGCGTGTCATACTTGTCGACCTTTCAGGCGGTTGTGCCGTTCCAGCGTCGCAGCGCCAGCACAGCATTGTCGCCGCCGAAGGCGAAGCTGTTCTTGAGCGCCACTGGCAGGGCGATGTCCTGCGCTGCCTTCCCCACGGCGAGGATTGTACACGCCGGGTCCTGATTATCAAGATTCAGATTGGGCGGGAGGCGGCGCGTCTCAAGGGCGAGCAGCGTGACCAGGGTTTCGACGACGCCGGCGGCGCCCAGCAGGTGCCCGAAGTACGCCTTGTTGGCGCTGACCGGAATCCGGTCGGCGGCGTCGCCCAGCGCCAGACGGAGCGACTGGCTCTCGCAGACGTCGTTGGCCGGCGTCGCGGTGGCGTGGGCGTTGACGAAGCCGACGGCGTCGGGCGCCAGGCCGGCGTCGGCCAGCGCGGCCCGGATGGCATGGGCCTGTCCCGCGGGGTCGGGGGCCGTGATGTGCGTGGCGTCGGAGGACTCGCCGTAGCCGAGAATCTCGCCGCGGATGCGGGCGCCGCGGGCGAGCGCGGCCGGGAGCGACTCAAGCACCAGGGCGCCGGCGCCCTCGCCGAGCACGCAGCCGTCCCGGGCGGCGTCGAAAGGCCGGCAGGCGCGCCCCGGGTCGGGATTCCGGGACATGACGCCCAGGTTGTTCCAGGCGCCGTACATGCCGGGGTCGAAGGGCGAGTCGGACCCGCCGCAGAGGACGCGCTCCGCATAGCCGTGGCGGATCAGGCGGAAGGCTGTCCCCAGCGCGATGGTGGAGGATGAACAGGCCGCCACCGTGACGTAGTTCGGGCCGGTGAGGTGGTATTTCATGGAGATCTGGGCGGAAATGAAGTTGGCCATGCCGCGCGGGATCGTCGTGGGCCGGATGCCGCGCAACCCCTTGGCCAGGTACTGCTGGTAGGCGTTCAGCATGGTATGCACGCAGCCCATGCCGGTGCCGAAGATGACGGGGACCTGTGCGGTGAGAGGCGCTGGCGCGCCATCCGTGGGCAGGCCGGCCTGCTCCAGCGCGGCTCGCGCGGCGACAAGCGCCATGTCCGCCGTACGGTCGCCCGGCCGCTGGCCAAGGGCCAGGAGGCGGGCCTCCAGCGCCGGCGTATCGACTTCCGCGCCGAACGGCGTACGGTACTCGCTGACGTCAAGGGACGTCAGGCGCCGGATCGCCGTGCGACCGGCCAGCAGGTTCTCCCAGAGCGTTTGCTCATCCAGGCCCAAGGGCGTGACCATGCCGAAGCCGGTCACGACAACGCGTTGCATCTCACTCATTCGTACCCCCCTTAAACGTGCAGGCCGCCGTTCACGTGCAGGACCTCGCCGGTGACGTACGCGGCGGCGTCCGAGAGCAGGAAGCCGACGACGGCGGCAACCTCCGCGGGCTGTCCGAGACGCCCCAGGGGAATGCCCAGCCCCTGGCGCAAGGTATCCGAAAGCGCGGCCGTCAGGTCGGTCTCGACCATGCCCGGGGAGACGGCGTTCACCCGGATGCCGAAGCGCGCGGCCTCGAAGGCCAGCGAACGGGTCAGGCTGACAAGCCCGGCCTTGCTCGCGGCGTAGTCCGCGCCCATCCACTTGCCCGGTCCGTGCGCGGCCAGCGAGGCGACGTTGACGATGCCTCCGGCGCGCTGCGCGCGCATGCAGGCGTAAGCCTCCTGGCACGCAAGGAAGGCCGCCTCGAGGTTCAGGGCGAAGGTCTTTCGCCAGGACTCCAGCGTGAGGCCGCGGAAGGCGACGACCTTGCCGCCGCCGGCGTTGTTCACGAGACCGTCCAGGCGCCGGGCTTCGAGGTGAAAGGTGCGTACGACGACGGAGGCCTGCGCGGGGTCGGCAAAGTCGCCGGCCAGGGGAATGGCCTTGCCGCCGCGCGCGGCGATCACGCCGCACACGCTCTCCGCCGCGGCCCACGTGCGGCCGTGGACGCCAACGCAGGCTCCGCGGGCGGCGAGGTACTCCGCCGTCGCCCGGCCAATGCCCCGCGTGGAGCCTGTGACCAGGATGGCCTGTCCCGTGAAATCGCGCATGGTCCCGCCTTTCCGCCGCCGCGGCTGCGATGCCGCACCGGCTACCTACTGCCCGAGAATCCGCCGGCCTTCGTCGAGGAAAATGCCCTGCAGGTTCATGCGTAGGGACTCCGGGTTCGTGGCGGCCCGCAGGCCGTCCTCTTCGCTCACGATGCCGTTCATGATCAGGTCGTAAAGCGACTGGTTGAACGTCTGCATGCCGTCCTCCTTGCCTGTCTCGATGGCTGCCGAAAGGACCTCGAGTTGGTTCTTCTCGAGGAGCTTCCGCACCGTGGAGGTGTTGATCATGATCTCGACCGCCGGATGACTGCGGTTGTTGACGTCCGGCAGGAGGCGCTGGCAGACCACCGCCGCGAGGTTGGCGGCGAGCCCCATGCGGATCTGGTCCTGCTCGGTGGCCGGGAACACGTCGAGCATGCGGGAGATGGCCTGGTCGGCCGTGCCCGCGTGCAGGGTGGAGAGCACGAGGTGACCCGTTTCAGAGGCCAGGAGGGCCGTGCGGATGCTGATCCGGTCGCGCATTTCGCCGATGAGGATCACGTCCGGGTCCTGCCGCAGGACGTGCTTCAGCGAGTTCTCGAAGCTGAGGGTGTCGAGTCCCACTTCGCGCTGCGTGATGATCGAGTGGTTGTCCGTGAAGAGGTACTCGACCGGGTCTTCCACTGTGATGATGCGGCGGCGCTGCGTGAGGTTGAGCTCGTTCACCATCGCGGCGAGAGTGGTGGACTTGCCGCTGCCCGTCGTGCCGGAGAGCAGGACGATCCCGCGCGGCATGTGCGCGATGTCGCGCAGCTGCGGGGGCAGGTGCAACTGCTCGAAGGTCGGAATCTCCGTCTTGACATGGCGCATCGCCAGGGTGGGCACGTTCTGGGCCAGGAACAGGCTCACGCGGAACCGGCCGACGCCGGGCTCGACGTGCGAGAAGTCGGCTTCGTGCAACTGTTCGAAAGACGCCTGGATGTGCGGCGGGAGGATGGTGGCCACGATCTCGTGCAGCCCCTCGGGGGTCAGTTCGGCGAAGCCGCTGGTCACGAGCTGGCGGTTGATGCGGAAGTACGGTTCCTGGTGTGCCTTCAAGTGCACGTCCGAGGCGCCCAGGTGAGTGGCCCGCTCAAGCAGTTCCTTCAAGATGGACATATGCAGCCTCCCGTTCTGACGGCCCCGCTTAGCGCATGCGCGCCAGCAGGATCAATCCCCACGTTGCGAACACGATGTTTGACAGCCAGGCGCCGAGCCAGGGCTCGACGGCCTGTGTCTTGCCGAGAAAGAGGCCCAGCACCGTCAGTCCGTAGAAAGCCACGAACAGGGCGATGGACGCGATGACGCCGGCGATGACCCCCTGGCGGCTGCTGCGCGTACCCGCCGGCACGGCGAACAGGGTCAGGATGAGGCAGGCCCAGGGCAGCGCGAGGCGGGAGTGAAAGGTCACGAGATACTCCGCCTTGCGCTCCGGAGCCACGCGCGGGTTGAGCGACAGGTAGCGCAGGATGTCCCGCGTGGAGAGGAAGTCGACCTGGCGGGAGGCGAGCACGAAGTCGCCCGGGCGGTCGGTCAGCTCCGGCAGGCGCACGCCCTGCTCCGCATGGGCGATGGCCCGGAACCCGCCCATGGGATAGCCCTCGTCGTTGAAGACCCGCTCCAGGGCCTCGAAGAACCACCATTCGCCGTCCAGCCACTCCGCGCGGCGGGCCCGGATCTCGCGCGCGGGCCGCGTGGTGTCGCCGCCGCGATCCCATTTGACCGAAACGTTCTCGAGATGCCCGGGCCGGCTGGGCCAGAAGCGGTCGGCGTGCCACTCGAGATGGCCGCGCGGGTTGACGTAATCCAGGCGCGCCGCCTCGGGTTCGCTCTCGTCCGCGAACTTCGCGTCCTTGCTGAGGCGGACGAACTCGGCCGACGCGGGCGCCACGGTCTCCTTGATGGCGGCGATGACGAGCGTGCCGACGAAGCCCACCAGCAGAAAGGGACGCACCACGGTCAGGAGCCCGATGCCGCTCGCGCGCATGGCGACGATCTCGTTGTGGCGCGCCATCTGCCACAGCGTATAGAGCGTGGCCAGCAGGAGGGAGGCCGGCAGGATGTACTCGATCGTTGGCGCCAGCAGGCAGACGTAGTAGCGGACGAGCATGGCGGCGGACGGCCGGACTTCGAGAAACCGGCCGACGTGGTCGAAGAGATCCCACAGCACGAAGATCATCAGGAAGGCGGTCAGGCAGTACGCCAGGTGCTTGAGGTACTCCCTCAATAGGTAGCGTTCGGCCAGCTTCATGCCGGGCGGCCCCCCGGAGCGGCTGCCGGCGCAAGGCCGGCATAGAGCCCGTCGGCGGTCTTGACGAAGCGGGCGGGATCCTGCAGATGCTCGAGCACGAAGCCCGTGCCCTTGCGGCTGCCGGGATAGACGGCGGTGTTGTACGCACGCAGGACGGCGAGGTAGTGCTGCGGGGCGGGATGCCGGCGCAGGATTTCGGCGATCAGTTCCGCCGCACCGTACGGCGGCAGGAAGTAGCGGTCGTCCAGCGTGGCGGAGATGTCAGGGGTGTGCTGCAGGAGCAGGCGCACGATGTGGGTTTCCGCCTCCGCGGTGACCTGCAACGGTGCGAGGTCCAGCCCCTCAAGCAGGCGGGCGAGGGGCTGGGGGCCGGTCGCGCCGGCGAGACGCCGGCGCAGGAGCGCGAGCGTGTGCGCCAGCGCGGCTGCGGGAGCTGTGGTGTAGACGTGCTGGACGGCGGTCAAGCGCGGGCTGCAGTCGCAGAGGAGGTTCAGCAGCGCGGTGGGCGCCAGCGGCGCGAGGCATGGAGCGCCGCGCAATTCGGTTACTTGCAGGGCCGTAACCGCGTGGCCGTGCGCCCGCACGAACGCTTCGAAGAAATCGTACGCCGGGGCCAGGCAGGCCTGCGCCAGGCGGCAGGAGAGGCGGGTGCGCGCCGCGTGCTCGATCTGGCGTACGCGTTCGCGTGTAACCTTCAGCTGCGCGCCGACTTCGGCCAGGGTCAGCGTGTCGGGCGTGGGGCCGCGGGGGTCGTCCCGCAGGCCGTAGCGCAGATCGATAACGTTCCGCTCCGGGGGCGTAAGGAAACGGGCGAGAACCGTGGGCACGTCAGGCAGCGCGACCGTGCCGGCGCGCAGCCCTTCGCAGAGGGCCAGGTACGCGAGCGCCTCAGCGCACGAGGCCTTTCCCAACCCGTGGAGGGGCTGCCCCCGCCGCCGCAGCGCCTCGCGCAGGTCGCCCACGGTTTGCAGGCGATTGCGTGTCGCCGCGTTAACCACGCGCACGGGCAGCCCGGCCTCGGTCAGGGGCCAGGTGTCCACTCCCGATACATCCAGGGGCTTTGCCATGGTGTTGTTCTCCGCCGCTTCGCCCACGCGCACGCTCACGCCGGACGACCCGCTCCGTAAACACCAGCGGCGGAAAAATGTCAAGTGATTCATTTGAGCGGCGTTATTTGCGCTGGCTTCCGCGCGGCGCCGCGCCTACCATGCCGCCCGTTCGTGCCCGGGGGCTGAAGCGATGGAGCGATACCGACAACGATTCCTGGCTGCGCTACCGGCAGGCGTCTCTTTTGCGTCCCTGCGCGTTCAGCGCGAGCGTGGGGAGGGGCTGGAGTGGCGGCGTGGCGTGCTGCAGCCGGCCGATCGGTACGAGTCGCTGGGAGGCATGGTGACGGTGTCCGCCGGGGGCGGCTTGGGCTACGCGGCGACGCCGGACCTCTCGACCGGCGGGTTGCGCCTGGCGGCGGCGGAGGCCGCAACCTGGGCGCGCCTGACAGCCGGCCGATCCGTGGTCGACTTCCGGCGCGTCGCCTGGCCGCATCCGCAGGCGGAGTGGCACGGCCGCGAGTTGCGGCCGTGGCGTTCGCTGACGCCGGACGAGCGGCACGCACGGCTGCGCGAGGGTGCGCGCGGCCTGGACGGCGACCCGCGCATCGTGGACTGGAGCGCTTCCGTGCATTTCGCGGATACCGAGTCGCTGCTGGTCACGACCGATGGCGGCCTCGTGCGGCAGTCTTTTCACTTCACCTTCCCGCGCCTGCGCGTCACGGCCTACGCCGCTCCCGTCAGCCAGACGCGGACGCTGGGGGGCTTGGGCTACTGCCGGCAGGGCGGCGTGGAAGTCCTGGAGGAGACCGGTTTCCTCACGGCAGGGCTGTCGCTGCGCGAGGATGCCCTGGCGCTGGTCGCCGCGGAGGTCTGCCCCTCGGGGGTCATGGACGTGGTGCTGGCCCCGGACCAGATGGTGTTGCAGATTCACGAGTCCATCGGCCACCCGCTGGAGCTGGACCGCATCCTGGGTGACGAGCGGAACTACGCCGGGACGAGTTTCGTGACGCCGGAGATGCTGGGCAGCTACGTATATGGATCCCCCGCGCTGAATGTGACGTTCGATCCCTCCCTGGCCGACGAGGGCGGAACCTACGGCTACGACGATGAGGGCGCCCGCGCGCAGCGGGTGGACATCATTCGCGACGGCATCCTGCTGCGGGCGCTGGGCGGCACCGTCAGCCAGGCGCGCACAGGGTTGCCGGGGGTCGCGAACGGCCGCGCGCACGGCTGGAACCGTCCGCCGATGGACCGCATGGCGAACCTGAACCTCGAGCCGGGCGGCAAGTCGCTCGCGGAGCTGGTCGGCGCCGTGGCGCGCGGCGTGTATCTCAAGACGAACAGCAGTTGGTCCATCGACGACAGCCGCAACAAGTTCCAGTTCGGGTGCGAGTGGGCCTGCCTGATCGAGAACGGGCAGCTCGGAGCGGTGGTGCGGAATCCGGGGTACCGCGGCATTTCGGCGACGTTCTGGCGCAGCCTGGCGCTCGTCGGCGGACCGGAGACGGTCGTCGCGCTCGGCGCCCCGAACTGCGGAAAGGGGGAGCCCAACCAGCTGGCGCGGGTGGGGCACGCCTCGCCGCCCTGTCTCTTCCGGCAGGTCGAGGTGTTCGGCGGGGAGTAGGGCAGGGCGGAAGGGCGGACGCTTGAAGGTTGAGGGTGGAGGCTGCATGCAGGATGCCGTGCTTGAATATGCGGAGACGTTGTTCGCCGGGTTGCGGGCGGACGAGGTGCTGCTCGTCTCCTATCACGGCGAAGTGTCGGATTTCGTCCGGTTCAACCGCTCGCAGGTGCGCCAGGCGGGCTCGGTCAGTCAGCATACGGTCAGCCTGCGGCTGATCGAGGGGCGCCGGCATGCTGCCGTGCGGTTGGAGTTAACGGGTGAGCGGGGCGAGGATCTTGCCGGGCTGCGGCGGGGCCTCGACGAGCTGCGGGGCCTGTTGCCTTGCCTGCCCGAGGATCCGCACCTGCTCTATGCGCGTCAGCCGCATGACACGTCACGCGTTGCGTCCGGGTGTCTGCCGGAGCGGGCGGCGGCGCTCGAGGCCATCCTGGACGCCGGTACCGGCCGCGACCTCGTCGGCATCTATGCCGCCGGCACGGTCATGGCCGCTTTCGCCAACTCCCTGGGCCAGCGCAACCGGTTCGCAGCGCAAAGTTTCCTGCTGGACGCAGCCTTCTACGCGCAGGGTGACAAGGCGGCCAAGTTCAGGTATGGCGGGGACACGTGGGACGGGGCGGCTCTTGCGCGCGCGGCAGACGAGGCGGCTGAACATGCGGCCCGGCTGGCGGCGCCGGGGCGCGCGGTCCCCCCGGGGGGCTACCGGGCCTACTTCGCCCCGGCGGCGCTGCGCGGGTTCGTGCAGATCCTGGCCTGGGATGGCTTCAGCGTGAAGGCGCACCGCACGCGGACCTCCCCGCTGATGCACTTGGGCGACGGCACCCGCCGCCTCTCGCCGCTCTTGACCATTCGCAACAACACGGCCGACGGTCTGGCCCCGGACTTCTCGGAGGAGGGGTTTGTGAAGCGGCCGTGCGTGAACCTGGTCGAGCACGGCGCGTTCGGGGAGGCGCTGGTCTCCCCGCGCTCGGCGGCGGAGTACGGGCTGGAGCCGACCGGCGGGGGCGAGTGGCCCGAGGCGCTCGACGTGGAGGGCGGGACACTGCCGGCGGCCGACGCGCTGGCGGCGCTGGGCACGGGGCTGTGGATCGGTGACGTGTGGTACCTGAACTACTCCGACCGGACCGCGGGCCGCATCACGGGCATGACGCGGTTCGGCTCGTTCTGGGTGGAGGATGGTCGCCTGGCGGCGCCGCTGAACGTCATGCGGTTCGACGACAGCGTGTACCGCGTGCTGGGCGCGAACCTGCTGGCGCTCACGGCCGAACGCGCCTTTTTGCCGGACGAGCACACCTACCTCGCCCGTTCGACGGCTTGCATCCGCGTTCCCGGCGCACTGGTGGCTGACCTGCGTGTGGCGCTGTAGCCGCTTCGACCCCCGGCGCCAGAAGAATCCCGCTGACCAGGCGTTCCCGTTGTGCTAGGTTGCTGCCCTGCGATTTGCGGTTGATAGCGTGTCGCGGGTCTGTCGGGCGAACCGGTAGTCGCCTGGGGCGGTCGGGAGAGCGTCCGTGCGACAAACGAGACCGGGCGTGTGAGCGAGAAGGATTCGGGAGGAGTCGCGTGTTATGGGTAATGACGGGCTAAAGCATCCGCAACCGGCTGAGTTGCGGAGGGAGTCCCTCGGGGAGAAGTTGAGAGCCGTGATCGGTAACCTGCCGCAGGATGGCGTTACGCTGGCCGAGATTCGCGACCTGGTTGGGCAGGACGGCTTGCTGCTCCTCACGGCGTTGCTCACGCTTGTCTTCCTGGTCCCGGTCTCGGTTCCCGGGGTCAGTACCGTGTTCGGCGTCGCCATCCTGCTGATTGGCATCAGCCGCCTTCTCGGTCGCAACCTGTGGCTGCCGAAGCGCGTCGCTCAACGCGTGCTGCCGGCCGAGAAGCTGCGGGCGGGGCTTAGCCAGGGCAGCAAATGGCTGCATCGGATGGAGCGCGTGAGCCGCCCCCATCGCTTGAACAGGCTGGCGGCCACCGGGCTCGCGGATACCTTGAACAACTGCGCGCTGATCACGGGGGCGATCCTGCTCATGGCGCCTTTTGGCTTGATCCCATTCAGCAACACCCTGCCAGCCCTGGCGTTGCTGTTCCTCGCCATCGGACTGTTGCAGCGCGACGGCCTCTGCATTCTCCTCGGGCACCTTGCCAACCTCGCCACAGTCGTCTACTTCACATTCCTCATCGTCGGTGGCGGCGCTGCCATCCGTGAGGCGTTTCGGCATTTCATGGGCAGCGCGTCCTGAACGCGTCGCGCGGCGGTTCCGGCTGGCGGACGATTAGCTTGAATGGTGGCGGCGTGTCTGGCTATGCTGCCTTCCTCACGGGTAATTCATGGAGGGGCAAAGTCGATGCGAGGGGCGGAGAAGGGATGTGTGGTCGTGCCGGGCTACAACGAGGCCGGCCGGATTGGCGCCGTGGTGACTGGCGTGCTGGCTCACTGCCCGCATGTCGTGGTCGTGGACGACGGCTCGCGCGACGGGACGGCTGACGAGGCTGAGCGGGCCGGTGCGCATGTGATCCGGCATGCAGCCAATCGCGGCAAAGGCGCGGCCCTGCAATCCGGGTTGGACTACGCGCTGAAGAGCGGGTTCGATTTCGCGATCACCATGGATGCCGATGGCCAGCACGATCCGGCCGATTTGCCTGCGTTCATCAAGGCGTACCTGAACACGGCCATTCCCGTGCTGGTTGGCAATCGCATGGACAATGCCGGCGGCATGCCGCGCGTGAGGCGGTGGGTGAACCAGTTCATGAGTCGGTTGATCAGCCGCCGGATACGCCAGGTCGTGCCGGACACGCAGAACGGGTTCCGGCTGTACAAGTGCGAGCTGTGGGCCGCGATCGCGCCGTCCTGCAAGGGTTTCGCCGCGGAGTCCGAACTGTTGCTGGACTGCGGGGAAATGGGGGTGCGGATCGGATCCGTGCCCGTGCGCACGATCTACGGAACGGAGCGCAGCAAGATCAACCCGTTGCGCGACACGTGGCGTTTCTGCGCCATGCTGTTGCGGCATGAACGTAAGTGGAAGAAGTTGCGGGATGCGGCTCGCGCCTAGCGGGGTACGCGTCCTGGAGTTACGCCGGGAGGCTTGGCATGCGGGCGAGGGACAAGGATCTTTCTGGTTACTACGTGTGGTTCGACACGGAGTTCACGTCGCTCGACATACGGCAGGCGCGGCTGCTGCAGGTGGCCATGGTGGTGACCGATGCGCGCCTGCAGCGGGTCGGCGCCCCGAACCAGGATGTGAACCTGGTCATCAACCTGGCCCCGGACACCGCCTGCGATCCGTGGGTCGCGCGGAACCTGGCTGGGCTGGTGAAGCGCAGTCGCGGCGGGGAAGGGGTCGCCGAGACCGCGGCTGACGCGCTGCTGGCCGCGCGCCTCGACGAGCTGCTGGGGGCGGCGCCGGCGAAAATCGCCCGGCGGCCGGTGCTGGCTGGAAACAGCCTGCAGGCGGACTGGCAGCTGGCCGAGCGGTATCTGCCGCAGTTCTTCAGCCGCCTGAACTACCGCGTGCTCGATGTGAGCAGTCTGAAGGTTCACCTGCGCAATCGGGCGAAACGGTTCGAGTTCGACAAGGATGACAAGGCCCTTCTGCGCCGTACGTTTCCGGGGGAGTTCAACAGCACCGCGGCGGACCACGACGCGCATTTCGACGTCCTGGCGTCCATTGCCGAGCTGCATTTCTACGACCAGGCGTTGTCGTTGTAGACGCCGGCGGCCGCTGCGGAGCGGCGGAGCATGGACGCGCATGACGGAGATCCGGAACCTTGACGTGGCCCTGGTGCAGGTGCAGGCCGACACCGATGCCGGCGTGAACCGGGAGCGCCTCGCGGGCGCGCTGGCGAAGCTGGCGCCGGTGGATTTCATCCTGCTCCCCGAGGTGTTCGCCCTGCGCGGCAATCACGCCGACTTCCAGCGCGCGGCGGAGCCTGTTCCCGGGCCTCTGACGCAGTGGCTGGGCTTGCAGGCCGCGGCCCGCTCCGCCTGGTTGCTGGCTGGGAGCATGACCGAACGCGCGTCGGATGGTGCCTGCTACAACACGTCCCTCCTTTTCGATCGCGCGGGCCGCCTGGTTACGGCCTACCGCAAGATGCACCTCTTCGAGACGGTGACCGCCGAGGGAGTGCACATTCGCGAACAGGACACCTACCGCGCAGGCGCTGCGCCCGTGCTGACCGCAATCGAGGGGTGGCAGTGCGGTTTGGCGGTGTGCTACGACCTGCGCTTCCCCGAGCTCTTCCGCCGCTACGCGGCGCAGGGCGCGCACCTGCTGTGCGTGCCGTCGGATTTCACCCGGCGCACGGGGCAGGATCACTGGGAAGTGCTGCTGCGCGCCCGCGCCATCGAGAACCAGTGCTTCGTGCTGGCGCCAAACCAGTGCGGGCGGAACGCCCGGACGGGGGTTGAGAGCTTCGGGAACAGCCTGGTGGTCGATCCCTGGGGTACCATCCTCGCGCGGGCGGGCGACGACGAGACGGTGCTGGCGGCCACCCTTGAGTGCGCGCGTTTGGAGCAGGTTCGCGCCCGCATCCCCGCGCTGCGGCACAGGCGGGCCGACCTGTAGCACGCTGCGGCCCGGCGTGACGCGTCGCCCGGCGGCGCGTTGATCGGTTGAGAAGCTGAAAGGAATGGACGATGCGCAAAGGTCTTGGAGTGGTTGTGGCGGTTGTGCTGGCGCTGGCGTTGGTGCTGGCCGCGTTCCTGGCAGCCGCCGTGTGGTGGCTGTATGCGGCAGTGCCCACGCCCGTCGTCCGGGAGGTGCCTGCAGCCGGGACGGCGGTGGCGCAGGGTGGCGAGGTCGCGAAGCTGCGGGCGCAGCTGGACGAACGGGACGCGGAACTTGCCCGGTTGCGCGGTCGCCTGGCGGAAGCGGAGGCGCGCGCCAGCGCGGCTGCCGGAAAGCCGGCGCGCTCGTCACGCCGGTCGGCGTCAGGCTCCAACATCATGTCTCGCACCGGTCCCCTGCACATCGGCGGCGTGTCGCCGAATATGGGTGAGCTGCCGTTCGGTCTCGACGAGCTGCTGCCGTCGATGATCGAGAAGGCGCTGAAGCCGCGGGATCCCGGGCGGCTCTACGGGGACTTCACCCGCGCCTCGGGGCTGGGGACGGCCGATGCCGCCCGGTTGGATGCCCTGCTGGCGGCGCGCGACGGCGTGCGGGCCAGCAATATGATGATCACGGTGGGCGACCACGACCCGCTGCCCGAGGCGCCCGCGCTGGCGCGGAACTCGGCGGCCTTGAAAGAGTTGCTGGGTGAGGACGGCTTCGCGAGACTGCAGGCTTACGAGACGAGCTTGCCGGCGCGCGAGGCGGTCGTCGACCTGGAAGACCGGTTCCAGGGCGCGGGCGTGGCCCTGTCGGAGGGGCAGCGCGCCAGCATGATTGAGCTCTTCGGGCAGTCCGAAATGGGGACGCCCGGCGTCGAGACGCTGACCGTCGTGACGGGTCCCGGCGAGTCCCTCGAGGATGCGGCGAACAGGGAGGTGGAGAGTTCGATCGGACGCTGGAATGCGGTCGAGGAAGGCGCCCGGAAGACCCTCTCACCGGAGCAGTACAAGGTCTTCGACGAATATCTGGGCGAGCGGCTGGCGGCGCGCGAGGAGCAGGCGAAGATGGTCGGCGAGATGACATCGAAGCTGGGCGTCGAGCTGCCCGAGGGCGTACAACCGGGGCAGATTCACGTGATCAGCACGACCCGCTCCTTCAGCAGCGGCGTCCAGACGGCGGAACCGACGCCATGATGGGCGCTGCGCAGGCTGAGGTGCCCGGGAACGTGGTCTTTGACGTTGGCGGGGTGCTGATCGGCTGGCGTCCCGACCTCATCGTCCAAACGCTGTACCCGGGCGATGCCGAGCGGCAGGCGCGCGTGCGGCAATTCGTTTTCAACTCCGCGGCCTGGGCGGAGCGTTTCGACCGCGGGTTGCTGGACGAAGCGGGGAGCGTCGCCTGGTTCGCCGAGGCCAGCGGGCTGCCGGCCGCCGACATGCAGCGGCTGCTGGACCTGGTCCAGGAGCTGCTGATCGAGCTGCCGGATTCGCTGGCCCTGCTGCGGGAGTTGTCGGCGGCGGGGGTGGGACTCTATTGCCTTTCGAACATGCCGGCCTTCACCTGGCGCTACGCCGAGAGCCGGTGGAATTTCTGGTCGCTGTTCCGGGGCATTGTCATCTCCTCCCACATCGGCTACATCAAGCCGGAGCGCGAGATCTACGAACACCTCCTGCGGCAGTATGGCCTGACCGCGGGAAGTTGCGTGTTCGTGGACGACCGGGCCGAGAACGTTGCGGGCGCCGAAGCCGTCGGCATGCGCGCCATGGTCTTCCGCGGCGCAGCCGACTGCCGGAGCCACCTGCGCGCGCTCGGCTTGCCGGTGGCGGGCTAGATCGTCACCTCCAGCTTTTGCCCCGCCTCCATCGTCAGCTCCGCGCCGAGCGTGATCAGGGCGCGGCCATCGGCCACGCGCACATCGCCGCGGAGGGTTTTGCCGGCGCACGTGAGCTTGACGGCGCCCGCGGCCTGGCAGGGGCCGATCGCCAGCGTGCGCAGGCGGAGCTTGCCGTACTTCAGTTCGAGCGTGGCGGCGAGCTTGCCGTCCGCCACCTGCTGCCGGTACGTGCCCCAGCCCTCCGCGGCCGTGAAGGGGGCGGCAAACTGGGCCGGATTCAGCCGTGGCACGAAGCCGATGTGCCCGTGCGGACCGTGGTACTCGAAGCCGCAGGCCGCGAGGAAAATGCCGTAGCTTGCCATCGAGCGGGCATAGTGGTCGCCGCACTCCACCTCGTTCCACGGGTTGCGGCGGGCCGGGTGGTAGCGGTCGTGCACGGCGCGCGTGATGGCCAGCCCCTCCTGCAACAGGCCTTCCCAGAGCATGTGGCTGGCCACCTGGTACTCGAAGCCGTTCATGCACTCGTTGAAGTAGCCCGCCGCCCAGTTGGGGCCTTTGCCGGCTGCCTTGGCGTAGTCCCAGTCGCTGCGCGGGAAGGTGCACATCAGCAGTCCGGCCTCGCCGGCCATTGCATACCAGCGCCCCGGCTTGTTGGCGGCGCGGTAAGGGCCGACGTCGGGCGTGAAGTTGTAACGCCACAGAGAGCGCAGCGCCGACAGTGTCTCCTTCTCCGGCAGCACGCGGCCCAGGCCCACCTGCCACGCCCAGCCCTGGCCGAAGACCTGGTCGATGTGGCAGCCCGTCCCAGAGTTGATGGTGTCCGTGCGCTTGGGGTCGGGGCGGTTGATGAAGTAATCGCCCTCGTACAGCCGCGCGACGAGGTTGGCCGACCCGCGCTCGAGAATGGCGCGGCAGGCCGTGGCGAACTCTGTGTCGGCGCACTCCTGCGCCATCGCCTCGGCCGCGCGGAGGGCGGCGAGGTACATCCCGCTGAGCCACGCGACCGGCCCGAACCAGTCGGCGTCCAGCGTGTTGTGCTGCGCGCCCTCGATCAGCCCGTCGCCGTTGCCGTCCTGGGCGATCAGCCACTGGGTCGCCTTCTTGATGCCCTCCCAGTTGCGCCGGAGGAAGGCGTCGTTGACGGAGACCTGGTGCTCGCGGTAGGCGCGCAGGATGGTGCCGGCCTGTGCGTCGATGGCCGGGCCGTTGTTGTGCTCCGCACGGAAGCGGATGGCGCCGTTGGGCATCAGCGCCAGGCCGAAATCCACGCGCTCGCGCGTGATGCGCTCCAGCTCGGGGAAGATCCGGCCCATGGCCTGCGCGTACTGCCAGACGTGGCCGCACGTGCCGTGACAGCAGCCGACCCCTTCCCAGCCCCAGAAGCGCCCGTCGGTGAAGCGCAGGGACGTGGAGGTTGCGAGAATCGAGGTGTTGAGGAACGTGCGGTCGAGGAACCAGTAGGGCAGGGTCGAGTCGTACCAGGTGTCGCGCCACAGGCGGGTCTCGCGGGCCAGGCGCACGGCCTGTGCCGCCACGTAGCCGGCGACCGCCGCGGCCGAGGGGTGGCGGCTGGCGTAGTAGCGGCCGCGCGGCAAGGGCTTGACCTCCAGGTTCGGGAAGTGCCAGGCCAGCACGAACGTGGCCGTGTGCGTGGCGCCGGGGGCCAGCTTGACCGACCGCACGAGCGCGCCGATCAGCCGCTCGGCCAGCGGCCGGGCCGCCTGCTCGCTGAGTGCGCCGAACGCGGCATCCGCGGGATCGGGGCCGATGCCGGCGCTGCCGCGGTCGGCCTCCGTGGCGTCGAGCAGCGCCATGGCCATCGTGCCGTAGTCCGGCCGGTCCTCGAGCTTCACGTCCCCGGCTGCCTTGTCGCTGAAGACAATGTGGTCCACGCCGATGTTGCCCCAGGCGCCCGACTCGGCGTCCACGACCGTCAGGGTCGCGCTCTTCCCCTGGAACTCGCGCACATCGAAGCTCTTTGCCGACATGCGGTTATCGCCCTGCCCCGTGGCGGAGTGCACGACTTTGCCGTCAATGGTCAGGTTGAGGCAGGTCCGCCCGGCGTGCGGGCCGCCGCCGATGAGGAAGTGGATGTAGGCGCGCTCGATCGTGAAGGGAGCGCTGGCGAGCGTGCCCGTGGCGCCGTCCTTGGCGCCGACGTTGTCGCCGGGCGCCGTGGCGTGCGAGTTGACCGCGCGCGCCCCCCGAACGCCGATGTCGCCCTGGTAGTCCGGGATCTTCGTCTTCTCGATGGGGCCCGTGCCGAAGGCCGTGCCTGCGGCCTGCCAGCCCGTGTAGGTCTCCTGCTCGAAATCGGCGAAGACGATGTCCGGCTTGTTGGAGACGGCCGTCGCGGCGATGGGCATGGCAACGGAATCGAGGACGAGGCGGCCGTCCTCCCGCACGATGCGGTTGCGCCGTTCCGCGGGGCCGCTGGCGCGCGAGTTGTGGCAGACGGCGTTCTCGAGCCAGCCCGCGACCTCCGCCACCACGGGCGCGGCGCCGGTGTTGGTGAGCGTGAACTGGAGCAGGGTGGCCGGCAGGCTGGAGTCGTCGGTGTTGAGCGGGATGAACGGCGAATAGGCTTCGAGCACGACTTGGACCGGGCAGTCCGGCGCGGCGTAGGTCACACGGCCGATGGGATACTCGCCGCGGAAGGTCACGCCCGGGAAACCGCGCGCGTCGAGCGTGCGCACGGCGGCGGCCTGGCCGTCCCGCGTGACGCGCAGCGCGAAGCCCTGCTCGATCGGCGACTTGGGCGGCAGCGGATGCGCGTAGTGCTCCGCCCCCGTGCCGATGTGCTGGTTGAAGATGTCCCAGTGCCAGAGCCGGCCGTCGCCGCCGAGATAGACCTGGCCGGCGCAGATGCCGCCAATCGGCATGCCGATGCTGGTCAGCTCAGCCTCGCGGTACACGGCCGGCTCACCGCGGGCGTAGAGGGACTTGACCCACGCCGGGTCGAGCTTCTTGTCCGCCGGGACGAGCTTGTCGAAGTCAGCGACGTCGAAAGGGCCCGCCATGGTGGGCAGCCGGGAGACGGCCAGCGCCGCGGCGCCGGCACCGGCGACGCGGAGAAAATCGCGACGTTGCAGAGTGGGGGCGGGCTCGCATGTGCCCGGGGCGCAGTTGCAGCGGTTGGAAAGCGACATGGCCATCTCCTTGTTGCGGGTCCGGATCGTACGCACGGGCGACACGCGCCGCCAAGCGCATCAGAACCATAGGATATTCCCGCCGCGAAAGCCATACCCAGGTTGGACTGAATTCAGAATTCAGTCGTCAGCATCCAGAATCGTGTCACGTCCTGACTCCTGACTTCTGACTTCTGAGTTCTTACGCCCCCGGCATGCCGGTTTTGACGATCAGGGCGGCGGCTAGGCTTACGCCGTTGAAGACAGCGTGCAGGGCCATGCACGCGGCGAGGGACCCCGTGTGCAGGTAGAGCAGGCCGAGCCCGAGCGCGAGCACGCAGATGGGGACGATGGCCGGCACGCTCATGTGGACGAGGGCGAAGAGCAGGGCCATGCCGAGGGTGGCTGGCACCGGGTGCAGGTGGCGCAGGAGGAACGGGTAGGCGACCCCCCGGAAGATCAACTCCTCGGCGATGGGGGCCACCACGACCGCCATGCCGGCTACGGCAATCTGCACGGCGAGCGAATCGGTCTTCAGGAAGAGGGCCATGACGGGTTGCTGTTCGGGGCGATAGCCGCAGAGCAGCAGGATGACGAGGTACACGACGGCGGCGGTCAGCACGAACGGCACGAGCGCGAAGTAAGTGACGGCGCCCGCGGCGAGCTGGCGTGCCAGGCCTGCGCGCGCCAGCCCGAACGCGTCCGCCCAGCGCGCGTGCCGGCGGCGCAGCAGGACCGCGATCAGCAGAAGCGCGAGCCCGTGAAAGGCCGACACGGAAATGGCCAGGCTCGCGATGATGCGGGGCGCGGAGGGCAGGGTGTCGGCCTGGGGCGTGCGGGCGGCCAGCGCGAGGAAGAGGGCATGCACGGCCACCAGGGGCAGGATCAGCGCCAATACGTCGCCGCTGGACCAGGCCCGTGCGCGGAGGGTTTCGAGGCGTGCCGCCCAATGCGCGCGCGTCCACGGGAGCCGGGCGAAGAGGATTGGCGCCACGACACAGCCCGTGCCGAACAGCAGCAGTGCGCCGACGAGTATGACAAACGCGGCCAGGGGCGACAGGGGCAGTCCGCTTGAGTTGGCGAAAAGTTCTTTCATTGCTTCACCATTGTGACGGCGGCTATGCTCTATACATGAGATTTCAAATCGAGGAAAGCAATCTGACGGCCCTGGGCGCCGATTTGCAGTCCCGGCTGGCGGTAGCGCGGGCGCGGTTGCGGGGAAGCGGCGGCGTACTCGTGGCCTTTTCGGGCGGCGGCGACAGCACGCTGCTGGCCGCGCTGGCCGTGGCCGAGCTCGGGGACCGGGCGCTGGCGGTGACAGCGCTTTCGCCGACCTATCCGCGGCAGGAGCAGGACGAGGCAGCGGCCCTGGCCGTCTGGCTCGGCATCCGGCACATGACCGTGGAGTCGAACGAGCTGGAAATCCCCGGCTTTGCCGACAACCCGCCGAACCGTTGCTACTACTGCAAGAGCGAGCTGTTCGGACTCCTGCGGCGGCTGGCGGCGGAGCAGGGGCTGTCCTGCGTGGTGGACGGGACGAACCTGGACGATCTCGGCGATTACCGGCCGGGGCGGCAGGCGGCCGGCGAGTGCGGCGTAGTGAGTCCGTTGCTCGAAGCGCGGCTGACAAAGGCGGATGTGCGGTCCGTGTCGCGCGCACTGGGCCTGCCCACGGCCGCGAAGCCCGCGCTGGCCTGCCTCGCTTCGCGCTTCCCGTACGGCACGACGATCACCCCCGAAAAGCTGGCGGCGGTTGACGCGCTCGAGATGGCGTTGCGGCAGCTCGGCTTCGTGGTCGTGCGTGTGCGGCATCACGGCGACGTGGCGCGTATCGAGGTCGGCCCCGACGAGCTGCCGAAGCTCCTCGCACCCGACGTGCGTGCACGGGTCACCGCCGCCGGTCGCACCGCCGGCTTCCGCTATGTCGCGGCGGACCTGGAAGGTTACCGCACCGGCAGCCTGAACGAGACGCTGGGCGTGAAAGGCGGCGCGAACGCGGCGTGAGTGGCGGGCAACCGGCCTTTGCCCAAGGCCCATATCTGCCCTGGTAAAGGGCGGTGGAGGGCGGTCCGCGTCACGTCCACCCTCTCCGTAGACGCCCGGGCAGTCCCGCGCGCTCCAGGTACGGTTGCCTACACTGCCTCTTAGATCGCACTGAAGGGCGAGACTCCGGCGAGCCGCGTCAAGACGAGGTGCGATGGCGGCGGGATGAGAGACGTCAGTCGCTTAGGCGTGGATCTGGGAGGCGGAAGAGGTATTGCACTTCCGGGGCTGGCCCCGTACTATTCTGGCGAGGTGAGAAGTTGCTGAAGTCCGCACAGGCCACATGCGAATGGAACGGCGAGGTACATGTCCTGGCGCCTCTGCGCACCGGGCAGGCTTGCCGTGGCATGGTCATGCTACTTGACGACCCGGACGTGCCGGAAACAGTGTGGCTGAGCGAGGATCCCCACTCGCGCAATGGGAAGCGACCGGAGGAGGATGCGGCATTGTCGCTCCTGCAGTAGGGCCGGTCGTCGGTGTTCGGTCGAAGGACGGCCACGTCGGAAGGCGAGCGTTCATGCAGTATTCTGCCGCCGCTGCTGCCTTGGCGGCCACAGCCCATACCACTGCGGGCGCCGATCTGAATCCCCTGCCACAACCCGCAGGCAAATCCGCTGAGCCGGTCACGACACGGGCAGACGTGCTGGTCGTTGGCGGCGGTACCGCGGGAACCATCGCGGCCATCCAGGCCGCCCGAGCTGGAGCAAGCACGCTCCTGATCGAGCGGGGACCCCAACTGGGTGGCACCACGACAACCGGCGGCGTCTCTTTCCCGGGGCTATTCGATGCCTGGGGCAAGCAGGTCATCGCAGGCATAGGATGGGAACTGGTCAAGAAGGCCGTCGAACTCGACAAGGGTTCTCTGCCTGATTTCAGCGTAATCCCTGCCCACCATTCGCAGAACCAAGTACAGGTCAACCAGTTTGTGTATGCCCTGCTTGCGGAGGATGCGTGTGTCAAGGCAGGGGTCACGATCGCCTGTTACGAGTTTCCCCTGTCTGTGGAAGCGACAACTGCCGGATGGATTGTGGAATGCGTGGGCCCGGGCGCACGCCGGCGCGTGGAGTGTAAGCAAATCATCGACTGCACGGGAAGCGCCAGCGTCGTAGGCCTGCTGAACCTGCCGCGACTTCGTGAAAGTGAAACGCAACCCGGGTCTTTGCTCTACAAGCTGGGCGGCGTGCATCCCGTGGGGCGCGATCAACTGGACCGTCTCTACGTCCACGGAGCGGACTCTTCAACGGCGCTGACGCTTACCGCGGCAAACATGGCCGGCCGCAAGTTGCTTCTGGAGCGCTTGCTCGAACAGAAGGGCAATGTGCGTCTGGTTCACATGCAGCCCGAGACCGCGCATCGCGAAGACTACCGTATCCAGGGCGAAACCGTGATCACCGCAGCTGACTACACCTCGGGTCGGGTCTTCGATGATGCAGTGTGCTACGCCTTCTATCCTGTGGATCTGCACGGAAAGAAGGGCGTCAAACCCAAGCCGTTAGCGAGAGATACGGTACCGACGATCCCCCTGAGCGCACTGATCCCGAAGGACAGCAAGAACATTCTTGTGGCCGGCCGCTGCGTATCCAGTGACCGCCTGGCCAATTCAGGACTGCGGGTGCAGGCAGCCTGCATGGCCATGGGCCAGGCCGCAGGCGCCACAGCGGCGCTGGCTGCGGCAGAGAACACAACACCTCTCAAGGTGCCAGTGAAAGCAATCAGGGAAATCCTCCTCAAACACGGAGCCATCGTCCCCGCCGTATAGAGGTTCGCAGGGATGCGTTGCCTTGCGGGCTGGGTTGGTGCTATGCCCTGAAGGTGAAAGACGGCATTGAGACTCAGGACTTGCAGATGGAGAAGCACATGAAGATGAAACGGAACTGCCCACTGGCTACGGCGTTCGGCATCGCGCTGGCGGTCGTGCCTCTGACGTCACGCGCGCAGGATGGCGGGAGCGATCCGTATCCGGCGCTCGAGAAACGCGAGTTCGGAACCGCGGTTGAGGAGCTGGCGGCGATTGAGAAGCTGATTCAGGGCGCGAAGCCGGAGGATTACCCCGCGATTGAGGCACGGTTGATCGGTGTGCTTGAAGCGCCGGGCGCGACGCTGCCAGGCAGACAATTCGCTTGCCAGATGCTCAGCCTCGTCGGCTCGCCCAAGTGCGTCCCAGCCGTCGCGAAGCTGCTGACGGACGAACAGCTGTCGCATATGGCGAGGACCGTGCTCCTGGGCGTGAAGCAGGCATCGGTTGATGCTGTGCTGTGCAAGGCGTTGGAGGAGACGCAGGGGAAAGTGCGGATCGGTATCGTCAACACGATTGGCGACCGTGCTGACAACGGTTCGCTGAAGGCGCTGGCAGAGCTGCTCAAAGGAGGCGACGAGGCGGTGGCGACTGCCGCCCTCAACGCCATCGGCAAGATCGGCGGTGAGGGTGCGGCGGATGTCCTCGATCGCGCGAATGTGCCGGACCCGCTGAAGGCCGCGTGGGCACAGGCGTATCTGCGCTGCGCGGGCGGCCTGGCGGCGGCAGGCGCGGCGCAGCGGGCGCAGAAGATGTACCGGACCTTGCTCGACGGCGACTACCCCGCGCAAGCGCGGGCCGGGGCTTTTGGCGGCATCGTGCGCGAGCAGAAGGAGCAGGCGGTTCCGGCCATCGTCCAGATGCTCGGTTCGACCGACAGGCTGCTGAAGCGTGCCGCCCTTGCCGCGGTGATCGGTGTGCCGGGGCATGCCGCCACCGTGGCCCTGGCACAGCAGCTTCCGGCGCTCCAGCCCGACACCAGGGCGGCGCTGATAGGCGCGCTGGCGGCGCGCGGCGACGCGGAAGGGCTGTCGGCTAAGATGAACAAGTACGCGACCGATGCGAACCAGGCGATTCGTGAATCCGCCCTCGCGGCGTTGGGCCGGCTCGGAGATGCCTCCAGTGTTCCCGTGCTCGTGGCGGCGCTGCAGGACGCCACGAACGGCGTGATCGCGAGCCGTGCGCTTGTGGACCTGCGCGGCGAGGGCGTGGTCGAGGGGTTGGTCAAGGAGGCCGAGGGCGGCGGTGGCGATGTGCGCGTGAACGTGCTCGGCGTGCTGGCGGAGCGTAAGCAGATCGAGGCGCTGGCGATGGCGCGCAAGATCGTGAACGACGGCGATGCGAAAATCCGGCAGGCGGCGTTGAAGGTCCTCGCCGAAACCGGCACGCTGGAGGACCTGAAGTGTCTGTGCGACGCCATCCTGGCGACCAGGGACAACGCCGAGTGCGAGCGTCAGGCCCGCGCGATTGCGGCGATTGGCGTGAGGCTGCCCGACAAGGCAACGCGTTCCGACTGCGTGATCCAGGCGTACGAGAAGGCCGGCGACGCAGCGAAGATTCAGCTGCTTGCCGTGTTTCCGGCGTTCGGCGACCCCAAGGCCCTGCAAACGACGGTGGGCGCGCTGGGCCGGCAGGGCGAGGTGCGCAAGGCGGCGGTGCGTGCGCTGGCGGGTTGGCAGGACTCGGCTCCGCTGCCCGAGCTGCGCAAAGTGGCCAAGGAAGCCGACGATGACGCGGTCAGGATCCTCGCGCTCCGCGGCTGCATCAAGATGATCAACCCGTCGCGGCTGAAGACCGAGGAGAAGGTGCAGGCTTTCCGCGAAGCCATGGAGCTGGCGAAGCGGCCGGACGAAAGACGGCAGGTTCTGTCTGAAATCGGGAAGGTGGGCCATCCGGAATCGCTGAAAGTCGTCGAGCCCTGTCTGGCCGACGACAACCTGAAGCGCGAAGCCTTGCAGGCCTACGAGCGCATCGCCGAGTCGGTCTCGGGGAGAGAGCCCGTGATCGCCAGGGAAGCGCTGCAGAAGGTTCTGACCATGACGAATGACGAGGGCTTGCGCGACAAGGCCAGGGCGGCACTCGAAAAGGTGAAGTAGTCGGGACGGAGATTAGCGCCATGACAAATGCAATCGATCGATTCGCAACCGGACTCAACCGCCGTCAGTTCCTTAAGGCTGCGACCGCGGCTGTAACGCTTCCCTATTTCATTCCGGCAGCCGCGCTGGGCAGGGACGGTCGACCGCCGCCGAGCGAGCGCATCGTCATGGGCGGCATTGGCATCGGCAACCAGGGCGGCGGCGACCAGGGCGCGTTTCTGGGGCGCGACGACGTGCAGTATGTCGCCATGTGCGATGTGAAGAAGGGCGTTCGCGACGGAGCGAAGAATCGCATCGACTCGCGTTACGGCAACAAGGATTGCGTGACCTACAACGATTTTCGCGAACTGCTGGCGCGGCCGGACCTTGACGCCGTGCATATCGCGACGCCCGATCACTGGCATGCGGTCATTGCGACCGCGGCCTGTCGCGCGGGCAAGGATGTCTATTGCCAGAAGCCCGAATCGCTCACGATCCGTGAGGGCCGTGCGATGGTCGATACCGCGCGACGCTTCAACCGGGTCTTCTCCGGCGGCAGCCAGCGCGTGATGGGCGACTACATGGACAGGGTGCGCAAGTGCTGGAGCGGCGAGATCGGCACGCCGAAGGAAGTATTCGTGAGTTGCGGCGGCCCGTCGCTGCCGTGCTACCTGCCGGGCGAGCCGGCGCCTGAAGGCCTCGATTGGGACCTGTGGCTCGGCCCCGCGCCATACGCGCCGTATCATCCGTACCGCGTCAGCGGTTCGTTCGCGATCAACGGAACGAGCTGGCGCTCGTGGCGCGACTACTCGGGGGGCGGCATGACCGATTGGGGCGCTCACCATTTCGGCGGCATGATGTTTGCCGTCAACAAGATGGAGGAGGGCCCCGTCGAGGTCGTCCCGCCTGACGGCAAGGACCACAAGTACCTCACGTACCGTTTTGCCGACGGTATGCTGCTCTATCACGGCGGACGCGTGGATGTTGTAGGCGACGGCAAGCCCGTCGCGCCTCGCGAAATCCCGAAGTACAAAGGGAGCGGGGGCATCTACGGCGACTTCATCGAGTGCGTCAAGACGCGCGAGAAGCCGTTCCGCGACATCGAGCGCGCGCACCGGACCGCGTCGATCTGCCATCTCGGGAACATCTGCTACCGGCTCAACCGCCCGCTGAAATGGGACCCGGTAAAGGAGGAGTTCCCCGGCGACGAGCAGGCGAACCGGCTTCTCGACCGCGCCCGCCGCGAGCCGTGGACGATCTGAGCGCGTTTTGCTGTGGTATTTCCATGACAGCACACTCGCGCGCCGCCTTCACGGTCGCGCGTTGACGCGGTTCCATTCCAGCACGGCCTTCAGCTTGGGCTGATCGGCCTCGGTTTCGTCGAGGTACTCGGTGAGCCCCCAGCTTCCGGGTTTGCGTGGGGATCTTCCATTGACCCTTGCGCAGGACTTCCCTCTGAAAGACGCTTAACCTAGAAACGGGAGTAGCCCTTCACTCTCTCTCTCTGCCCATTCACATCACCGTACCGGTGAGGACGCGGGCCTTGCGCCAGTCTCCCTCTCCCCGGCGGGGAGAGGTCCGGGGTGAGGGGCCGCTGGCCCATTAGGACGATACGGCCGCCGCTCTCTTCGCGCTGGCCGGGACGGCCCGGGAGGACCGTCCTACGTTGCACGGCGCTCCCGCGCCGTCCCTGCGCGCTGCCGGTCCGTCCGTGGGGCCGAAATCCGTTCGGCCCGGACCCAGCCGGGCGACCTCGCGAGAACGGCCATGAGCAAGGGTGGGGCCTGTTTCTCGCCGCACTTCATCCTTGGGCATTCCGTGTTGGATATTGTTTCTCGCCTTGTGCTGAACGACCCTGTCTATCCGTCTCCTGCTCAACATCGTACTTCGCGTCATTCGAGCTCTTCGTGGTGTCAACGGCTCCTTCTGCATGCATGGGCACGGGAGGGCGAGGGGCTCCCGAGCCGCGCCCATGGGGGGGCGAGAGGCGCGTGCGCCCGCGCGCCGCCGGTGCGCAGGCAGCGCGAGGTACGACAAAATCCGCTTAGGCGAAGATTTGGCCTTGACCTCGAACTTTGTTCTTAAATAGCATCAAAAAACTATGAGTGGGTTGCTCGGGCCGCTGTCCTGGGGTCGCGAGGCATATGAACCCTCCTTGTTTCGCTGTGCGGCAACCAGAAGGGAGGCGGAGCGTGGTGATTCGGGGAGTGATGGTGATCGGATGAAGTCTGTTTGACATCAACAACGAAAGGGAGAGGAACATGAAGAAGTATGGAGCGGAGTTTTTGGGGACATTCTGGTTGGTTCTCGGGGGGTGTGGCAGTGCGGTATTGGCGGCGGCGTTCCCCGACG
>CAYOBW010000082.1:0-26014 GCA_964402115.1 uncultured Victivallales bacterium
AGCCGCCGAGGTAACGAGGCGGACGGTAGCTTCAAGCGGCCCGTCCCCCTCCTCATGGGGAATGGTGCCAGGTGATTTGTGACACGTGTCCTGGAGCGGCTTGCTTTGGCAAGCCGGCGAGTGGGTTGATGGAACGTATCAAGAAGCCGGAACGCCAAAGCGTTCCGCTCCGGGGGTGACGGACGGCGGTGGACGGCATCGGCAAGCGGCCCGTCCCCCGCGTCACGGCGGGGGCTGCAAGGATGAAGGCCCCCGCCGCCTTCCATCTGTCAGCAACGCGGCATCCACGGGCTGGCGCCCGCGGCTACCGGCTGAGGACGGCCGGCTCCACATGCGTTGGAGACGGCCGTCTCCGCCGTTTCGGCGCGCAGGCAGCGACAACGCCGAGACGGTTAGTCAGTCGTTACGCGCTGAGCACCCCCCCCACGCTCACACCTTCTCAGGCACCACGAACGGCTCGCGGTAGGGACGCGTGAGCATGCGGCTGGCCTCCTCGTCGTGCGGGAAGGTCAGCGTCGCCGGGTCGAAGTCCAGGCTCCGCCCGAGGCGGTACGAGATGTTGCCGAGGTGGATCAGGGCGCACGAGTGGAAGCCGTCCTCGATGCCGGCGTTGTACGTCGCCGGATCGCCGTTGCGGATGGCGTCGACGAAAGCGGCATAGTGGTTCCCTTCACCCTTCCCGGTCGGGCCGGGCTCGCGCTTCTCGCCCAGGAACGTCCGCCACTCGCCGACGTTCTTGGCCAGGTAGCCCTTCGAGCCGTAGAACAGGTTGCCGACGGTGTTGCCCTCGCTGGTCTGCATGTAGCCGTCGGTGCTCTGCTTCTTCATCCAGAGCCCGTCCTCGGCGTTGGTCACCCAGCCGCGGACCTCGAACTGCAGGATCTTCTTCTTGTCGGCGGCGCCTTTGGGATTCGGGAACTCGAAGGTCGCGAGCAGCACGTTCGGCGTCTGCTGGTCGTCGTCGAACAGGAAATGGCCGCCGACCGCGTGGACCCGCGTCGGCAGCGTGACGCCCAGGCCCCAGCGCGCGATGTCCATCTCGTGCACGCCCTGGTTGCCCATGTCGCCGTTGCCGTAGTCCCAGTTCCAGTGCCAGTTGTAGTGGAACCGGTTCCGGTTGAACGGCCGCTTCGGCGCGGGGCCGAGCCAGAGGTCGTAGTCCACGCCCCGCGGCGCCGGCTCGTCCGCGCAGCGCTCGATGGTCTTCCGCCACTTGTAGCACAGGCCCTTCGCGAGGTAGACCTCGCCCAGCCCGCCCTCGTGCAGGAACTTCGCCATCGTCTGCGCGCAGGGGTTGCTGCGCTGCTCGGCGCCGTCCTGCACGATCACCTTGTACTTCCGCGCCGCGGCGACGAGCTGGCGCCCCTCGAAAATGTTGTGGCAGCAGGGCTTCTCGACCGACACGTGCTTCCCGGCCTGGATCGCCCAGATCGCCGCGAGCGCGTGCCAGTGGTTGGGCGTCACCACCGTGACGGCGTCGATCTCCCGGTCCTCGTAGAGCTTCCGGAGGTCCGTGTAGGTCTTCGGCTTCGGCCGGTTGTTCTGCGTGAAATGCTTCTCGATGACGCCGGGGAAGAGGGTCTCGTCCACATCGCACAGCGCCGCGATCTCGACATCCGGCAGCGCGCCGAGCTCCTTGATGTGATTCTGGCCCATCCCGTGGATCCCGACGACCGCGATCCGGACGCGGTTGTTCGCGCCGGCCCACGCCCGGTTGGCGCCCCACAGCACGGCGCCGGCCGCCACCGGACCGGCCGCCAGGAAATGCCGGCGGCTGATGCCGCCTTCCTGCGATTCTCCTGCCTTCATCTTCGTCCTCCTGGTTGTCTCGTCCTCCAACGGCTTCAAGGGGTGCGGCGGACCCGGATGCGGTAGTAGTTGACCGGCTGGGAGGGCTCCGGATCGCGGTACTCCAGCGGGCCCGACTCGGTCGCGACGCGCCGGCTGGCGCCGGCGGGACCGGCGCCGGCCGGCGCGTTCGTCCAGGCGTCCGCCAGCAGGCCGGCGGCGCGCATGACCCGGTAGGTGCGGCCCGCCACGGCGTTCCACCGCACGCCGTTGCCGGCGGGCGTCGGTTCGCCGAACAGCACGTCGTCGGCCAGGAACGGGTGGGTGCCGGCCACGCCTTCGTCGCCGTCGCCCATGCCGTCGCCGTCGCTGTCGCCCGTGTCGGGGCGCGTCTCGCCGTAGTCCTGGCTGCCGTTGCGGTTGGCGTCCTCCTGCCCGTCGGCCAGGCCGTCGGCGTCGGTGTCGGCCACGAGCGCGGAGGTCTCGCCGGCATCCACCACGCCGTTGCGGTTGAGATCCTTCACCCCGTCCGCCAGGCCGTCGCCGTCGGTGTCGGCCCGGTCGGCGCGCGTGCCCATGAGCGCTTCGAGGCCGTCGTAGAGGCCATCGCGGTCGGTGTCCACGTTCTGGTCGGCGGTGATCAGCGCGACGAGGAACTCCACAGTGACCAGGGGGTGCGCCGGATCGTTGGAGGGCAGGACGAGCGTGGAGCGGTGGAAGCCGCGCGCGGTGGCGCCGCACTCCACGAAGAGGTACCGCGTGCCGGTGGGCGGGATGGTGACGCCGGTCACCTGGTTATTGTAGACCCGGCAGTTGGCCGCGTTGGGGCCGGTGAAGGAGGGCGTACCCACCAGCAGGTCGTCCACGCCGGTGTTGGCGACGTCGATGCGCCAGTTGGGTTTGAAGGTCTCGCCCGGCAGCAGCTCGGTCTGCCCCGGCGGGAGCGCGCCGCCCAGCTGGACGAAGCGGTAGCTGGGCGTCAGCGCCGGGTTGCGGGTGTCGAAGGTCCAGGTGCGGGTGTTGTCCGTCGCGTCGGGGTCGGCCGGCACCACCTGGTCCAGCGTGGCCGTGAAGCGGTGCGGGCCCCGCCGGGTCGGCACGTACGTCGCGGCCAGCCCGTCCCAGCCGGCCTGCGCGAACGCGAGGGTTTCCCGCTTGAGCAGCGTCGCCGGGCCGCCCGGCGGCTGCACGGACAGCGAGACGCGGACGGAGCCGGCGACCGCCTGCGTGCGGAAGCGGAGCGAGAGCCGGTTGGTCGCGTCCACGCGCAGCAGCACCGGCACGGGGCTGACGGGGTCCACGCTGGCGGACGTGAGCTGCAGCGCGTTGGACGCGAGGCCGAGGTTGACGGCCGCGGGCGCGGCGGCGACCGTGACGCGGACCGTCGCGGCGGCGGCCAGGCCCAGGTCGTCCGCGGCGGTGTACCGGAGCGTGTGCGCCCCCTCCGCCAGCGCGCATTGCACCAGCTCGTTGGAGCCGAGCACGCCCTGCAGCGAGGAGCTCCACACGCCTGGCGCGGCCAGGTTGCCGTCATAGTCCTGGCGCCGGGCCAGCAGGCGCCAGACGGTTCCGGTGGCCGCCACATCGCCCTCGCGCGGCTCGGCGATCGCCACGACGGGCGGGCGATTGGGCACGGAGAGCCCCGCGAGCGTGGTTTGGCAATTCGTGAAGCCGTCCGAGGTGACCACCCGGATGGCCAGGTTCCCGCAGGGGGGCAGGAAGTCGGTTTGCGCGGTCAGGCGGGTGGCGGCCTGGGGCAGGGTGGGGTTCAGCCACGTGGCGCCGCCGTCGGCGCTGAACAGCACGAGGTGGGTCAGGTTCGAGCCGCCGGGATCGCCGCTGGCCTCCCCCTGCCACGCGGCTTCCAGCTGGTTGCCCACGGCGGCGCCGGGGGCCGGCGCGAGGATGCGGTTGGTCAGCGTGCCGCGGGCCCGCCACACCGCCACGGTGGCGGTGCGCCCCGACCACGAGTCCCAGCGCTCGATGGCGAATTTGCGCGCCGTGGCGGGCATGTCCACGGTCGCCACCCAGGACTGCACCGGGTCCGCCGCGGCGGGAATGTAGCACTCCGTTTCGTGGACCAGCGCGGCGGCGGCGGTGTAGGCGCGCAGGTAGTGGCGCGCCTGCCACGGGCCGTTCGTGGGGGGCGCCAGCGCGGCCAGATTCTGGCCGGTCACGTCGAAGATGGAAAGGCTGTGGGCGACGAAGGCGATGTTCGTGGCCTGGCCCTGCAGCAGCACGCGCCGCTGCCCTGCCGGGGGCTCGCCGCCGAGTGCGCGCGGGCCGTCCGCCAGGGCCAGCGGCGCCGCCCCGGCCGGGTAGAGATGGCCCTGGAACCATTCGCGGAACGCCGTCTGCGTGCTGTCCGAGGGCCAGATCGTCTCGTCCACGTTGCCCATGACGTCGAACCAGTCGAAATCCCGGTACCAGCCATACCAGGAGCCCGGGAAATGCAGGGCGTGGTTGAACGCGTTGAACTTGCCCGCGGGCGCGGCGGAGTCGGTCCAGAAGGCGGTGACGGCCTCGATTCGCCGCCCGGAAGGCGGGTAGAGGTCGTACTGCTCCTGGCCCTGGTACAGGCCCATGGCGTGGCCCAACTCGTGGACGACCGCCGAGGGGTTGCGCTCATCCACCAGGACGATGTCGCGGAAGATCTTCGTGTTGGCGCCGTCCGCCTTGCCCCAGCCGAACAGCACGTGCAGCGACTTCTCGGGCAGGATGGCCACCGTGAAGTCGGCCGGCTTGTAGGTCGGGTTGCCGAGAAAGGCGCCGCAGACGGTGTTCCGGCCGGCCAGCACGGCCGAGATCTTGTACATCAGGGGCAGCGCGGAAACCCACTCGCCGCTGGAGGGCACCGTCACCGGCGGGTCCACGCGCACCTGGACGCGGTCGGCGGGGATGGGGAACATGGCCGGCAGGCTCTTCTTGAGCACCTGCGCCACGGCGCCCGCGCCCGGCGGGCCGGAGGAGAAAAGCAGGCCCGCGAGCTTGACCGGCACCACGCTGATCGTCAGGTCGCGCGTGGGCGGCTCGAGCGTGTAGCGGAAGGTCGTCGAGAACAGCGCCGCGGGGTTCGTCGGGGTGACCGCCGCGGCGAAGCCGGTGACGCGGGTGAGGTCCGCGTAGACGCTCACCGGCAGCGTCGCCTGCCCCAGCCACGGCACGACGATGTCGAAGGTGCGGCCCATGCCCATCCAGATGGACTCCGGCCGGACCGCGGCGAGGTCGCGCTGCAGGGGGCCGCTGAACTTCGCCTCGAACCGCTGTCCGGCGCACTCGGCGTAGACCTTGACGTTGCGGATGTCGGCGTCGGAGGTGAGCAGCTCCACGCTGAGCAGGGTGTCGCGCCCCTGCATCAGCTCCGTGTTCACGCCGTCGCCGTGGTGGCGGATCGTGTTCTGCCCCGCAATCCAGCCGTTCAGCCAGAACCGCGGGAACACGTTCCGATCCTGCCGGGTGTTCCTGCCCGCGGGCTGCTGCGGCGCGAGCTGCAGGCGCGTGCCGCTGTCCCCGACCAGCCAGGCGCCTTCGTGCGCGTGCTCCCAGCCGAGATACTCGTTGCCGTGCGAGCCGCTGCGCAGCCCGCCCGGGTCGCCGTAGTAATTCGGGCCGATCTCGACGCGGGCCTGCAGCGCCGGCACGGCGGCGGACCACTCGAAGGCGCGCTCGCCCAGGAAGCTGTTGTCCCGGATGACCGGGCTCGGGCTGACGGCCGTGTGCCACATCGGGAAGTAGTCCGGGTCGGCCGTTGCGTTGGCGAAGAGCACCCCGTCCAGCAGGATGTTGCGCTCGAGCTGCGCCGCGGAGCGGTTGTAAAGGATGACCGTCCCCGCGCATTCGCAGTCGCGGAGCTCCGGCGCGCCCGCGTAAACGGCGGTGACGCCCCGCACGAAGCAGCGCTCGATCCTGGTGCCGGCCGCGGCCTTCTCCAGCGTCAGGCTGCCGAAGGCGGTGTCCCCGGCGGCGAGCGTGGTGTTGACGACGCGGACGCCCGCCTGGAAGTCGCACTGCTTCAGCGTGACGGGGCGGTGGAACTCGGGCGTGCCGTCACTCCACGTCACGGCGTCGAAGTCGAAGCGGTTGTCCGCGTGCGTGGGCTGCGAGAAGCCGGTGAACCGGATCGCGCTGTGGTCAATCGCCACGGCGCCGTCCACGGCGGCCAGCTCCAGCCAGATGTTGCTCATGCCGGCCAGCGTGAGCGTGGTGCAGTTCGGGATCAGGGTGACGTTCCGCAGCCCCGACAGGCTTACGTCGTCCGCCACCACGGCAATCCGCGCGTCGCGGCCGCAGTCCGGCAGCGTGAAGTCGTTGTGGTAGAACTCCGCGTAGAGATTCGTCCCGCCGGTGATGGAAGACCCCGCCGTTGCCGGGAGAAAGATCAGGTTGGCCCGCCCCGGAGTGTCGAGATGGAAGGCGTGGGACTGGAGGATGATGTTCGGGTCCACGACCGCGCGCGGGTCGATGGCGATGTCGCCGCTCACCTCGATGTTCACGTCCGGCGTCGCCTTGATCGTCGCCGGGCCGATGCTCAGCGCCAGGCCCTCCGGCACGCTGACGGTTCGCGCCACCGTCGTGGTTGTCGCGAAGGTCTCGTCATAGTGCAGCGTGCCGCCGACCTGCCGGCCATCCACGGTCGCCGTCGCCGATCCCGCGTTCCGCCAAACGGTGATGAATTGTTCGGGGTCCGCGGGGTTCGGTTCGCGCACCTGCTCGCGGATTTCGTAGCCGTGTGCGCCGTGGGCCAGGTGGTCGTCGCGGATCTGGCCGCTCACGGACGTCAGCCCGGCGTGCCGCACGGTCCAGTCCTGGTCCGGCCGCTTCACGCGGAATTCGACCGCCAGTGCCTGCGGATTGGCGTGGCTGTAGACGACGTGCGTCACCTCGTGACCGATGTAGGGCACATCCACGCCGGCCCGTGCGGCGGGGGTCGCCCATGTGCCGAGCAGTGCCAAAAACGGCCACCAAAGCGAAACGCGCATACGTTCTCCCCCGCTATCGGCCGCAGCCGCCGGCTCCGGCCTGACGCGGCCCGAACCGTAACAGCTTCGCGGCACATGTCAACCGTTCACCCCCCTCCGTAGACGCCCCGGTCGCCCCGGGCCCGTGACTTCCGACATGGACGTCCACAGGACGGAAGTTGGCGGAGAAGAGAGAGAGGAACGACCGGAGGAACTCGTATTCCGTTCTCGTCGCCGTTCTCGTTCACCGGGCCGAGGAAGCGGCGGTTGACGAGAGCGGCGACGAGAACGGTTGACGATTGGGAAGGATCCCAGTGGGGTCCGCTCTTGCGCTGCGGAAGTGCGCATGGGAAACGGAAGGATCGACGGGGCGCCAACCTCGCCGCGGTAGCCTCGCGAGCTCGGCACCGTGACGGCGGGCGTTAGCGGGCGAGGATGAGGACTTCTGAGAGAAGGGATGGCGGGAGGAGCGAGGTCGTCGGGGTCGCTATCGGGATCGGTATCGACATCCCTTGGCCCCCTGTTCCCAGGCGAAAAGGCAGCGCCGTCGCCTACAACTTCCCCAGGCGCGCCTTGGCCTCCAGGAAATGGATGTCGCCCTGATCCTCAGGGCGGTTCACGCAACGCTTGCACGCAAGCAACCGGCGGGCGTTGAGGCAGTGCACGGGTGTGCCGTATTCCGTGTGGTGCTCGACGGCATCCCGCTCAGCCTCGTCGAAAGGAGGGAGCCCCGGACCACCGAGGTGGAACTGGAGGATGCCCCACGGCGTCTGATAGGTCTGGATGGCGTTCTCGCCACGAGTTCCCAGGGGGAGCAGGGGCAGATCGAGCGCGTCCTCCAGAAGCGCGTTGATGCGGGCCATATTGGATTCATCGCGCGGCGGAATGTAGAGGTCCCAATCCATCGAGAACCGGGGCATCCCCTCGAGTCGCACGGCTTGACCGCCGATCAGCAGGTAGCGAACATGGGCGGTGTTGAAGCGGGTGATCACCTCGTCCATTTTACGCCCCCCTGAGCGGCGATTTGCTCGATCAAAGCGCGCTTCCAGGCATTGAATGCGGCGTAGGAGTGGAACTTGCGCGCCCCGAAGCGTGGAATGCCAACCGCCTTGGGCAGCGGGTACACCTTGTCCCCGCGGGCCCAGATCTCGTACTTGGCCAGGCTGTCATTCACGCATTTCACGTGACGGAGCATACCATGTCAGGCGTGGCGGGCAAACTGCGAAACGCCGATGATGTATTTGACACGCACCCGGGGTGCGGGCAGTGTACCGGCGTGCCGTGCGTCGGCCGGGCCCATTCACGCGAGGAGTGCCATGAAAACACTGGGGACGCTGCTGCTGGCGGCGCTGTGCGCGATCTCGGGCGCCGCGCTCGCCGAGGACAAGCTTGCCGAGGGATTCGCGGCGCCGCCGGCCTCGGCCCGGCCGTGGGTTTTCTGGTTCTGGATCAACGGCAACATCAGCAAAGAGGGGATCACGGCGGACCTCGAGGCCATGCAGCACGTGGGCATCGGGGGCGTGCTGTGGATGGAGGTGAGCGGGCCGTGGTGGGCGCCCGACGGCCCGGTGAAGGCGCTCAGCCCGCAGTGGCACGACTGCATGCAGTGGGCGGTGAAGGAATGCGAGCGGCTGGGCCTGACGTTCGATCTGTCCGTCGACTTCGGCTACGGAAGCGGCGGCCCGCACATCACGCCCGACAACTCCATGCAGAAGCTCTGCTGGAGCGAGCTGGAGGTCGATGGTGGGCGGAAGGTCGACGTCGTTGTTCCTCCGCCGGCGGTCGACAAGGGCAATCTGTCGGCGGCGTGGCTGAGGCCGGGCGCCGAGATCGATGCGAAGGTCCGCCGGGCGATCGAAACGCTCGACTCATACCGGGACGTGGCCGTGGTCGCGATTCCCGTGCCGGGCTCGCCGCAGGCGCGTGCGTACCGTATCCGGGACCTCACGCTGAAGGATGGAACCGGCTGGCAGCTGCCGCGCCAGGGGGGCACGCCCGCGCTGCCGCCCGCTGCCGTGACGCCGCCAGAGCAGGTGGTGGATCTGACCGAGCGCATGGGCAAGGACGGCCGCTTGGCATGGGATGCGCCGCCCGGCCGGTGGACGATTCTCCGCTGCGGCCACGCGTCCAACTTCAAGATGACCCGGCCTTGTCCGCAGGCTGCCGTCGGGCTGGAGTGCGACCGGCTGGGTAAGGCCGGCATCGACGCGCATTACGGCGCTTTCCTCAAGCAGGTCTTCGACGGCGCCGGCGCCGCGGCCGGCCGCGCGCTGACCCACGTGCACATCGACAGCTGGGAGGCCGGGGGCCAGAACTGGACCGCCACGTTCCCCGCCGAGTTCCGCGCGCGGCGCGGGTACGACCTGCGCCCCTGGCTGCCGGTCCTGGCCGGCAGGGTGGTCGGCAGCGCCGCGCTGTCCGAGCGGTTCCTCTGGGACATGCGGGCGACCGTGAGCGAAATGATCCGGGACAACTACGCGGGCCGTTTGCGGGAACTGGCGCAGCGGCACGGCATGAAGCTCTCCATCGAGGCCTACGGCCGCCTGTGCATCGACAACCTGTCGTATGCCGGCGTTTGCGATCTTCCCATCAGCGAGTTCTGGGCGAAGGGCGACGGCCAGTTACCGACACCGGGCGGCTACGAGGCGTCCACCAAGGTCATGGCTTCCGCGGCGCACACCTACGGCAAGCCGGTCATCGGCGCGGAGTCGTTCACGTCGGACCGCGGGTGGCGCGACCACCCGTTCCTCCTCAAGGCGATGGGCGACGGGAAGTACTGCGACGGGCTCAACCGGGTCATCTTCCACCTGTCCGCGCACCAGGCCTACGACGGCATGGTTCCCGGCCTGACCCACCGGAAGTGGGGCGAGCACGTTCAGCGGCACAACACGTGGTTCGACTACAGCCGGCCGTGGATGGACTATCTCGCGCGGTGCCAGCATCTCCTGCAGCAGGGCACGTTTGTGGCGGATGTTGCCTGCTGGGCGGGAGAGGGCGCGCCGTTGAACGTCAACGACCTGAAGGCGGACGTGCCCGCGGGCTACGATTTCGATTACTGCTCGTCCGAGATCGTGCTCCGGATGACGGTGAAGGATGGCCGGCTGGTCCTGCCGTCCGGAACGAGCTACCGCTACCTGCAGCTGCCCGACGCCGAGCGCATGACCCTGCCGCTGGCCCGCAAGATTCGCGAACTGGTGGACGGCGGCGCGCGCGTCGTCGGCGGCAAACGGCCCCGGGGCACGCCCGGTCTGACCGACTTCCCCCGCTGCGATGCGGAGGTCGAAGCGATCGCCGCCGCGCTGTGGGATTCCGGGCGCGTGGTGTCCGGCCAGGCGCTGGCCGGCGTTTTCGTCCAGGACAAGCTGCCGCCCGACTTCGAGGGCGAGGGGCTGCGCTACATCCATCGGCGGTCCGGCGAGGCGGATATTTATTACGTGTCGCACCCGCGGAATCAAGCGGTCGCTGCCACGTGCACCTTCCGGGTGTCCGGCAAACGTCCCGAGCTGTGGGATCCGGAGACCGGCGCGATCCGGGCGCTGCCGGAGTTTTCCGAAGCGGGCGGGCGGACGCATGTGCCCCTCCGCTTCGAGCCGATGCAGAGCTGGTTCGTCGTATTCCGGGAAGCGGTTCCAGCGTCAAGCGTTTGGGTTTCAGGCCGGAACCTGCCGGCCGTGAGGCGGGTCATGGAGCTCGCAGGCCCGTGGGTCGTCGCCTTCGACGCGAAGTGGGGCGGTCCGGACAAGCAGCTGGAGTTCAAAGAGCTGACCGACTGGAGCAAGCACGCCGATTCCGCCGTTCGTTACTACTCCGGCACGGCGATCTATCGTAAGAACTTTGACCTTCCAGAACCCCCGGCCCTGGCCCCTGGCGGCGCCCTGTTCCTCGACCTGGGCGCGGTCGAGGTGCTGGCGAGGGTGCGGCTCAACGGGAAGGACTGCGGCATCGCCTGGAAGCCGCCCTATCGCGTGGACCTTTCCGCGGCGGTGCGCGCCGGGGAGAACCGCCTCGAAATCGACGTCGTCAACCTTTGGATCAACCGGATGATCGGCGACGAACAGCTTCCCCTCGACGGGAAGTGGAAGGATGCCGAAACGTTGCTCGAATGGCCCGCGTGGTTCACATCCGGCGGCCCGCGCGCGTCGGGCCGCTACACTTTCACCTCCTGCCGGCATTACCGGAAGGACACGCCGCTGGTAGCATCCGGCCTGCTCGGCCCGGTGACGGTGGTTGCCGTCGAACCGGCGGCTGCCAACCCCGGCGCCGGGCCGTGACGTCCATGCTCCTGAAGTCCATTCCCGGGCGCGGCGCTGAGATCCTTCGCTGCGCTCAGGATGACGAGCGCGTCTTGCAGGGGTGTTTGCCCGCAGCCCGCCAGATCAGGGTTTCTTCACGCGGAAGTTGCGGAACGCGACGGGATCGTTGTGGCCGGCGAAGCCGATGTGGCCGGTCTTGCGATCGAGCCCCTGCGGCACGGCGGGAAGCTTGCTGCGGTCGATCTTGTCGAGGTCGGCGTCGAGGATCTTCGTGCCGTTGAGCGTCACCCGGATCCGCTGGCCCTCGACGCGGATCTCCTCGGTGTTCCACACGCCGGGCGCGCGCAGGTAGCCGGGCTTCGCGCCGACGCAGTGGTAGATCGAGCCGTGATACTGGTAGCTCTTCAGCGGCGTCTTGGACGTCGCGTTGTAGCCGTCGTTGTCGATCACCTGGATCTCGAGGCCCTGCGACGCCGAGCCGCCGGTCGGGGGCGTGCGGATCGCGATGCCGTTGTTGCCGGCGCGCGGCAGCTTGAACTCGAAGCGCAGCACCATGTCGCCGAACGCCTCCTTGCTCAGCAGGTCGCCGCCCTTGCCGGGCCTGCACATGATGCAGCCGTCCTGCACCTCGTAGCTGTCGACCGCGCCCTGCCAGTTGGAGAGGTCCTTGCCGTTGTCGAGCCGCGCGAAGCCTTCCTCGCCCGCGGCCAGGATCGTGTTCGCCTCGTCCGCGCCGATCTCGCGGATGCAGACGTTGCGCCAGCGGATCTCGCTGCCGTGGGTCTGAAGCTGGATCGGCCCCCTGGCGAAGATCGGATCCTGCAGGGCATTCGCATCCGTCAGCTCGCCGGACTGCCTGGCCTTCTGGAACGCGGCGCGGGCGAAGTAGTTCTCCATGACCGCGTTGTCGACCACTTTCTCGCCGTTGAAGATCACCGTTACGCGCTCGCCGACCATCGTGATCTTGAAGCTGTTCCACTCGCCGAAGGGCTTGTCCATGCGCTTCGACGGATCCTTCCCCGGTGCGCCGGCGCTGTTGTTCCAGAGGCCGCCGGAGCCCTTGTCCTGCCCCAGCTTGCGCGGATCGCCCTTGGTGCTGTCCCAGATCTGCACCTGCGGCACGCCGCGGAGGTAGACGCCGCTGTCGCCGTCGGGCAGCGCCTTGTACTCGACCCACAGCTCGAAGTCGCCGTAATCCTTCTCCGTTGTCAGGTAGAGCCCGCGGCCGTCGTTGACGAGCTGCCCGTCCTCGACCTTCCAGTGCGCGTTGATGTGTTCCGTGCCGGCCTGGCCGCCCACCCCGCCCTCGACGGATTGCCGGATGTAGGCCGCCCGCGCTTCGGGCGTCATCTTCCTGAGGTCGGTCGGATCCTGCGTCCCCCAGCCGTACCAGCCGGACAGATCCTTCCCGTTGAAGAGCGCCGTGAAGCCCGGCGGCGGCGTGTTGTTCTGGGCGTGAGCGCCCGCCGCGAGCGCGGCGACGATGAGAACCGGCAACAGTCGTGTAGGCATGATCAGGACTCCCCTTGCGTTAGATTTTCCACCCCTCGCGATAACTGTGCTGCACGAACGCCTCCGCCTTGGCGGTGTTCGTTGCGCGCAGGGCCTTGTCATCCCACTCGAGCTTCGCGCCGGCGCGGTGGGCGACGTTGCCGAGCAGCACGGTCTCCGTCAGCGCGCCGGCATAGTCGAAATTGCACGTCGTCGGCCCGCCGCGCTTGCAGGCATCGAGCCATTCCCTGTGGTGGCCGATGGAGTCCGGGATGGACGGCTTCGGCGGCACGAAGCTGGCGAACCGCTCCTGCGGCAGCAGCAGGTAGCGTGTGTAGTCCGCCAGCAGCATCCCCTGCGCGCCGACGAAGAGCACGCCGCTATCCCAGGGCGGCTGCTTCTCCGCGTCCCCCTGCCGCCTGGCCCCGGGCAGGATCGACTTCAGCAGCTCCGGCTGCCTGCCGCCGTGATACCACGTCAGGCGCACGGCCGGCTTGTCGCCGCGCGCGGGGTACTGGTAGCGCAGCACCAGCCACGGCGGCACGGACTCCGCGTCCGCGGGCGGGCCGTCGACGACCTCGACCGACACGCAGTCGCGCAGGCCCAGCGCCCAGTGCGGCAGGTCCAGGTAGTGGCAACCGAAATCGCCCAGCGAACCGCCGCCGAACGCCCACCAGTTCCGCCACCTCCCCGGCAGGTATTCCGGGTGATACGGCCGCGCGTCGACCGGCCCGAGCCACAGGTCGTAGTGCAGCCCCGCCGGCACCGGCGGCGTCGCGGCGGGGCGCGTCACGCGGCCGTAGCTCGCGGCGGACCACACGTGCACCTCGGCGATCGGCCCGACCGCGCCGGCCTGCACGAGCTCGACGACGCGGCGGTAGTTCGGGTCGGCGTGGATCTGCGTCCCCATCTGCGTCGCGACCCCGGCCGCGCGCGCGGCCTCGCGCACGATGCGGCACTCGGAAACGGTGCGTGTCAGCGGCTTCTCGCAGTAGACGTGCCGGCCGCTGCGCAGCGCCATGGCCGCGACCACGGCGTGGGTGTGGTCGGGCGTCGAACAGACGATGGCATCGAGGTCGCTCCGGTCGAGGAGCCGCCGGAAGTCGTCATAGCGCGCGGCCCGCGGGAACCTGGCCGCGGCAGCCGCGAGGAGCGCATCGTCGACGTCGCACAGCGCCACGATGTTCTCGCCGGCCACGCCGTGCAGGTTGGCCGCGCCGCGGTTGGCCACCCCGACGATGCCCAGGTTGAGCTTTTCGTTGGCCGACAGAGCCCGCGCCGCGCGCGCGGAGGGCCCGCTGCCCAGCCCCAGGCCGATTCCTGACAACACCGCGCCTTGCATGAACCGGCGGCGACCAAGGTCGTTTCTCATGCCGCGCCGCTCCGCAGGCAGTCCGCCAGGTACCGCATGGTCCGCCTGGCTGCGCTGGTGGCATCGCCCTCGCGATGGAGCCACTTGTGCACGGCGCTATCCATGCCCTCGCAGAACAACTCGGGCACGATGCCGCGCCGATAGTCCGCCGCGCGCAGCACGCTCAGCATAGCCCCGGTTCGCGGGCCGATTTGGCCGGTGCCGTACTCGCCCCGGTGATTCTCGCTGAAATGGACGTGAAACAGGTGTCCGCTCTGCACCGCCCTGCGCAGGCTGGACACCACGTCCTCCGCCTCGTCGATGTGCGCGTGGCTGGCATCCCAGTTGATGCCGAGGTGCGAACTGCCGACCTCGCGGATGACCCCCAGCGCGTCGTCCACCGTATTCAGCACATACGTCTCGAAGCGGTTCAACACCTCGAAGCCGGCGTAGACCCCTTTCTCCGCGGCCCGGGCGGCAATGCGGCGGAGGCCCTCCACGAGCCAGTCGCGTTCCTGCGCCGAAAGCCCGACACCGGAGAAGTACCTGTGGCGCGTGTGCCAGGGCCCGCTGAGGATGCCGGGATCGCCGTCGACCGCCACGGCCGCGGCGTAGTCGACGAACGCGCAGGCGCGCGCCGCCGCCGCCCGGCGCTCCTCCGCGTCCGGGCTCACGAGATGCGGGCTGGGCCGGCCCTGCCCCAGCAGGTACGGGTTGAAGCCGCAGGCCACCACGCCGAAGCCGTGCGCCCGCGCCTTCTCCCGGATGACGCCGGCGAAACCCAGGTCGCCGGGATCCGGGGAGGCGTACACCTCGATGAGGGGACGGTCCCCGGGCATCTCGAGCGCCGCGGCCCACTCCAGGAACCCGTCCAGATTGCTGTCGTCAACCGGTAACGCCCAGGCCCACGTGTCAATGCCGAATCGCATGGTCTCCACCTCCGCTATGGTCGGACGATGTTGGAAAGGTTTCTCCCATCGCCCGACAATCCACGTTTCCCATGCCGCGTGTCAAGTGCCGAGGGAGTGCCCCGTTCTGCGGGAGTGCTCGTCGACATACTGCCCAATCTGTCCTTTCCATCCGTCAGCGGCTCGCGAGGACGCTCGCCCGGTGCCCATGCCAGGCAACCCGTATGGATACCGCCATGAAGGGCGAGCCGCGTGGGCTGTGCGTGTGACGCGCCTGCGCTGCGAGCGCCGTTCCGCCTGGCCGAGGATCAGGGGCGCGGAAACACCTTGTATCCCCACTCTGCCTGCCATAGATTCGCGCAACGGATGCTTCCATCGAGGTCGGGCTCGCCAAGGGAACCAACAACCATGCCACGGATTGGCCAACAGGTGGCGATCGCGATGCTGGCCGCGCAGATTCTGCCGGCTGCGTGGGCGGGTGGAGCGTCCGTGCCGGCCGTGCGGGAGCGCTCCTATTGGGTGCACGCCTCGCTTGGCGACTTCACGCAAAAGGGGTATTTCGGCCCCGACTTTGCGGCGACGCCGCCGCCCTCCAGCCAGGAAGTCGCGCGCGCGGCGGGGCTGCTGACCGGCGCGTATGGGGCGAACCGCCTGTACCTGATCTACCACAAGGAGTTGCCGGTTGCCGACATCCGTCGCGTCTTCGGCTGGTGGCGCGCGGTTTGTCCGCGGACCGTGGAACTGGTTCCGGCGCTGGTCCTGCGCATGTACGATCCGGCGCGGACCCCGGTGTTCACGCCCGGGGAGGCGCGCGACCTCGGGGCCTTTCTGCACGAGGCTATCCCGGGCGGGCGCCTGGCGGTGTATGACGTCTACGCGAAGCGCGACCAGGGCGAGTCGCTGCCGGAACTGGCCGCGCTGTTTCCGCGCGGGCTGTATCGCGTGGGGCTGCAGCCCGGCGAGGAGCTCGCGGCGCCTTTTGCCGGCGCCGTGCAGGATACGTGGAGCGGCTTCTGCCATGGTGCGCGCAACGGCGAGGATTGGGAGCAGCCCGGTTTCGGCGCGGAGACCTTGCGCCGGTGGGTGATTGCGCGCAACGCGGGCGACAGGCCTGTCGCCTGGAACCTGGTCGTCGTGGCGTGGGACTACGGCGCCACGCCGCGGGGCGGCTATCCCGGCTACGACGATGCGGCGAAGAACATGCCTCTCCCGGCAGGGCGCAACCGCGCCGGCGCCGGCCTGATCGCCGCCGCGGCGGCGCCGGACCGTTTGGCCGGATTCAGCAGCGACCTCTACATCCTGAACGAGAACTCGCGGCACCCGGCCCACGACGGGCCGGCCCGGGCGTTCTACCGAACCCTGCGGGAGGGGCGGGTGTACGAGGGCTACTACGCCGTGCCCTTCCGCGAGATCACGGAAATCTATCGCGAACAGGCGACCGCCCCGGGAAAATAGGGGGGCGGACCGTGCCCTTACTTCCGCAGGAATAGCCAGACGGAGCCGCCGCGTTCGCGGCCGGTGCGGTCGCCGGTCCGGTTGCCGATCAGCAGGTCCGGCTTGCCGTCGTTGTTCCAGTCCGCGACGGCAATGCGGCAGCGATAGCAGGCCGTGTCGAAACCGGGCAGGGCGATCTGCTCCGGCGCGGCATAGGCCGGCTGCTTTTCGGTGCCGGTGTTGCGCAGGAACAGCACCTGGGCCCGTTCCGTGCCCAGCAGCAGGTCCCGCTTGCCGTCACCGTCCCAGTCGCAGAGGTAAGGCGACGGACGCGAAACGCCCGCGATGGGCGCGCCCAGGGGCATGGGGGCCGCCAGCACGGGTTCGCGCGCCGTGCCGGTATTGCGGTAGAAGACCACATTCGCGGCGGGGTCCCCCGGGCTGTCCTGCCCGACCAGGATATCCAGCAACCCGTCGCCGTCGGCGTCCGCCACGTGGAGCTTCGAGTAGATGCCCATCAGCTCGCCGGACTTTGGCTCAAGGCGATACTGGCCGCTGGCGTCCCGCTTGTACTCGGGGCGCGTGCCTGTGATCGTCTTGCCGCCCGCGGCGAGCTTGACGCCTGCCTGCAGGGCGGGCGCGTTGCTCGTGCCCCCGTTGCGGAAGAACCACACGTTGCCTTCCGTGTCACCGGCTACCAGGTCGAGCTTCCCGTCTTGATTCCAATCCACAACCTGTGGATAAGCGCCCACGCATCAGCCACCGCTCAGGCGGATGGGCTTGCCGGCCGCTTCCAGGCAGGTGAAGCCGGTGAAACTCGGTGCGGCGTCCGTGCCGCTGTTGAGGTAGAGCCGGACGTTGCCGGGATTGCCGGTGAAGGCGCCGACGATCAGGTCCTTCCGGCCGTCGCCGTTCCAGTCCGCGACGGCAGGCACCAGGTGGCCGATGCCCGCTTCGTCGTCGAGGGGCTTGTCGCCCACGGTCAGGCGCACTCCCGTCTGCAGTTCCACGGCGCCAAACGCGGCCGCCGTTCCGGCCAGCAACCCGGCCGCCCATCCCAGTGCGTGGTTCCTCATGGCAGACACTCCTCCTGCCGGTGGTTTCTCGCCACCCGGCGTTCGTCCTGTGACCGTGACAAAGACGGTAAGCCAGAGGGGCTGGCGCTGTCAATGGCGCAGCCGCTACGCAGGCGGGAGCCTCCCCCCCATCTCTTAAGATTGTGAGGGGGAGAGAGGATCGGCGGCGGGCTGGTTGCGCTGGCCGGCGCGGCGTTCGTAGAGGAAGACGAGCGAGCCGGGGATGATGATCATGATCTGGAGCACGTACGTGTAGAAGGCCACGGCCAGCGTCACGGCCGGGTCCACGCCGACCTGCTTGAAGAAATAGAGGAACGCGCCCTCCTTGATGCCGATGCCGAAGACGGCAATGGGGAGCAGGGACAGCAGCAGGATGATGGGCACGAACGTCAGCTCCTGCGCCCACGGCACCGCCGTGCCGACGCTGCGGAAGAGCAGGTGTACCTGGACGATGCGCAGGAACTGCACGGCCAGCGTCAGCGCCGCCACGGGGAGCAGCGTGGCGGGGTGCGAGAACTGCCCGCGCAGGGTGGCGTGGATATCGCCGAGGCTGGCCACGACCTTCAGGGTCACGCGGTTGACGGCGCGGCAGGCCGCGAAGCGGCTGTCGGCCCGGAACAGGGTGTTCAGCGTGGCGGCCAGCAGGCGCCGGCCCCAGTCGAACCAGCGCTCGGAGAGGAACAGCAGGATCAGGCCGATCAGCCCGGCCGACAGCACCGCCACCTGCACGAGCACGGCGTGCTGGCCCAGCGTGTGCCAGGCGGGCAGCACGGCGACGAGCGCGAAGCCCACCAGCGCGAGCACGCCCAGCAGCCGTTCGCAGAGCAGCGAGCTGGCGTTGGCGGCGACGTTGATCCCGCGCCGGTGCAGGGCGTACATCCGCAGCGCGTCGACGCCGAGGTTGCTGGGGAGAAAGGTGCCGATGAAGCCGGACATCAGCACGATGTTCAGCAGCGTCAGCACCGGCGCCCGCACCCCGGCCCGCCGCAGCAGGATCCGCCACTTGAACGCCACCAGGACGGGCGACACGAGCGACAGCAGGAACGTTGCCACCATCCAGCCCGGCGCCGCCTGCCGCACGCGCTGGATGATCTCCCGCGGGTGGATGGCGTGGAAGATCACGGCCAGCAGCGCCAGGGTGACGCACGCCTTCAGGATCGTGGGCAGGTGCTTTTTCACGGGCGCGTGCGTTACTCCAGGCGTGACAGGGTGACGTCGGCGATGGCCAGCGGCGCCGTGCCGGCGTAGCGCAGGCCGATGCGCAGGGGGAGCCCGGAGGCGTTCTCGAAGGTGCCCGTGGCCGGCTCACCCGCATGGACGGGAGCAATGATCGTGCGCCCCAGCCGGTCATCGCACTCGAGCGTGCCGAGGAGCGTGCCCGCCGGGGCGGGGGTCGTGCAGCCGAGCGTGACGCGGTAGCGGCCCGGCTCGAGGGGGAAGCGCCAGCCGTAGAACACGACGTCGTCGGGATCGTGCACGGGGCGCAGGACGACGTTCTGCGTGACGGGGTCGGTGTAGCCGGCATGGAAGAACGACGCGGCCGGGAGGCAGACGGCTGCGCCGGGCGCGAGAAAGTCCCACGGGCCGCCCGCCAGCAGGGCGAGGTCCACGTCCACGGCGCCGGCGGTGACGCCCAGCGAGGCGGCCAGCAGGCCGTAGGGCTGCTGCTGCGAGACGGGCAGGCGCAGCCACTGCCAGTCAGGGGTCGCGATCGCCGCCGCCCGCGCGCCGGTGGGCGTGCCGTTCTCGAGCGTGGCGACCACGAGCCGTCCCTCGCCGCGCACGCGCACCAGCCACAGCAGGCGCGGGTCGCGCACGGCGGCCACGCCGCCCGCGGGCAAACGCCCCGCGCCGGGGGTCAGGCGCAGCGCCCGCCCGCTGCTTGCGGCCGCGTCCTCGATTACGCCGACGCCGTTGGTGGGCAGGCGTTCGGCCTCCCAGAAGCGCGTTGGGAAGAGCAGCGGCAGGGGCGGGGCTGATTGCGTCGCCAGCTCGGCCGCCGGGCGGGGCGTGGACTCGATCCGGAACGTCCACACGCCGCCGCTCTGCTCCAGCAGGCGCAGGCGCGGGTGAAGCAGCAGCCGCCGCAGCGTGTCGCCGACGGGGAAGGGGCTCACCTTCTCGGGGAATGCGTTCTCGTACAGGACTACGTGGCTGACGCCGGCGGTCGCCAGCCAGGCCAGCTGCGCGTCGTCCAGGTGGCCCTTGTTCACGCTTTCCAGCCGGTCGAAGACGTTGGTGCGGTAGGCGCGGCTGACGAACGGCTGATAGCCGTTGACCATGCGCACCCGGTACTGGCTGGCGTGGAACTGGTAGAGCGAGGTCCAGTGCGAATCGCCCGGCCAGAGGGGCGCCACGAGCGCCCGCGGGGCGATTCCCCGTGCGGCGGCGTCGCGTGCGAGGGCGGCATAGGCGGGCTGTTCACGGTCGAGCAGGCAGACCGCGGGGCGCAGGGGCTGGCGGTACTCGGCCAGCAGCACAAGGCCCCAGGCCGGGAGCAGGCCCAGCACCCAGCGGCGCCGGCCCTGTGCGGCCAGGCTGTTCCACGCCCAGCCGGCGAGCAGGGCGAGGAGCGCCGGCGCGAGGCAGAAGATTTTCGCGCTCTGACGGATCATCGTGTAGGGCGGGATGAGCTTGCGGATGGCGCGGAAGGCGAGCCCGTGCCACGGGCCGCGCGGTCCCAGCGCCAGCACGCAGACGACAGCCAGCGCGGCCAGCAGGAACAGGACCAGCAGCGTGTCCGCCCGCCGCCCGGGCTGCCAGGCCGTCGCCAGGCCGCGGCCCAGCGCGCCCCACCGCGGCTGGCCCGCTTCCGCGGGGCCGGGCGCGTCGGTGTCCGTCCCGGTCGCGGCCGGCTGCACGGCGCGCACCAGCGCGCCCGCCAGCGCCACGGCGGCGACGAGCAGGACGCTCCAGCCGAGGTAGACCTGGCTCGACGAGCCGTCGGCCAGGTGCCGGATCAGCCCGCGCGCGTGCGGGGCGAACAGCATGGCTTCCTCGGTCCGGCGCCCGCCGTCGGCGAGCAGGTCCGTTGCCGACTGCGACATGAAGAGGGCGTTGATCAGGAGCGCCACGCCGCCCAGCGCCGCGACGGGCAGGAGGGGCAAGATCACGTCGCGCAGCGTGCGGCTCCAAGGGCGGAACCGCTCGCGCTGCGCCACGAGCAGCAGGGCCCAGGCCGGCGCCGCCAGCGTGCAGAAGAAGAAGACGTGCGAGTCGGTCCAGGAGGCGAAGAGCAACGCCAGCCCCGCCAGCACGCCACCGCCGACGCAGCGGTCGCGCACGGCGCGGTCGAGGCCGTAGAGCAGGGCGGGGCACCACAGCAGGGCGAAGCCGAGCGGGCTGCCGCCGAGCAGGCTGATCCAGTGGAAGGGCAGGGCGATGCCCGGCAGGGCGGCGGCCCAGGCCAGGCCGTCCGAGGTCGTGTGTCGGCGCACGAGCAGGGCGGTCAGCAGGTAGGCGCCCCACAGGGTCAGGAAGCCCGCGAAGTTCCAGCCGAACGCGCGACCGCCCAGGCTCTCGCCCGCCCAGTAAAGGAACGAGAAGGGAAAGTAGTAGGGGCCGACGCGGCGCGTGGCTGCGTCATCGCCGAGATTGAATTCGTAAAGGTTGTGGAACCAGGGGGTTTCGCCGCGCAGCATGTCGCCCGCCAGCCAGAAGTGGTAGAGCAGCTGCAGGTGATCGCCGGGAGACATGCCGACCACGCGTTGCGGCGTCGGGGAGATGGCGGTGTGCGGGATGCCCCGGACCACGTGCAGCGGCAGCGGCCACGAGTAGCTCAGCCAGACGGCCGCCGTGACCAGCAGCGAGACCCCGGCCCACTGCCAGGGCCGCGCGCGACGGCGGGGAGCGGTTGAAGCACTTTGCATGCTGTCCATGATCAAGGCAGTCTGCTCGCCATTTCTCGCGGCAGGCCGACTGCCCGTTGCAGCCCCCGCGAGGCATCCACACCCTCGTCCATATAGCAGACCACAACCGGACGCGCCAAGGCGAAAGCCTTGGACAGGGCAGGACGTCGGCAACGTATGGTTGCGCCGTCTTGTTTTGGCTCCCGACAAACGCGCTGCGTTCAAGCCTCAGTCAACAAGGAATCCTGGCGAGCTTACCGGCAATGTGCGAATGGGCCGCGACTTGGAGCACTTCACCGAGGGACTGGCGTCGGTCTTCTGCCGGATGGCTCATGCCCTGAAACCCGGCAGTCCATTGGCCTTCACCTACCATCACAATGCGTTGGACGCCTGCCGGTGTAAGATCCAGCACGCCTTGTCCAGCACCCCCCGGGATGTCACGCCGCCGGACTGCGCAACCAGCGCTGGCTCAGTGCCGTTTCGTCTTCGTATTCCCTCGCCGTCAGGGACACGAAGGCCGCCGCCTTATCCGGATCGTGCACGAACACGCTGAGGCCCGAAACGGCTTCAAAACGCAAGATGGGAGAGGCGTTGTTCAGCACGACCAGGTCGATGGCTTCGAAGCGGAGCGCGATCTGGAGACACGCACGCAGGCGCAGCAAGTCGTCGAACGCGGGTGCCGCGGCGAACAGGATTCCCACATCCAGATCGCTGTCAGGGCGCGCCCCCTCGCGTGCCTGCGAGCCGAAGACCCAGGCGGCGGCGACGGCCGGGAAACCGGCCAGGGCTGCACGCCATGTTTGTGGATCAAGCAGGTGTTCGGCATAGGCCGCGATCTCCCGCGCGAACCGGTCGAAATCGTCGAGCCGGTTGCTCACAATGTCGGTCAACACGGTTACGTCGATCCGCTCGTACCGGTGCACGACGAAGTTCCGGAACTGAACCATCTGTCCATAGGCGTCGTGCGGTGTCAGGATGGCCAGCCCGATGCAACGTTGCACGGCTTCGGCGCTTGTGGGTGCCGGTGTTTCTCCGCGGAGCGCCAGCAGGCGGTGGCAGATGTCAATGACGACCTCGACGAGAATCTGCAGGTCGCGCTCCACGGCGCGGCGCGTGCGCCAGTCCGCGGCGAGCAGGCCGGTCGTCACGTGCCCCAGGGAACGGAGTTCCTCCAGCGTCTCCCGCAGGACCTGCAGTTTGCTCAAGACAACGCCATTGATCACGTGCGCCGCCCCTACTTCTTCTGGCCCGACTGCAGCAGCTGCGCGCCGCCGAGGTCGCCGAGGCCGGCTTTCTGGAGATCGGTCCAGAGCGTGCCCTCGCCGGCGTGGATGACGTTGATGCGCAGGCTGGGGTTGAGGCCGCGGGCGAACTCCGCGAGCGTGTAGGCTTGCGGATCGCCGAACGCCTGCGCCTTGAGCTGGAAGCCGCGGGCCTTCTCGCCTTCCACCAGCAGGACGGAGCGGGCCTTCGCCTGGCCCATCTGCAGGGTCTGGAGCGCGCGCACGCCGGCGGTTTCGTTGTCGATCTCCGCCACCTGCTTGAGCGTCGTGGCGCCCAGTTCGGCGACTTCCTTCTCCTGGTCGGCCTTGACCTCGGCGCAGAGCTTCTCCGTCTCCTGCTGCACTTCCTGGCTCTTCTGCTCGATCATGCTGGTTTCGGTGTTCAGCTCCGCCTGCTTCTTGGCCGTGTTCTGCCGCTCCTTGTTCGTCAGGTCCTGCTCGGTTGCCAGGCTGGCCTGCTGGATGGGGGTCAGGATCTGGTCGGGCACGCCCACGTGCCGGATAAGGGCGTTGTGCACCTTGATCTGCCGCTCTTCCAGCGCCCGCTGCAACTCCTGGGTCAGGTCCGTCTGGAACTTCAGCCGGCCCTCGCCGACGATGAAGTCCGTGGCCTTGTAAGCCGAACCCTTCAGGCGCGAGATGGACAGGATCTGCGGCATGATGGCTGTCTCCATGACCGCCGGCAGGTCCCCGTAGCTGCGGAAGATCGAGGCGATCCGTTCCGGGAGCAGTTCGAATTCCACGGTGATGTCGAGGTTGATCTCGAACCCGTCCCGGGAGGGAAACTCCACGAACTGGTTGAGGACGAACGACGGCGAGGCCGCGTGCCCCCCTCCCTGCGGCCCGAATGGCTCGGGCGCCGCCTGCTGCTGTTCCGCCTGGGCGTTCGGCGCCTGCATCCGCTGCTGCTGCTGTGCCGCTGCCTGGGCCGGCGCCCGGCGGGCCTGGTTGCTGAAGAGCGACGACTTCTCGACATAGTCGTCGCGCGCCTTCTTCTGCGCCATAAGGGCGTTCTGCTGCAGCATCTGCACGCCCTGGGCCTCTCCGTCCACTTGCATGGGAATCGTCTTGGTCAGGACGGCGCCGCCCAGCCTGCCGAGCAGCGAGACCTGATTCACGCCGATTTCCAGCACGTCGATCTTGTACTGCTTCGGGTTGGCGTAGTAGAGGCCCGGCTGCAGCACGTCCGCCCGCACGCCCTTCTCGCCGGGGCCGGCGAACTGCCCCTCCGGCGCCGGTTTGCCGGACAGCGACGTCAGCACCCCGACGTAGCCGACGGGGATGCTGATGGCGTCCACGGTCTCGATCTCGTAGCCGCAGGGATTGAGCCGGTACTTGCCCGGCCCGAGAACGTTCCGCCAGATGCCCTTCTGCCCCGGTGCGGCCAGGAATTCGCCCTCCGGCAGGTCTTCGCCGACCTTCGCGGTGACCAGGCCCACCTTGCCGGGCGGAATCGTTACGACGGGGCGGATCTCGTGCTCGAACAGCCAGGGATTCAGGAAGTAGCGCCCTTCGCCCAGCACATCTTCCTGCACGCCCTTCTGCCCCTTGCCGGCCAGGATGCGTCCCGGCGGCAGGGGTTTGCCGGCCTTGGCGGTCACGACTGCCATGCAGTTCGGGGGCACGTAGAAGCGGCAGAAACCCCACTCCCAGGCGAACCACAAGCCGCCCACGATCAGGATCGGAATCCAGGCTACACGCAGCATATCTTTCATGGCCGTACCTCCTGCTTCTGCGCCTCAGCTGCCGGCAAAGGTGGTGAAACGACCGGGGGTGGCGCGGGGCGCGGCGTGGCTGGCGTGGCGGAGGCCGCCGGCGCGCCCGGCAGCGCGGGCCTGGCGGTCACGGGCTTCGCGGGCGGCGGCGGGCTGCGCAGGATCGCGGCCGCCGACGTGGCGCCCGGGGCCGCCACCGTGCCGCCCAGCAGCGGCGCGAAGATGTTGCCGAACCCGTCGGCGTCGTCGCTCGTCAGCAGGCTGCCGATGCGCGGGGCGACCTGCTGGTAGAACGCATAGCGGGCGTAGCCCAGGCCCGAGCCGAACGCGGCCACCTGGTTGCTGATAACGGAGGACTGCGCTTCGTTGTCCATGCGGACGACGGCGCCCTCGGCCTCGGCCTTGCGCTCGATGGCCTGCGCCTGGAAGGCGGCGGCGTCGTTCTCCAGCCGGGCGACTTCCAGCTGCTGCTTGGCGGCGGTCAGCTTCACGGCCATTTCCTGCTTCGCCTGGATGATCGCCCGGATCATGGTGGTGTTGGCCTCGACCTTGGCCTTGTTCTGCACGGCCAGCATCTCCTGCTTGGCCAGTTCGGCTTTCGAGCGGGCCTGCTCCGTCTGCTGGTCGAACTTCTTCGCGTCCTGCACCGCCACCTCGCGGTCGCGGATGATGCTGGCAATCTCCTCCGGCGCCTTGATGTTGCGGATGAGGACCGACTTGATCGTCACGCCCCAGGTGCGGCACTGCTCGCGCAGGTGCGTCTCGAGGTTGTTCTGGAAGAGCTGCCGGGTCTCGCCGACGATGTAGTTGATCGCGGGGTTCTTGCTGCCCTCGATCCGGCTGAACCCGCGGGCGCGCGGCAGGACGATCTTCTTCACGATGTCGTCCATGTCGCCGACCCGGTGCGTGAGCAGCGCGGCGTGGTCGCGCTGCAGGGCGAACTCCAGCGTGCCTTCCACGGTCACGGTGAAGCCGTCCAGGGTCAGGAAGTTGATGGCGTCGTCGCCGCTCAGCTCGAACCGCTGGCTTTGCAGGTTCACCTCGACCACGTTGTAGACGTACGGGTTCAGGTAGTACGAGCCGGGGTCGAGCACCTGGCCCACCACGCCCTTCAGCGCGTTGGTGACCAGGAACGTGTTGCGCTGCTCGGCGGGCAGCTTGTCGTCGAGCACGTCCTGGCCGATCAGCGACGTCATCACGCCGACGCAGCCTGGGCGGATGCTGATGGCGTCGAACATCTGGATATGAAACGCGTAGGGGTTGACGCGGTACTTGCCGGGGCGCAGCACCTCCTGCAGAATGCCCTTCGTGTTGGGGCCGGCGATGATCTGGCCCGGCGGCAGGTCCTGGCCGTAGAGGCGGGTCTGCACGCCCAGCCGGCCGCCCGGAATGTCCGTGATCTTGTCTATTTCCCAGCTCCAGGTGTAGGGGTTCTTCGGGAAGTAGCGCCCTTCCGGCAGAACCTCGAGCTGGATGCCCTTCTGGTTAGGCTTCAGCGCGAGCATCTCGCCCGACGGCAACGGCTCGCCCGTCTTGCGGATCAGGATCGCGATCTCGCCCTGGCCCGGCTCGATCCGGCAGGCGAACCACATCCAGATGGGCAACACCACCAACAGCACCAGGACGAAGAGCGTGGCCGCGGAAGCCCGCGCCAGGATGGTGCCGATGCCGGCGCCGCCGCCATCCTGCCGCTGGCGCCGGGGGAGGGGAGGCGGGGGCGCCCCCGTCGTGGAATCTCCGTGCAGTCTCATAGTCGCTTCCTTTCCGCCGGCGCGGGACAGAAAGGTATCCCCGGCGCGGCATGGGTGCTCTTATACGCCCGTCAGCCGGCCGATGCAAGCTTGCCGGGTGCACCCCAGCTCTTCAGAAACCCCAGCGCCGTGGCGCTGGGGTGGGGCTGGGGGGGCCG
>CAYOBW010000083.1:0-25264 GCA_964402115.1 uncultured Victivallales bacterium
AATGTAATCAAGACATCCGTATTGTGGGCAATGTTGGCCTCCGTCTTGTGCATGTAACCCGCGGGGATGAACAGACGTTCATCTTGTGATATTCTGAGGTAACTATTCCACGTGTTGACCAGGTGGGGCCCATCAGGTCCCAGGGTGGCAATAGCGACCACTCCGTCCTTCTTCATGATTTCCTGCAGCTTCTCCGCGATCATCGTGCGTTCCTCCTGGAGACAATGGGGGTAAAGGCAGCGGTCTACGTCACGAACGGCGAGAGGGCGCGCAGGCGGTTGATGATCGGCGGGAGCTGCTCCAGCGCGTAGTCAACCTCCTCCTCGGTGTTGTAGCGGCTCAGGCTGAACCGGGTCGAGCCGTGGGCCGCCGTGAAAGGCACGCCCATGGCGCGAATCACGTGGGAGGGCTCCAGAGAGCCGGAGGTGCACGCCGAACCCGAGGAGGCGGCAATCCCCACATCGCTCATGTGGTAGAGGATCGCCTCGCCTTCGACGAACCGGAAACTGATGTTGGTTGTGTTCGGCAGGCGGTTCACGCGATCGCCGTTGACCTGCGTGTCCGGGCAGCGTTCGAGAATGCCCGCCTCCAGCTTGTCACGCAGCCGCGCCACCCGCGTCTGCTCGTCCGGCAGATGCTGCGCCGCCAGCTCGCACGCCTTGCCCAAACCCACGATGCCCGGCACGTTCTCCGTCCCGCCGCGGCGGCTGTTCTCCTGGTGCCCGCCAAGCATGAACGTGTTGAGCTTGGTGCCCTTGCGGATGTACAGCGCGCCCACGCCTTTCGGCGCGTGCAGCTTGTGTCCCGACAGCGACAGCAAGTCCACGGGCAGCCGCTGCAGGTCGATGGCCACCTTGCCGACCGCCTGCACGGCGTCGGTGTGCAGAACGCCTCCCGCTTCGCGCACCAGGGCCGCGATCTGCTCCAGGGGGAAAATCACACCGGTCTCGTTGTTCGCCCACATGACCGTGACCAGCACATTGCCGCCGTGCACGGCCCGCCGCACCTGTTCCAGATCCAACTGACCGGCGGCGTTGACCGACAGCTCGGTGACACCGAACCCCTGGTCCCTGAGGTGGCGGCAGGGCCCCAGCACGGCGGGATGCTCCACGCGGGAGGTGATGATTCGCAGCCGCGGCCCCCACGCTTCGGCGGTTCCGCGCACCGCCGTGTTGTCGCTCTCGGTGCCGCCGCTCGTGAAGAGCACTTCCGACGGGTCGCAGTGCAGCAGCGCGGCCACCTGCTCGCGAGCCCGCTCGACGTACCGCTTCACCTGTCCGCCGAAGTAATGCATGCTGGAGGGGTTGCCCCACAGGTCGCGCAGGAAGGGCAGCATCTCGTCAAGCACTTCAGGCGCCACGCACGACGTCGCGTTGTTGTCGAAGTAGACGTTGCGCATCACCGCTCCTCCTCGACCACCAGGTCGTCCGCCACGAACTCGCGCAGTTTCGCTTCGACCACGTCCTTCATGGTGACCTGCGAAACGTGGCAGTGCGCGCACATGCCGCGGAACGCGACGACCACGCGGCTGCCGATGACGTCTATCAGTTCGATGTCGCCCCCGTCGCGTTTCAACAGCGGACGGATTTCGCGGTCCATCGTCTCCTGGATCAGCTTCACTTTCTCGACAATGGTCAGCCGCCGCCGCGGGGGCGGCTCAACCGGCTTGGCACGCTCGATGTCCTGGCGCGTGCGCTGCAGGATCGCCTCCAGGTCGGGAATGCAGGCGCGGCAGCCGCCGCCGGCCTTGGAGTAGTTCGTGATCTGCTCCACCGTCGTCAGGGCGTTCTCGCTGATCACCCGGACGATCTCCTCCTCGGTCACCCCGAAGCAGTTGCAGACCACCTTCCCCTCGAGCATCTTCTTGCCCGACTTGCCGTGGCGGTAGTTGGCGATGGCCGCCTCCAGGGCCTCCCGCCCCAGCACGGAACAGTGCATTTTCTGCTCGGGCAACCCGCCTAGAAACTCGGCGATTTCCTTGTTCGTCACCCGCTCGGCCTCGTCAAGGGTCAGGCCCTTGATCATCTCCGTCAGCGCCGACGAGGACGCGATCGCGCTCGCGCAGCCGAACGTCTGGAACCGGGCATCGGCGATCCGCTGCCCGTCGTCCAGTTTGAAGGTCAGCTTCAGCGCGTCACCGCAGGCCATGGAGCCCACGACGCCCACGCCATCAGCGTACGGAATCACGCCCACGTTGCGCGGATTGCGAAAGTGATCCAGCACCTTGTCCGTATAGTCCCACATGGTATGCCCCTCTTCTGAAAGACAAGCAAGGGTGCGATTTCACTGCGCTGCATCGCACCGAGAATCCAGAATTCAGGAGTCAGCATCAAGCTGACTTCTCTCCTGCAAACACCCCAGACGGGTTATGCAGGAGCCTCACCTAGCAACCAAGCAGCTTGCGCGCCAACTCCAGCCGAAGAACGCAGGCTTACACGCAACACATTGACGAGAAGTTGCTTGCAACATTGCACACTGGTCACCCCGGCGTGCGCATGTGTCTCGCCATGTCGCGGCACACGCAACCGCCACGGTGCCTGGCCAGACACCGGGCCCACGCCTTGCTGACCATGACCGCGGTCCGGCCAGCCGGAAAAGCCCCTACGGCGTGGCGGGCGCCGGCGCAGCGCCGCCGCCGGCGCCCGGAGGCTGCATGCCGCCGAACATGCCGGAGAGCAGGCTCATCATGTTGCGCGGACGCTTCTTGTATTCTTCCATTTGCTCGGGAGTCAGGATCTTGGCCACTTCCTCGTCGTTCTTGACCCGCAGCTCCTCGGTCGCCGTGCGCATGGCTTCGAAATTGAAACCTCCCATGCCGCCCATCTCTTCGATCTTCTTGCGGACCGCCTCACGCTGGTCGATTTCGAGCTTCTTCATGGATTCCGACTGCTCGGCACTGAGCTTCAGCTCCTCGGCCAGGCGCTGGGTGCGCTTCTCTTCCCACTGCTTCCGCTGATCCTCCATCTTGGTCTGCCACTGCTTCCGCTGCTCTTCGCGCTCCGAATTCTTGCGCTCGTCGTAGGAGGCAACGCCTTCGCGAATCGCCTGCTGGAAGATGGCGTTGATATCAGCCTGGCTACCGACGCGCCGGTCGAGCTGGGCCGCGACCTCATTCGAAACCACGCCGTTCACGCTGGCCGCGACGGCCTGCAGCAGGGCCTGCGTGGCGATCACGGGGAGCACCGGGGCCTTTACGACGGTGACGTCGGGCGTCAGCGGGGTTGTCCGCAGTTTCGCGTTCGCCTGTTCCAGCTGCGCCACGCGCGCCTCCAGCACCGCCACGCGGTCCGCCCCGCCGCGTCGGCATCCACAACAACTCACGCCCACCACCGCGACCGCCACCATCATCCACGTACGCATCTTAACCTCCCCCTGTTTGCTGTTGCCCATAGCACAGCCGCCTATCCCCTGTCCAGCAAGGGATCGAGCGCGTGGCGCTCCACCCCGAATGCCTGCTTGAACGCCAACACCCGCCCGCGCGCAGCCACGTCAGTGAACGCCGGCGCGCGGCGCACGCCGGCAATCAGCAAATTCTTCGGCGTATGCTCGGACGGCACGAACTCCAGCACCTTCGTGTCGTAACCGGCCCACTCCAGAAACAGGGCGCGCAGCCCGTCGGTAGCCCACTCCGCCAGGCGTTCGCGCATGATCCCGTGGCGGATCACGGCGGCGAGCGGCGCCTGGACGGCCAGCTGCGGTCGCACCTCCTTGTGGCAACACGGCGCAACGGCGATAACCCCCGCCCCCAGTGCGATGCCGCGCAAGATGGCGTCATCCGTGGCCGTATTGCACGCGTGCAGCGCCACGAGCCCATCGAGCGGCGGCAGGTCGACCGTAGCAATGGCGCCCTCCACGAACTCGAGGCCCTCCGCGCCAATCGCCCGGGCCGCCGCCGCGGCACCCGCGGCCAGTTCCGGGCGGCCCTCGACGCCGATCACGCGCACACGCCGCCCCCAGGCGCGACACAGCAGGTGCCACAGTCCGAACGTGAGATACCCCTTGCCGCACCCCATGTCCGCCACGGTCAGCAGGCCCGCCTCCTCCTCCGCGGCCCCGCCCCCGGCCGTCCGGCCCCACCCGGCTTCGGCGCCCAGGTGCGCCAGCAGTTCCACGCTGCGGCGCACCTGCCGGTACTTGTCGGCGCGGGACGGAAAGACGCGCCCGGCCCCATCGACAAGTCCCAGCGCCTGCAGCCAGTCGCGCGCCGCCGGCCCCAGCAGGTCCACCCGTTCGCGATCGTGCCCCCGGGCCGGCGTCGCCGTGACCGCGGGCCGGTGGCCGACCAACCGCGCGCCACCCGCCGCGGGCACATGCAGCTGCCAGTCACGCAGCGTGGTGCCGAGGAGCGCGTTCCCGTAAACGGTCCCCACGACAGCCCGCAGCCACTCCGCCGCCGCCTCGCACGTCTCGTTCCGGGTCACGTCGCGCGCAGGTTCGTGCTCCGTCAGCGAGAGCTGCGGCTCGCCGTCCAGGTACACGAGCCGGGCGGTGATGCGCTGCGGCCAGGCGCCACCTCCGGGTCGCGCACCGCGCGCCGCCCCCGGCCGCGGCGCCGAGAGCACCAGCCGCACGAAGGTATCCGCAGTCCAGCTTTCGAGGCAGTGCGCGATGAACGCCCCGACGAATCGGTCCTGATCCTGTAAGCCCGCTCCCATTCAGGCACTTTAGCCGAATCCCACGTACCGAAGCAAGCTGTCCTCGTGACGGGCTGACAGCCTGACTTTCCCCGTTGTCACTTCCCGGTGGTGTGCCTATAGTAGCCGCATGCAGAACGACTTCGTGTTGTTGGCGGTGGCCCTCGCGGCGGTGGTGGGCTTCTACATCGTGCTGCGCCGCTTCTTCCAGCGTTTGCGGAGCATCGAAACCGCGCGCTGGGGCGCCAAGGCGGGCCTGAGCCGTCTGGACAAGTGGTTTCTGAACAGGCAAATGCGTGCCACCGTCGAGCCGGCGGCGGCGCCCGCCCCCAAGGCTCGTCAACCCTAGCCGGCCCCGACAGGTTCAGCCATGCCAACGGAGAGCGTGCGGACAGCGGTCGTGCAGATGGAGGTGCTCCCCGGCCGCCCCGTGGACAACGCGGCGCGCATGCTCCGCGACCTGGAGGCGGCACGCGCACAGGGCGCCACGCTGGTCGTCTTCCCCGAAATGGCGATTCCCGGCTACCTCATCGCCGACGAGTGGGAGCACGAGTCGTTTCTCCGCGAATGCGAAACGTGTGCGGAGGAGGTCCGGCAGGCGTCGGCGAACCTCACCGTCGTTTTCGGATCCGTGGGCGTGGACTGGACCCGCCGCAACGAGGACGGCCGCGTCCGCAAGTACAACGCCGCGTTCGTGGCACATCACGGCCGCTTCCTCGGACCGCTCAACAGCCTCTACCCCTTCGTCATCAAGACCCTGCTCCCGAACTACCGCGAGTTCGACGACAGCCGCCACTTCTACGACCTGCGCAAGCTCGCGCTCGAAATGGGCATGCCGGTCAGCGAGCTCGTCACGCCTGTCGTGGCCGACGAACTCGCGCTGGGCATCGTGCTCTGCGAGGACGCCTGGAACTTGGACTACAGCCTGTCGCCGCTCGACCTGCTGGCCCAGCACCACCCCGCCGATCTCTACATCAACATCAGCGCCTCGCCGTTCACGCTCAACAAGAACCAGAAGCGCCACCGCGTCTTCTCCGTCCACGCCGCGCGCCTGCGCCGCCCCCTCGTCTACTGCAACCACACCGGCATCCAGAACAACGGGAAGACGGTGTACACGTTCGACGGATCCTCCTGCATTTACGACAGCCACGGGCACCACGTGCCTTGCGGGAGCGCCTTCGCCGACGCCGTGACCGTCCAAGACATCCCGCTCGCCCCGTCCGCCTGTTTCGGCACGCCGATCGACCTGCAGGGCGACGGCATCGCCCAACTGTGCGCGGCCCTGCTCTACGGCACCCGCCGGTTCCTGGATCTCTGCGGCGTACAGCGCGTGGCCGTGGGCCTCTCCGGCGGCATCGACTCCGCCGTCGTGGCCGCGCTCTACAGCCGGCTCCTGCCGCCGGAGCGCCTGCTGGCGGTGAATCTCCCCAGCCGGTTCAATTCGCGCACAACGCGCGACCTGGCGCGGACGCTGGCGGGCAACCTGGGCTGCCTTTTCGCCGAGATCCCCATCGAAACCAGCGTCGGCCACACGATCGGGCAACTCGACGGCCTGGCCCTGGCCACCGCCGACGGGCAGCACGCGCAGCGCCTGGCGCTCTCCGGGCTCGTCCGCGAGAACATCCAGGCCCGCGACCGCGGCGCCCGGCTGCTCGCGGCGCTGGCGGCGGCCTTCGGCGGCGTGTTCACCTGCAACGCCAACAAGTCCGAACTGACCGTGGGCTACACGACGCTCTACGGGGACCTGGGGGGCTACCTGGCCAGCATTGGTGACCTGTGGAAACAGGAGGTCTACGCGCTGGCGCGCCACCTGAATGCGCAGGTCTTCGGGCGCGAGGTCATCCCCGCCGGTAGCCTCACGGTCACCCCTTCGGCCGAGTTGAGCAGCGACCAGAACGTCGACGCCGGTCAGGGCGATCCGCTCTGCTACCCGTACCACGACTGCCTGTTCGGCAGCTGGGTCGAGGAGTGGAACCGGACCTCGCCCGAGGAGATCCTCGCCGCCTACGCGGACGGCCGCCTCGAGGAGCGCATCGGCTATCGCGGCACGATCGCGGAGCTCTTCCCCACGCCGGCGGCGTTCATCGCGGACCTCGAGCGGTGGTGGAATCTCTACACGGGCATGGGGGTGGCGAAACGCATCCAGGCCCCGCCCGTCCTGGCGGTGAAGCGGCGCGCTTTCGGTTTCGATCACCGCGAGTCTCAGCTTGGCCCTCGCTATACGCGCGCCTACGCCGCGCTCAAGGCCGGCCTGCTGCAGAGCAGTCCGGGCCCTTGAATGGCCCGCGCAAACAGCTTTCACGCCGGCAGCCGGTGAGTTTACGGACGGTAGCGCATGACGATGGAAAACCCGTTACAGGCAGCCGGCACGCCGCGGCCGGCGGAGCGGATACGCGCGCGCCTTGAGACCTCCCGCAGGGAACTCCTGGACTTGACGTACCAGAACCGGCTGCTCAACTTCCGTGAACTCACGGGCAGCGGAGTCCGCGTGGTCGAGGAACGGTCGGACCATGTTTTGGAGCTGCTCTACACGAAGGGCAAGGCGATGCAGTTCGACGCCTCGCCGCTGGCGCCGGACACGGCCGGCCCGGACCACGACAGCTTGCTGGAGGATTACCTGGCACAGCACCGCAACGAGCAGGCGCCGGCCTACAACTCCCCGGAATCCCTGGCCGAACGCCAATCCGACGCGCGGCTGCAGACGCCGTACACCGAGGAGGTCCTCGAACGCCGGCTGCTGAACACGTTCTACAAAGCCCGCGAATCCATCGAGGAGCAGGGCGTGAACACGCTGTTCCTCGCGCTGGGGAGCCTGTACTACACCGACGAGGCGAAGCCGGGCGCGACGCTGCGGGCGCCCGTGATCCTGCTGCCCGTCGTCATGAGCCGGACGAACGTTCGCGCGGCCTTCAAGATGTCCTACAACGGCGACGAGCTGTGCCGCAATGTGTCGCTGGAGGCCAAGCTGAAGGAACTGGGCGTGGATGGATGGCCGGACCTGGTTGAGGCGGATGACCAGGACGAACTGACGCCCGGAACCTACTTCGACAGCGTGAGCCGATGCATCGCGGCCAGGCCCGACTGGCGGCTGGAACGTAACGAGATCGCGCTCGGCTTCTTCTCGTTCCAGAAGTTCGTGATGTACAAGGACCTGGACCCCAAGGCGTGGCCCGCGGAGGCCACGCTGGAGGACCACGCGGTCGTCAGCCGGCTCATCGGCGACATAGGCTTCGCGGCGGAACCCGTCGTCCTGCCCCGGGATTGCCGCCTGGATGACGTGCTGAACCCGGCCGCGCTTTTCCACGTCGTGGACGCCGACAGCTCACAGGCGGAGGTCCTGGCCGAGGTCGCCACGGGGCGCAACATGGTGATCGAGGGCCCGCCCGGCACCGGCAAGTCGCAGACGATCACGAACCTCATCGCCCAGTCGGTGGCGGCGGGCAAGACCGTGCTCTTCGTCGCCGAGAAGCTCGCGGCGCTGGAGGTGGTCAAGCGCCGCCTCACGAGCATCGGGCTCGGCGATCTCGTGCTGGAATTCCACAGCAACAAGACGAGCAAGGCGGCCTTCCTCGCCGACCTGAAGCAGGTGTGGGAACAGGGGGCGCCGCGCGTGGAGGGCTTCGACGCGAACCTCAAGCGGCTCACGGAGAGCGTGGGCACGTTGAACCGCCATGCCGATGACGTCAATCAACCCATCGGACAGACCGGCTTCAGCCCATACCGCCTGTTCGGGTTGCTGCCCCGCCTGCAACGCCTGCTGGCGGACCGGCAACCGCCCGAACTCGAGATCCCCGGCTGGGTGGAGTGGACCGAAGCGCGCTATGAGGCCGTCCTCGAATGGACCCGCGAGCTCGAGGTGCTGGTGCGCGAAGTCGGCGCCGTGGACGAGCACCCCTTCCGCGATTCCCGCCTGGTCGTGGCCTTGCCCGGCAGCCTTCCGGGGATCGCCGCCGCCGCGGAACGGGCGCAAACCGCGCACCGTCAGCTGCTGGCGGCCTGGCAGCCGCTGGCAGACGAGCTGCAGGTGCCCGCGGACCTCAGCCTGCGCGAAGTGCGCACGCTGCTCGCGCTGCTGGCGGAGATGACGGCCTGGCCGGACCTGGCGACACTGCCGGTCGACAACCCGGCCTGGCTGATCCAGGCCGACGACATTGCCGCCGCGCTCGACTGCGCGGCCAACGTGGCCCGCCTGACCGCACAGTGGCGGCCGCACCTGGCGGAGGCAGCGTGGGACCATCCGGACGCCGAAGCCCTGCGCGCGTGTCTCGCCGCGTATCTGCCCGTCTGGTATCGCTGGCTCTCCGGCACCTACCGCGCGGCCAGCCGCCAATTGAAGCCCCTCTGGCGGATTGCGCCTCCCGGCAAGCTGAGGGACAGGGTGGCGGGCTTGCAGGCCATTGCGGACGTACAGCAGGCGCGCTCGGTCCTGCGCGAGAAGGACGGGCTCATGGGGCAGCTCTTCGGTTCGCAATGGCGCGCCGAGCTGTCGCAGGCTGACCGCCTCCGCCAGATCGGCGCCGCCATCCGCCACCTGCACGCCACCGTCCGGCGCCCCGAGCTGCGCGCCCCACTCTGCGCGGCCCTCGGCCGCGGTTTCAGCAGCAGCGCCTTTCGAGCGGTGTGGGAGCCGGCCCAGCAGGCGCTCGACCGATACGAAGCCGAGCTGCGGAACGTCCTGCAACAGCTCGACGTCCGGGTCGCCGAGCGTGACGAGGAGCGGGATTTCCTGGCGCAGTCGCTCGCCGTGCAGGGGGCCAGGCTCGAGCGCTGGATGACCGACATACACCGGCTCCCGCCCATGGCCCGGTTCAACGCAATGCGCCAGCACCTGCAGGGCGAAGACCTCTCCGGTCTGGCGGCGGTGGCTGGCGCCTGGACAGGCTCCGCGACCCACCTGGGGGAGCTGCTGACCTGGCGCTGGGGCGCCGCGATCCTGCAGGCATGCCTGCAGACGCACCCGCAGCTGGCCCGTTTCAGCGGCGGACTGGCCGACCGCTGGGTCTCCAACTTCCGCGACGCCGACCTCAAGCTGTTCGCGCACAACCGCGCGCGTGTTCTGAAGCTGCACCACGCCAACCTGCCCGACCGGCAGGGTGCGGGCGAGATGGCCATCCTGAACAAGGAGTTCAACAAGCGCGCGCGCCTGATGCCGATTCGCAGGCTGATGGCCGAGGCGGGCCGGGCCATTCAGCACGCGAAACCCGTCTTCATGATGAGCCCCTTCTCGGTGGCAACGTATCTGCCCCGCGGGAGCATGCTGTTCGATCTCGTGGTGTTCGACGAGGCCAGCCAGGTCAAGCCCGTCGACGCGCTGGGAGCCGTGGCACGGGGACGCCAGACCGTGGTGGTCGGAGACAGCCGCCAGCTGCCGCCGACGGCCTTCTTCGAGAAGCTGATGGACGAGACGGCCGACGACGAGAGCGAAACCAAGGACGTCGAGAGCATCCTCGGGCAGTTCAATGCCAGGGGCGCGCACCGGAACATGCTGCGCTGGCACTATCGCAGCCGGCACAACTCGCTGATCGACTACTCCAACCACGCCTTCTACCGCGACCAACTGGTCGTGTTCCCCTCGCCGGACGCCGCGCGGACACGGCTGGGCCTGCATTTCATCCACTTGCCGGACTGCATCTACGAACGGGGCGCGCACAGGGCCCGCAATCCCATGGAAGCGCAGCGGGTGGCCGAGGAGGTCATGCGGCATGCGGTCGAGCACCCCGCGGAGACGCTGGGCGTGGTCGCCTTCAACATCAACCAGATGCAGGAGATTGCGGACCGGGTGGAGATCCTGCGGCGGCAGCGGCCGGAGTGCGAGACGTTTTTCGGCAACCACGCCGCCGAGCCCTTCTTCGTGAAGAACCTGGAGAGCGTCCAGGGCGACGAGCGGGACGTGATCTTCATCAGCGTGGGGTTCGGACGCGATGCCGAGGGACGACTGCACATGGCCTTCGGCGCCTTGAATGGCGAGGGGGGGGAGCGACGGCTCAACGTGCTCATCACACGCGCCAAGCAGCGCTGCCTCGTGTTCTCTAGCATCGCTTCCGACCAGATTGTCGTCGGTCCGGCAGCCAAGGCGGGCGTCCGGCACCTGAAAGACTTCCTCCGCTTTGCGGAGCAAGGCGCCTGCGACGGGGCGGAACGTACCACGAACGAACCGGAAGCCCCCTTCGAGCTGGAAGTCGCGCGCGCGATAACCGCGCTCGGCTACCAGGTCCAGCACCGGGTTGGATCCGCTGGCTGCTCCATCGACCTGGCCGTCGCAGCCCCTGAAAGCCCGGGGCGGTACCTGCTGGGCGTGGAGTGCGACGGCGCGCGTTACCACGCGTCGCGCTGGGCCAGGGACCGTGACCGTTTGCGGCAGAGTGTCCTGGAGGGGCTGGGCTGGAGGATCCACGGCGTCTGGAGCAGGAGCTGGTTCGACGACCACCAGGGGGAGACAAGTCGCCTGGCCGCCGCCATCCGGCAGTCGGCGCACCCCGACGCCGCGGCGGCCAAACCGCTCCCGCAACCGCCGGCTGAGATCCAACGGGAACAGAAGGCGTCAGCCGACGCAGGCCCCCGCGCGGTCCCTTACGCGTGCGCCACCCTGCAGCCCCTGCCGGGGGACCAGGGTTTCGAGGGGCTTGCCGAGAACCGGATCGCGGACTTGCTCATGGCTGTTGTCGCGGTCGAATCGCCCATCCACGTGGACGAGGCGCTGCGGCGGGTGACGGAGGCTGCTGCCGTGAAGCGCGTCACCCAGCGGATCCGCGAGACGTTCCAGGGCGCCGTCGCGCTGCTGACGCGAACCCGCAAAGTGACGTTGGAGGAGCAGATCCTGTGGGCCGCCGGAAAGCCCCTGGACGTCGTTCGCAATCGCGCGGGCGTGGCGGGCGTATCGAGCAGCATCGAACAGGTCCCGTACGCCGAGATCGCTCTGGCCTTCGAGACGATCCTGAAGTCGGCCTTCCGCATTTCGGAAGACGAGATCTGCCGGGAAACGCTCGACCTGCTCGGACTCGGTCTCCTCAGCCCGCAAAGACGCGCCCACCTGGTCCAGACGCTGCAGCGGAGCGTGGCTGAGGGCAGGCTAAAACGGCAGGGCGAGTTCCTCGTCAGGGGCGACTCCGGGCCGGCCCTCTGAAATCGTCCGGAATCGGTCGCCCGTCGGCGTCGTAATGTCCGAAAACGTGAACAGAGCCCTACTCCCTCCCCACGCGCACGAGCAGGAAGGTGCGTTTGCCGGAGCGCAGCACGAGCACGCGGCCGTCCACGATCTGTCCGGCGGCCACCAGCGCGTCCACGGCGCCAACACGCTCGTTATTGATGTAGAGGCCGCCGCTCTGGATTAATCGTCGCGCTTCGCCCTTGCTCTTGCACAGGCCCGCGGCCGCGGCCACGTCGACGACGGGCTGCCCGCTCACGGCCGCGGCCGGCAGTTCCCGCGCGTCGACATGGGCGAACACCGTCAGCAGGTCGTCCGCCTGCAGGCCCGCCATCGACGCGCCGAACAGGACCTCGCTGGCCTGCTGCGCCACCTGCAGCCCATGCGCGCCGTGCACGGCCCGGGTCACCTCCGCGGCCAGCCGCCGCTGCGCGGCGCGCTGTTCGGGCGCGGTGCGCAGCTCCTCGACCAGCGCCGCGATCTCGGCGGGTGCGAGGAACGTGAAGATCTTGAGAAAACGCTCCGCGTCGGCGTCCGCCGTGCGCAGGAAGAACTGGTAGAAATCGTAGTACGAGGTTTTCCGCTGGTCGAGGTAGACGGCGTTGCCCTCGCTCTTGCCGAACTTCGCGCCGGAGCTGTCGCACACGAGCGGGATGGTCAGCCCGTACGCCTCCGCGCCCCGCAGCTTCCGCACGAGGTCCATGCCGGCGGTGATGTTGCCCCACTGGTCGGAGCCGCCGATCTGCAGCGTGCAGCCCAGCGTGTCGAACAGGTGCAGGAAATCGTAGGCCTGCAGCAACTGGTAGCTGAACTCCGTGAAACTCATGCCGGCTTCGCTATTCAAACGGGCGCGCACGCTTTCCTTGCCGAGCATCGTGCCCATGCGGAAGTGCTTGCCCACGTCGCGCAGGAACTCGATGAACGAGAAGCGCCCCAGCCAGTCGTGGTTGTTCACGATGACGGCGGGTGCCGTGGGGTGGTCGAAATCGAGGAAGCGCGACAGGTTCTCGCGAATTCCCGCCTGGTTTCGCGCAACCTGTTCGGGCGACAGGAGCGCCCGCTCGGCGCTCTTGCCGGAGGGGTCGCCGATCATGCCGGTGGCGCCGCCGACCAGAGCCACCACGCGATGGCCGGCACGCTGGAAGTGCGCCAGCGCCATGATCGTCACATAGTTCCCGGCCTGCAGGCTTTCCGAGGAGGGATCGAACCCGGCGTACACGCACAGCGGACGTTCGAGGGCCCGCTCCAATTCGGGACTGGTCTGGTCCTCGTACAGTCCCCGCTCCTTCAAAACATCCAGCACGGTGCCCATTTCCACCCCCTTCGCGCGAAAAAAGAGAGGCGCACGGCAAAACCGGGCGCCTCTCCTGCGTTTCGCACGCGATACCGCTAAGGACTATTCCTCGTCGCCGTCCCTGTCCCTGCGCCGCGACCCCTCGCCCGGCCGCCACTCCTCGCTCTGGTTCAACCCCAGAGCCTCGTCGAAGGCCGACGCCAGGCCGACCATGTCCTCGCCCGGCCGCAAGCCCTCGAGCAGCGAATCCTGCTGCTTCGTGAACTCCTCTTCCGGCATGCTGGCCGCCTTGATGCTCAGGCCGATCCGGCGCTCGGCGCGGTCCACCTTCACGATGCGCGCCTCCACGTCCTGACCCACCTCCAGCACGTCCTTCACCTTCTCCACATGCTGGTCGCTGATCTGCGAGATGTGCACGAGGCCGTCGATGCCGTCCTCGAGTTCCACGAACGCGCCGAACGACGCGACCTTGGAGACCTTGCCCTTGACCATCTGGCCCACCTGGTAGCGGCCCGCGATCGAATCCCAGGGATCCTCGGCGGCCTGCTTCAGGCCCAGGCTGATGCGCTTGTTGTCGGAATCGACTTCCAGTACGACGGCGTCCACCGCCTCGCCCTTCTGCAGGACCTCGGACGGGTGGTTGACCTTGCGCGTCCACGACATATCGGAGACGTGGATCATGCCGTCGATGCCGTCTTCCAGCTCCACGAAGGCGCCGTAGGACGTGAAGTTCCGCACCGTGCCCGTGATGCGCGAGCCGACCGGGTAGCGCTCCTGCACCGTATCCCACGGATTCTCGCTCGTCTGGCGAATGCCGAGGGCGATCTTCTGCTCATCCTTGTTGATGTTGAGCACGACCACGTCCACATCGTCGCCGACCGACAGCACGTCGGACGCGCGGGCGATGCGCTTGGTCCAAGAAATCTCCGACACGTGCACCAGGCCTTCGACGCCCGGCTCGAGCTCGACGAACGCGCCGTAGGGCACCAGATTGACGACCTTGCCGCGCAGACGGCTTCCCACCGGGTAGCGGCTCTCGATGCCGTCCCAGGGATTCGCCAGCGTCTGCTTCAGACCGAGCGACACGCGCTCGCGGTCCTGATCGACGTCCAGGATGACGACGTTCAGTTCCTGGCCCACCTGCACCATCTCGGACGGGTGCTTGATGCGACCCCAGCTCATGTCGGTGATGTGCAGCAGGCCGTCCAGGCCGTCCAGGTCCACGAACACGCCGAAATCGGTGATGTTCTTGACCTTGCCGCGCCGCATCTGACCCGGCAGGATGGTGGTCATCAGGATCTTCTTCTTGTCGCGCATGCGCTCTTCGATCAGCTCGCGCCGCGACACGATGATGTTCCGCCGTTCCGGGTTGATCTTCAGAATCTTGAACTCGTAGCGCCCGTTGACAAACGCGTCGGTGTTGTGCACCGGGACCACGTCGATCTGCGAACCGGGCAGGAAGGCGTCGACCCCGTCGACGTCCACGATCAAGCCGCCGCGGACGCGGCTCTTGACGGTGCCTTCCACCACTCCGCCCTCGGCGTGGCTGGCGAGCACCTTTTCCCAGCGCAGCTTCTGATCGGCCTTGATCTTGCTCAGCACGACCATGCCGTCCTCGTTCTCGATCGCATCGAGGAGCACGTTCAGCTGGTCGCCTACTTTGACCTGCGAGAGGTCCGCGAATTCCTGGCCCGAGATGACACCTTCCGACTTGTACCCGATGTCCACGAGGACTTCGTTGGCGCGCACTTCGAGGACTTTGCCATCGACGATGGAACCCTCGCTGAAGTTGCGCAGGGTTTCCCCGTACATTTTCTCCATCTCAGCCCGCTGGTCGCCGGTGAAGAGAGCGAGATCGAAGTGGACGTGCCGTTTGCTTTTGGTTTGTTGCATGTTCTTTCCTGTTTGTTTCCACCCACCGCCTGTCAATCCGTGCCGCCCGGCACGCAGGGGGGATTACCGCCACATGTAAGGCGTTGAACGGTAGCGCACAGCCGGCCCCGGAGGCAAGCAGCAAAACCAACGATTTACTTCTGCTCCAGGTAGGCCGCTTCCAGGCTGTCGCCGCGGCGGATTTCGAGCAGGCCGACGCCCTGCACGGCCAGCCAGGCGCAGACGGCCGCGTTGAGGGTGGCAATGGACCGCGTGTCGCCGTAGCGCAGCAGCAGCACCGCCCCCGCCCCGCCGGCGTCAACCTGCACGGTCTGTTCAAGGACGACGTCGGGCAGGCTCGCCCGCAGGTCGTCCAGCGCCGCCAGGGGCCCCGTCAGCCAATAGCGCACGACCTGCCGCCGGCCGGCCACGGCATCCACCGTGCCCTGCCGGACCAGCCGGCCGTGTTCGATGAAAGCCACGTGGTCGCAGATCAGCTCGACTTCATGGAGATTGTGCGAGCTGATCACGATCGTCTGGCGGCCGCGCCGGGCACAGAGGATGCCGCGCATGTTGGCCACCTCCTTCGGATCGAGCCCGCTCATCGGTTCGTCCAGGAGGATCAACTCGGGGTTCCCGAGGAAAGCCTGCGCGATCATGACCCGCCGCCGCATGCCGTGGGACAGCGTGCGCACGACGGAATCGGCGCGATCGGCGAGATGCACCCATTCCAGGATCTCGGCCACGTTGCGCCGGGCGGCGGGGCGCGCCAGCCCCTGCAGCTCGGCGTAGTACTGCAGGAGGTCGCACACACGCGCGGTCCGCGGCAAATCCGTATCCTGCGGCAGCAGCGCCACCCGCCCCACGTGCCGCGCCGGATCGAAGGGCCCCAGGCCCAGCAGGTCCACGAGACCCGCGTTGGGGCGGACCACGCCCGTCGCGACAGCCATCGAGGTGGTCTTGCCCGCGCCGTTGCTGCCCACCATGCCGAACACGGAACCGGCCGGGACGGACAGGTCGAGTCCGTCCAGCGCGCGACGCGCCCCGTAGCGCTTCACGACGCCCTGCATCAAGAGTGCGGTCCCGTCCATCGCGCCCCCCTCACACATCCCGCCGGCACAGCACGGCGTAGCCGGCAAACAGGTAGCCCAGCCCGAGCGCCAGCAGGAACACGGCCCCGATGCCAAAGTGCAGCAGGTCCGGCCGCCACAGATCCACCCAGTGCCCATGCGGCGTCATCAGGATAATGCCTTCCCAAAGTGCGTCCAACCCCTTGCCCGCCTTGAAGTTAGCGACCCACGCCAGCACGCGCATGGCAATCCAGGCAATCATGCCCAGCACGATCGCGACGTTCGGCAGCCGCGTCAACTGCGACACGCCCAGCGCGAGTCCGACCGCCGAGAAGGAGAAGACCCAGGCGCGTGCGGCAAACAGGGCCATGGCCACCCCGGCCGCCACGCCGTTCATGCCGGTCAGCCGGAAGCGCGCCGTACACCAGGCGCCCGCCGCGCTGAGGAAGAGCGCCACCAGCACGACCACGGCCTGGCCCATGAATTTGCCCAGGCACCAGGCCGAGCGCGACGAACGCAGCAACACCAGCCGCGCCGACCCCGACCCCAGCTCCTCCGAGATGCGGCTGGGAGCGGTCAGCATGACGAGGAAAGGCGTGAACACGAAAGCCAGCCAGCCATAGACCACGGCCACGGGCGGCACCTGGAACAGGCTCATCGCCACGTCGTCGTTCCGCACCAGCGCCTTCACCATGTCCTGGAACTGGTGCGACCGCCAGAGGGCATCCACGACCGCCCCGGTGGGCGCGCCGGCGGGCACCTTCAGCACGTTCGCAATCTGGGTCTCCATGCGTTGGAGGGCGCTGATGAAGCCGTTCATGGCCAGCACCGCCCCGGCCACGTAGAGGACGAACACAACAGCCGCTCGCCGCGTCCGCAAACCGTCCGCAAGCTCGTGCCGCGCAATGATCAGCGCCGACCGCCAGAACCCATGCTTCATAGCTCCTCCCGGAAGGGGGGGCCGCCGGGTCCGCCGTGCCGGCGCCGGGGCAGGCGATCCTCGAGACCGATCAGGGGTTCGGCCACGGCGGGGTCCACGAAGTCGGTCATCTCCATCTGGGCGCCACCCGTCGTGCGCCAGGTGGGCGGCAGCTTGCGGTCCATCTCGTCGTAGGTCAGCACCAGCACGCCGCTCAGGTCGTTCATCATGCGCATGCCCGTTTCCTGGGACAGCTCGCTGCCGTCACGAAACCGGTCGGCCCAGAAGGTGATGCGCTCCTTAAGCCGGACGTTCATCGCCTCCATGACCACATCGAAATTGGCCGCCTGCTCCGCATCCAGCCCGGCGTTGGCCAGGAAGGCCGAGCGCGCCACGTCCGAGCGCACGCGCCACACCTCGGCTGCCTTATCGATCTGCTCGCGCAGGTCGCGCCGTTCCCGGGCCCGATCGTGAGGCGGTTTGGCCTGCGCCACGACATTCGAAGCGGCACTCGGCGTTGCGGGGGAGGCCGCCGCGACCGGCGCCGCGTTGCTGGCCGCCGCGGATCGCCCCCGGGCGACGCTCTCCGAAAGCCGGAGCATGCCGGTCACGTCGGCGAGCGCCGTCGACCGCGCCTGCGAACGGGATTTCAGCAGGATGTCCAGGTCCTTGACCTCCTGCCTCGCCCGCCGCAGCTCCGCCCGCGGACCCAGCGCCCCCAGCACCAGCCCCGTCAACAACGCCAAAACGATCCAAGCAGCCGCCTTCATACCTTAGCCCCCTTGCCATGCGCACCGGTGCAGGATGACTCAATGCTATACGGGGGTCAACCGCGAACGGTTACACCCCACCGCGATTGCAGCATCATGGCAGGCGCTGGCTATCGGCACCATCCGGGCTTGACATCGCGTCGCGTCGCGGTAAAAGCCTGTTGCGTATCGAAGACCTCCCGCGGGCAGGCGGGACAACGCCTGACGCACGGTCGTAACCGGAGCGATTTCCATGACACGTATGACAACCCTGCTGGCGGCGGGGCTCGCGGCGACGGTCTGGCTGACCGGCCCGGCGATGGCCGACGCCCAACTGCCGAGTTCCGACACCTGCCTGATTCTCGACAAGACCGCCCGCCCGATCTGCGAGCTGGGACTCGGCTACCTGCCGGATAGCGACTTCGACGACTACGGCAGCGCCGGGATTCTGGAATTGGATGGCTACTGGGATGTCGCCTATTTCCGCGACATCCTGATGGCCGACTTGGACCTCGTCCTGGAGCTCGAGAGCAAGACCCTCACCGGCGGCGCGGGCCTGGACCTCCCGGGGAACCTGTTCGCGTTCGCCGTGGACGCCGGCATCACCTGGCGCTACATCGGCGGCACCGCGCTGCAGCTGCGCGCCGCCCCGGGCCTCTACACGGACCTCGACGGCCTCGATTTCGAGGACGTCCACTACCCGTGCTCGATCGCCCTCGTGCAGTCCTTCGACCCCACGCTGGCGGCCATCGTCGGACTCCAGTTGCGCCCGAGCTTCCTGACCCGGGTCATGCCCATCGTCGGTGTGGAGTGGCAGGCCGCCGATCTCCTGCGCATCTCCGCACGGCTCCCCGAAAGCCGGATCTCCTGGTACATCGTGGAGGATCTCAGCACCCACCTCGGCTTCGAGTGGAACAACCGCTCCTACAGCCTGGCGGAGAGCTCCAGCCCGGACCGCGACATGCTCGAAATCGAGGATTTCCGGGTCTTCTGGGGCGTCTCCTGCGGCCTCTCCGAACAGGCGTCGCTCGTCGGCCAGCTCGGCTACGCCTTCAACCGCTCCGTCGCGTTCAGCGACGAACGCCCCGACGCGGACGAGGACGTGAACGTGGACAGCACGCCCTACCTCCGCATCGCGCTGGCCGGGCCGTTCTGACGCATCGACGGCCGCAGCTCCCCCACTTCAGTCGTGAGTGCCGTCCGTCACTCCCGGAGCGGAACGCTTTGACGTTCCGGCTTTGTGGATGCTGTCCCTCAACCCGCTCGCCGGCTTGCCAAAGCAAGCCGCTCCGGGGGGCGGGTGGCGGGGGCGGACTGTGAGGCGCAGCGGCAGCTACAGGGAGCGAAGGGCGAAGTGCGCGTTCCTCCCCCGTAGCCCCCGACGTGAGGAGGGGGACGGGGATCGCGAAGTGGCCCGTCCGCCGCCTTACGACGGCCCTGGCGGGCGGGCTACGCGGGACGTCGGCCGTCACCCGCCAGACCGTAGCTGCGGGCGCCAGCCCGTGGACAGAGGATTCACCACGGAGTCACGGGGACACGGAGGTGTAAGTACACGGAGACTCGCGCGTGCCGCCAGGCCGCGGCCCCTTCGACAGGCTCAGGGCAGGCGCGGCCTGCCGCCACGCGCTCCTCGGTCTTGCGGGGGAGGAAGCGGAGCATGACGAAGCGCTCCTCATCCTCCAACAGGGAACCGCGAGAGAACCTCCAAGCCCCACTGTGACTACTCCCCGACCCGTCCCGAAACCAGCGGCCAGATCCAAGTCACTGCCGCAACGCAGCCTTGAACTTCCCATCCAGGGCTTTGACAATACCTTGCACCCACTCTTCGCTCCCGGGGGATCCCGGAATGTCTTCCGCATAGACCATGTTGATCCTCCTGATACCGACGAAATGATGCAGGATCGCCGCAAGGGACGCACAGTGGTGTTGGGAGATGTACAGATACTCAATCGGCATCCCTGCGAGCGGTGAAAGATCCGTGAGGGGCGCCCCGATACAATCAACCATGAGTAGTTGCTCAATGGGGCACCCGGACAGCGAAGAGATGCTCTGCACGGCCGTGTTGCCTGTGTCGAGTTCTCGCAGGGGCATCGAGGCCAAGGCGTCAATGTTTGTCAGCCGGTAATTCTCGGCAAGTTCGAGTATCTGAACAGGAAGGCCCGACAAGAAACCGATCTCGGTCAGATCCAGCCCACCCATTCGAAGCACGAGTTCCCCGTCGTAAAGAACTGCCTTCTCGGGGTTGACACCATGAGCGAGAAGGACTTTCTGCGCAGAAGCGAGCGCGACCGGGTCCGCCCCCCAAACATCGCGGAAGAACGGCGCAATGGTAATCGCCAAGATGAGGACCGGCTTCCAAGTCATGCGCTGAATGCTCCGTTTGATGATTCTATGGGTGAACTGTGAACGGTGACACCAAACCCTCCGCCCCCTCCCCCCGTGGCGACCGGAGCAAGCATTGCGTCCTCCGCATCATGCTGTGGGATAACGCCAAGCAGCTCGCCACAAATGACCTGGCACCATTCCTGACATTGGTTTGAAGGCTGTAGCCCATGAAGTGTTCCCGTCACTCGGTCACGGGTTTCAGTGAAGTCTTATCTCCGGTGCTGACCACAGTGCCCCCGTTGGTGCCCCCGCTCACCTGCGACACCCTTACCCTGCCCTCCGCAACTATCAGCCGGACACGTAGGTCCCCTTCCTCGCGGGCAAGAATCTGCATCTGTACCTCTCTGCAATCTGTGGGGATTAGATGGACCAACCAAGACGGGAAGACACGCTTTGTTGGCAAAACGCCGCCGACATACCGGGCAACGTTCGAAATGGAACCCGGATTGTTGCGCTCAGGATCCCATGCTTGTTCGAACAATCTCAAATCGATGATTTCAGCAGATTTGCGATCAGGCTTGAGCCTCACTGTCATTGATATGGACTCCAGCCCCGCTCGTCTGCGAGGTAGGAAGACAACGCCATTAACCGGCACAGACGCATTGTCTAGTTCCACGATCTCGCACATGTCTTCGAGCCTCCTAACCTGGACGAAGTAAAGACAGATCCCGATTGCAGCAAGCGTGACGAGCACCGAGAAGGTTACAGCCACCCATTTGTTCGCTGAACACATCTATGTTGCATCCCTGTTAATGAGAGTGAAGATCACGGGAAAATGGGTAACTCCTTGCGTTTACGTTCCATGGCGGTCGTGATCAGGCCAAGGAACTGTAACCACGCATGGACGGCGAGGCGCCATGGCGCCGCTGGCGACAGGGGTTTCTTGCCGTCCGGTTCCGTCAGGGCCACCGTGGCCCCGACGATTAGCTCCGCGAACACCTCCTTTCGTTGCCGCCGAGTGTACGCCTTCCGGCGCGTGATGCCAGTCTCAAACGAGCAGAAAGCGGCGTGCGCATGCAGACCGGGGCCGGCCGGTTCCAGCGTAGTCATCCTGGAACCGGGAGTCGCACCACGAAGAGCACGAAGGACACGAAGCAAGAGCTGCAAGGGAAACGAGTTGCCGCGCGAAACCCCTGAATCAATCCCCTTCGTGTCCTTCGTGCTCTTCGTGGTGTGCGCAACTTGCGTGTCCGGGATTCTCCCACGCGGTCCGCCGCAACCCCGCTCGCGAGAGAAGACCACGCCCTGGCGGGCGCGGCTACGCGGGGTGTCGGCAGTCCCCCGTCAGCCCGTAGCCGCGGGCGCCAGCCCGTGGGCAGCGCTCCCGGTCATGGGGTTTCACCACGGAGACACGGGGGCACGGAGGTGTAGGTACACGGAGACTCGCCGGGGCAGTAACGGCGGGGACCGCCGTCTCCAGGCCTGCGGTCCAGCGTGCCGCCTGATCGCGCCACCATTCCTCGGGGCGCCGACGTCGGCCACTGCTCCTCTCCTTGGAAATTGGATATTCCGTGTTGGAGATTCGTGCATCATCTCTGCGGCACAAGCACCCGCTCCAGCAGCGCGTTGAGGGCGGACATGTCGGGCACGCTGTAGTCGGCGCGCGTCACGCTGCCGACGGAGGCCACGCGGATGGTGCGGCAGCCGGCGTTCGCGCCGGCTTCGACATCGCGCTCGCCGTCGCCCACCATCCAGGAGCGCGCGAGGTCCAGGCCGTGCCGCCGGGCGGCTTCCAGCAGCATGCCGGGCTGCGGCTTGCGGCAGGCACACTGGCCCCGGTCGTGCGGGCAGTACAGCACGTCGAGCAGCTCCAGCCCGTACGTCCCGGCCAGCAACTCGCGCAGCCGCGCGTGGATCCCCTCCACCGTCTCCCTGGTCATCAGCCCCAGGGCCACCCCGCGCTGGTTCGTAACGACCACGGCGCGATAGCCCCGCGCCCGCACCGTGCGCAGCACGTCGGGAAAGCCCGGCATCAGGTGGAAATCCTCCCACCGCTCGACGTACCCGGCGCCGGGAGACACGTTCACCACGCCGTCGCGATCGAAGAAGACACACGCCTCGCCACTCATTTCAGCGCCCCCCCCTCCGCTCCCGCCCGCACCTCGAACGCGCGCTCCGCGAACACTTGCGGACGCACCACCCCGCCCTGCCGCGCCACGACGCGCAGCGTGTGCCGCCCGGCCGCCAGCGCCGCCACGGGCACCTCGAACACGCCCCGCGCAGCGTCGCGCACCGGCGCCAGGCAGCCGTCGAGGAGCAGGATGAAATGCACGTACCGCCCCGCACCCACGTACTCAACCTTCGCGGTCACGGTGAACGGCGCAGCCACGGGCGCCGTGGGCACACCCTCCAGCCTCAGCACGGCCCGCGGCAGCCAGGGCGCCGCCAGCGGCTCGCCAACGGGCAGCGTCTGGAGCGGGCACCGGACGGACTGGTAGAAGCTCTCGATGAGCGTGCAGCCGGCCTGGTGATGGCAGAAGAACCACGCGGACGGGAATTTGCGCCAGTTGGCGAAGGGCTCCGTCACGGTCCCCGCCGAGGCCGTCGCCCCCGCCGCGATCCAGGCGCTGAGCTTCGTCTGGTCGGCCGCGTGAAACAGCGCGCCGAAACTCGTGAGGTGCTCGGCGAACGCCCCCGGCACGTACCGGTTCCCGCCCGCCGCGGGCGTCAGCGTCGCAGCCCCGGCCAGCACCCCGAACACGGCCGGCGCGCCGGACGGTGGGGCTTTCACCACCTCCGTGCGCACGCCCCGCCCCTGGAGATACGCCGCCACCGGCGCAAACTGCCACTGCCGGCACTGGGCGCGAATGTCGCTGTTGGTCACGAAGTAGATCGTGCCGGACGGGTACGTCGCATCCGCCGCCACCCCGCGCTCGAGACACGCCCGCACCTCCGCGGGCGTGTTGCCGCGCTCGCCCGTGTAGCCCAGCAGCATCGCCGGCAGCGGCAGGTCCTTTCCCAGCCACTCCGCGAAAGCGTCCAGCGACTGCCCGGCGTAGACGGGACCGCCGGGAACGTCCGGTCCGGCGAAGACCGCCGAGCGGAGCGTGCCGTGCTTCAGCGCTTCGCCCTCCGGCGGGCGGTTGCGGAGGAACGTCAGCCCGGTGATGGAAACCGGGGGGTCGGTCAGCACCCGGATCGGGAAGTCGGGGGCGTACACCCAGGCGAGCACGTGCCCCAGGCCGCGAGCGGCCACCGCGTTCGTGGCCGGCGTCCAGATCAGACGCGTGAAATCGCCGGGGCTGATGTCGGCATGCCCGCCGTACAGCGCCTCGGGCACGTCAAGCCGCACGATGTTCGCGGCGGGCACGTGGCGGAGCTGCGCGTAGTACGCACCGATTTCCAACGAGTTCGTGGACTGGCCGTTGACCAGCAGCAGGATCTCGTGCGGCCCCAGCGCGTCCGCCCGCCCGGCCAGGAGCCACGCCAGCAGCAGCCCGCACAGCCGCGCGAAGCCGCGAGACACAAGGAGGCGCGGCCTGCGTTCAACGGCAGGGTCGCCGCCCGGCCGCGGCTGGGGACGCATCTGGTCGCTCTGGCAGTGTCGTATCACAACCATGATTGTCGCCAGCCTTCCCGTCGCGGGCAAGGAGATTTCAGCGCGGACAAAGTGCTTGTCGCGGCACCTTCCAGGTGCTAATTTCCTTGGGCTTCCGGGGCCGTGCGCGTGTCGGCAGCCGGTACAACAAGGACCCTTTCCCATGAAGCAAGACAATTGGATTGCCATTCTCGACTTTGGTTCGCAGTACAGCCAGCTGATTGCCCGGCGCATCCGCGAGCAGCGCGTCTATTCGGAGCTGCTCCGCTTCGACACGCCGGTCGCGAAGCTGGCGGCGCGCCGGCCCTCCGGCATCATTCTCTCGGGCGGTCCCGCCAGCGTCTTCGAGAAGGGCGCTCCGCTCTGCGACCCCGCCCTCTACGACCTCGGCATCCCGGTGCTCGGCATCTGCTACGGCATGCAGATGACCGCCAAGCTGCTGGGCGGTTATGTGCGGCCCGGCGAGCACCGGGAGTACGGCAGCGCCTCCATCGCCGTGGAGCACGCCGCCCCGCTCTTCGGCGACATGCCCGCGCACATGGATGTCTGGATGAGCCACGGCGACCAGGTCGAAACGCTGCCCGCCGGCTTCCGCAGCCTCGCGCGCACCACCACCTGCCCGCACGCGGCCATGGGCAACGACGACCGCCGCATCTACGGCCTGCAGTTCCATCCCGAAGTCGTTCACACCCCGCTCGGCACCGGCATCCTGCGCCACTTCGTCTTCGACGTCTGCGGCAGCCGGCCGGACTGGGAGATGTCGGCCTTCATCAAGGAGAGCATCGCCGCCGTCCGCGCCCGCGTGGGCGATGGGCACGTCGTCTGCGGCCTCAGCGGCGGCGTGGACTCCTCGGTCGTGGCCGCGCTCCTGCACCGGGCCATCGGGCCGCAGCTGCACTGCATCTTCGTGGATAACGGGCTGCTGCGCCACGGCGAGGCGGAGGAGGTCGAGCGCACCTTCGGCGAGCACCTCGGCATCGATCTGCACGTGTCGCACGCCCAGGACCAGTTCCTCTCCGCCCTGCGCGGCGTCACGGACCCGGAGGAGAAGCGCAAGCACATCGGGCGGATCTTCATCGATGTCTTCGCGGCGGAAGCCCGCAAGCTCAACGAGGCCCGGTTCCTGGCCCAGGGCACGCTCTACCCGGATGTCATCGAGAGCTTCTCGCCGATCGGCGGCCCCTCGGCCACGATCAAGAGCCATCACAATGTCGGCGGGCTGCCGGCGGACCTCAAGTTCGAGCTGATCGAGCCGCTGCGCGAACTCTTCAAGGACGAAGTGCGCGCGCTTGGCCGCGAGCTGGGGCTGCCCCCGGTCATCGTGGACCGCCAGCCCTTCCCCGGCCCGGGCATGGCCGTGCGCATCGTCGGCGAAGTGACGGCCGAGCGCGTGGCCGTCCTGCAGAAAGCCGACCTGCGCGTCCAGGAAGAGATGCGCAAGATCCCCAACTACCGCGACGTCTGGCAGTCTTTCGCGGTGCTCCTGCCCATCCAGAGCGTGGGCGTCATGGGCGACAGCCGCACCTACGAGAACGTCATCGCCCTCCGCTGCGTCCACAGCCTCGACGGCATGACGGCGGACTGGGTGCGCGTGCCCTACGACACGCTAGGCGTGATCTCCAACCGCATCATCAACGAAGTGCGCGGCGTGAACCGCGT
>CAYOBW010000083.1:25274-25808 GCA_964402115.1 uncultured Victivallales bacterium
CCATTGAACCTGGACCGCCTGAGAATCCGTGAAGGCGCGGACGGGACGCCGGCCGCCGGCACATCGCGCCTGCTGCTCGCCGCGGCGGTCATCCTCGGACTGGTCCTCGGCTACGTGCTGGGCGCCTGGCGCCCGTGGGGCGGCAGCGGGGGCGCTCCGATCCGCGTTTCCACGGTCGTGGCCGGAGCGACCGACGCCGCCAGCCAGGCCGGCTTCTCGGCGGGGGGCTGGATCGAGGTCCCCTTCCCCGACTACCCCATCGCCGTCTGCGCCCGGGCCGCGCAGCGGCTGGAAACCATGGCCGTCCGACCGGGCGACCGCGTGCAGGCCGGCCAGGTGCTCGCCACGATCTACGACGCGGATGCCCGCGCCAGGCTGGCGCTGGCGGAAGCGCGGCGGCAGCGCGCCCTCTCCTCGGCGGACCTGCACCGCGCCGGCGCGCGCAGCGAAGACCGCCGCGTCGCCGAGGCCCGCGCCGCCGACCTGCGCGCCCGCTACGAGCTCGCGCGCGCCGCCTGGGCCCGCAGCGCCCAG
>CAYOBW010000084.1:0-25508 GCA_964402115.1 uncultured Victivallales bacterium
TGCGTGAACTGCTTGTGCACGTCATCGGGCATGCCGAGGTTCTCGATCTCGAGGGACACGACGCTGCGGTCGAGCACGCGCAGCACCACGCTCTCGCCGAACTGGGTCGGCAGCGAGGACACGCGAAGGTCGATCTGGCGGCCGCCGATGGTGATCTGGATCCGCCCGTCCTGGGGCATGCGGCGCTCGGCGATGTTCAGCCCGGACATGACCTTGATGCGCGAGATGATCGGCAGGGCCAGCTTCTTGGGCGGCGGCTGCATTTCGTAGAGCGCGCCGTCGACGCGGTAGCGGATCTTAAACTCCTTCTCGAACGGCTCGAAATGGATGTCCGAGGCGCGGTCCTGCACGGCCTGGTAAAGCACGAGGTTGACGAAGCGCACCATGGGCGTCGAGCCGGCGGCTTCCGTCACGCTCTTGATGTCGTTCTCGTCCTTGATGTTGAGCACGTCGCCGGCCTGCTCGAACTCGGATTCGATGGCCGACAGCAGCTCCGTCACGGAGCCGAGCTCGTTGCTGTAGAATTGGTTGAGCGTGTTGCGCAGGTCATCCTCGCGGCAGAGCACGAAAGAGACGTCGCGCGTGAGGACGAACATCAGCTCGTCCATCATCGTCGGGCTGACCATGTCCGACACCGCCAGCTCGACGGTGGTGGCCGTGCGCGCCACGGGAACGACATTGTACATGCGGGCCACGCTGGCCGGCAGGACATGGATGACGTCCGGGGGCACGTCCGTGGCCGGCAGGTTGATCACCCGCGTGCCGTGGTAGCCGGCGATGACCTCGAGCAGCTCGTCCTCGGTCATGTACTCCAGGTCCACAACGAGGCGGCGCACGGTCTTCCCGCCCGCCTCCTGCTCGGCCTGCAGCGCGGCGATCTGCTCGTCCGTCATGAGCCCCTGCTCGAAGAGGTACTGCAGCAGCTGATCCTTGTATTGGATTTCGGACATGGCTCTGCGCTAGCGCCTCCGCATGTTGTTCGTTTCGCTCAGTTTCTGAACGATCGAGTCGGGGTCCTGCGCCTTGGTGACGAGATCCTCGTAGCGGATCTGCCCGGACTCGTAAAGGGCAAGCAGGTGCGCGTCCAGGGTAATCATGCCGTACTTCGCGCCGGTCTGGATGTCGGAGGTGATGCGGTAGGTCTTGTTGTCGCGGATCAGCGCCTGGATGGAGGGCGTCGAGATCATGATCTCGAACGCGGCCACGCGCCCCGGGCGCCCGTTGCGCACGAGCAGCAGTTGGGAGACGACGGCGATGATGCCCGAGGCCAGCTGCGTGCGGATCTGTTCCTGCTGATCGACGGGGAAGGCGTCCACGATGCGGTCCACGGTGCGGGCCGCGCCGGTGGTGTGCAGGGTGGCGAAAACCAGGTGGCCGGTTTCCGACGCGGTGATGGCGGCCTCCATCGTCTCCAGGTCCCGCATTTCGCCCACGAGAATCACGTCGGGGTCCTGGCGCAACGCCCGCCGCAAGGCCTCCTTGAAGGCCGGCACGTCCACGCCGATCTCGCGCTGCGTCACGATCGACTTGCGGTGCGGGTGGTAGTACTCGATCGGGTCCTCGACCGTGATGATATGGGCGTCCCGCTCCTCGTTGATGATGTTGACCATGCTCGCCAGCGTCGTGGTCTTGCCCGAGCCGGTCGGCCCCGTGACCAGCACGAGCCCGCGGGGGCGGAAGAGCAGCTCCTTGATCTGCGGAGGCAGGCCGATCTCCTCCAGCGTCATCAGCGTCGTCGGAATCTGGCGCAGCACGATGCCGACGCTGCCCTTGGCGCGGAACACGCTGACGCGGAAACGCGCCCGGCTGCCGAAGCCGAAACCGAAATCGGTGCCGCCGAACTCACGCACTTTCTGCTGATGCTCCGGCGAGGTGATGCTCTTCATCAGCCGCTCGGTGTCCTCCGGCTGCAGCGGCGGCACGTCGATGGACTGGAGCCCTCCGTGCAGACGGAGAATCGGGGGGGCGCCGACATGCAGGTGCAGGTCCGACGCACCCTCCGTGACGGCGAGTTCCAGCATCTCGTTCATTTCAACCTGGCTCATCAGTCGGCATCTCCCATGGTGGCGCGCAGGATTTCATCAACCGTCGTCATCCCCGACACGATCTTGCGCAAACCGTCCTCGCGCAGGGTCCGCATGCCGTGTTCGCGCGCGCGCTGGCGCAACTCCGCCGCGGAAGCGTGGCTGAAGATCATGCGCTGAATATCGTCCGTAACCACCAGAATCTCGAAAATGCCCTTGCGGCCGGAGTAGCCCGTGAGTGAGCACTTGCCGCAGCCGTGCCCGGTATAAAGGGTCGCTTCCCGCATCTGCTTGGCAGCCTTGCCCAGCAGCTTCAAGTCGCGGTCGGTGGGCGTGTAAGGTTCCTTGCAGTGCTCGCAGATGCAGCGGACCAGCCGCTGCGCCATGATCGCCCGCACGGACGAAGCCACCAGGAACGGCTTGACGCCGATGTCCAGCAGACGGGTGACGGCGCTGGGCGCATCGTTCGTGTGCAGCGTGCTGAACACGAGGTGACCGGTGAGCGAGGCCTCGGTGGCGATGTTCGCCGTTTCGACGTCGCGGATTTCACCGATCATCACGATGTTCGGCGCCTGGCGCAGGATGGAGCGCAGGGCCGCGCTGAACGTCAGGCCGATGTCCTCGCGGACGTGCACCTGGTTGATGCCCGAGATCTGGTATTCGACGGGATCCTCGACGGTGATGATCTTGCGGTCCGGCCGGTTGATGTAGCCCAGGCAGGCGTACAGCGTGGTCGTCTTGCCCGAGCCCGTCGGGCCGGTGACCAGGAGAATGCCGTCGGGCAGGCTGATCAGCTTCTCGAACGTCGCCTGGTCGTCGGCAAAGAAGCCGAGCTTCGGCAGCCCCAGCGCGAGGTTCTGCTTGTCGAGAATACGCATGACGATGCTCTCGCCATGGCTCGCCGGAATCGTGGAGACGCGCAAATCCAGTTCGCGCCCCAGGATGTTCACCTGGATGCGGCCGTCCTGCGGCTTGCGCTTTTCCGAGATCTTCATGGACGCCATGATCTTGACGCGCGAGATGATCGCCGACTGCAGGCGCTTCGGCGGACTGTCCACCTCGTGCAGCACGCCGTCGATGCGGTAGCGGACGCGGAAGCGCTTCTCCAGCGGCTCGAGGTGAATGTCCGAGGCGCGGTTGCGGAAGGCCTCGAGGATGATCAGGCTGACGAGCTTGATGATGGGGGCGTCCGAGTCGGAGGACTCGCCGTCCTGCTGCAGGTCCTGGGTGCCGGCCGACTGGACGTCCACCGTGCCGTCGGTGATCTGGTTCAGCATGGCGTCCATGTCGGATTCCATGGCGTAGTGCTTGTCCAGCAGCACCTGGATGGGAATGCGCTTGGCGAGCACGCCCTCGACGTTGTGCTTGAGCGTGTAGCGCAGGTTGTCCAGCGCGTCGAAGTTCAGAGGATCGCTGAGGGCCACCGTCAGCGTGTCGTCGGTCTGGTGGATGGGCACCATCCGGTGCCGGCGGGCGACCTCGGGGCTGATCGCCGTCACGACGTGCAGGGGAATCTCGTAGTCCTCGAGGTCGACGACTTCCATGCCGAACTGGGTGCCAAGGGCGTGCAGCACGTCCTCCTCGCTCAGCACGCCGGCGGCGACGATCACGTCCAGTGCCGTCTGGCCGGCCTTCGCCGACGCCCGCGCGGGCGGGATGCGCTCCGCATCCATCACGCCCTGCTCGACCAGGATCTGCAGCACATAGTCGTCGTTCGATGTCAAAGCCTTGCCTCCCGGCTCCCGGACGCCGCGCCGCGGGTCAACCGGCGCCCAGTTTCTGCTCCAACAGGCTCAGCACCATCTGCGGATTGGCCTTGCCCTTGCTCTGCCGCATGACCTGCCCCATGAGATGCTGCGCCGCCGCACGCTTGCCCTTGCGATAGTCCTCCACCGACCGCGGGTTGGCGGCGATGGCCTGCTCCACCAGCCCGGCGATGGCCGCGGTGTCGCTGACCTGCGCCAGCCCCCGCGCCTCCACGATGGCCGCCGGGTCCCCGCCGCGGGCAAACAGCTCGGCGAAGACCTCCTTGGCGGTGTTCGAATTCAGGACCCCACTATCCACTAGTTGGATGAGCGCTGTCAATGCCTGCGGTTGCAGGGGCAGCGCCTGGAGCTCCAGCCCCTTTTCCGCCAGCAGCCGCAGCAGCTCCGTCATCACCCAGTTCGAGACCGCCTTGGGATTGGCCGACGGGCGCGCGGCGGCCTCGAAGAAATCGGCCACGGCCTTGTCGGCCACCAGCACCGCGGCATCGTAGGGGGGAAGGTGGTAGTCGCGCACGAAGCGCTCCCGCCGCGCGGCGGGCAGCTCCGGCAGGGCCCGCGCCCACTCGTCCACCAGCGCGCGCGCGAGCACCACGGGCATCAGGTCGGGCTCGGGGAAGTACCGGTAATCGTGGGCGTCCTCCTTCGTGCGCATCGTGTCGGTCACGCCCGCCTCGGCATCCCACCGGCGCGTCTCCTGGACGATCCGCCCCCCGCCCTCCAGCACCCGCACCTGCCGCGCCACCTCGTACTGCAGCGCGTGCAGCACCCCCTTGAAGGTGTTCATGTTCTTGATCTCGGCCTTGGTGCCCAGCGTCGCCTGCCCGGCCGGCCGCACGCTGACGTTGACGTCGCAGCGCAGGTTGCCGCACTCGAGGTTGCAGTCGCTGACGCCCGCGTAGAGCAGGATCTGCTTGAGGGCCGTGAGGAACGCAAAGGCCTCGTCGGGGGTGTCGATCACCGGCTCCGTGACGATTTCCATGAGCGGCACGCCGGCGCGGTTGAAGTCCACGCCGCTGCGGCTCTCGAAGTGCATGTTCTTCGCCACATCCTCTTCGAGATGAATGCGGGTGATGCCGATCCGGCGGGCGTCGTCCCCCGCCCCGAGCGCCACCTCCCCCCCCTCGCACAGCGGCTTGTCGTACTGCGAGATCTGGTAGTTCTTCGGCATGTCGGGGTAGAAATAACTCTTGCGGTCGAACTTGCTGTAGGCGCTGATGCGGGAGCCGATCATGAGCCCCGTCAGCACCGTCAGGCGGACGGCCTCCGCGTTCAGGACGGGCAGCGCGCCGGGATACCCCAGGCAGACCGGACAGACCTGGGTGTTGGGCGGCGCGCCGTACGTCGTGGCACAGCCGCAAAACTGCTTGGCGCGCGTCTTGAGCTGGACGTGCACCTCGAGGCCGATGGTGGTCAGGTAGTTCACGCCCCCGCCCCCCCGCCGGCCTGCTCGTACGCGTGGCCCACGCGCAGGATCTGCTCCTCGCGAAACGCCGGCCCCAGGATCTGCAGCCCCACCGGCAGCCCCTCCGGCGTGGCGCCGCAGGGCACCGACAGGCCGCAGATGCCGGCCAGGTTGGCGGTGACCGTGAAGAGGTCGCCGAGGTACATCTGCAGCGGGTCGCCGGCCTTCTCGCCCATCCGGTACGCAGCCGTGGGCGTGACCGGCGCCAGCAGCGCGTCGCACGCGGCGAAGGCCTGCTCGAAGTCGCGCCGGATCAGCGTCCGCACCTTCTGCGCCGAGAGGTAGTAGGCGTCGTAGTAGCCGCCGCTGAGCACGTACGTGCCCAGGATGATGCGCCGCTTGACCTCGGACCCGAACCCCTGGGCGCGGGTCCGGCCGTACATGTCGATCGGGTCCGCGCCGCCCTCGGCGCGGAAGCCGTAGCGCACGCCATCGAAGCGGGCGAGGTTGGCGGAAGCCTCGGCCGTGGCAATGATGTAGTAGGTGGCGATCGCGTAGGCGGTGTGCGGGAGGCTGACATCCACGATGCGCGCGCCGAGCGCCCGGCAGCGCTCGACCGCGGCGCGCACGCAGGACTCGACGGCGGGCGCGAGGCCGCCCACGAAATACTCGCGCGGCAGCCCGAGCGTCAGCCCCCGCAGATCCCCGCCCAGCGCGGCCCGGTAGTCGGGCACGGGCGCGGCGACGGAGGAGGAGTCGCGCCGGTCGTGCCCGGCCAGCACCTGCAGGAGCAGGGCGGCGTCGGCCACCGAGCGCGTGAGCGGCCCGATCTGGTCCAGCGACGAGGCGTAAGCCACCAGCCCGTAGCGCGAGACGCGGCCGTAGGAGGGCTTCAGCCCCACGCAGCCGCAGAAGGCCGCCGGCTGGCGGATGGAGCCGCCGGTGTCGGTGCCCAGCGCGGCCAGCGCCAGCCCCGCCGCAACCGCCGCCGCCGAGCCGCCGCTCGAGCCGCCCGCCACGCAGGCGGGGTCGTGCGGGTTGCGCGTCGGCCCGAACGCCGAGTTCTCGGTCGTGGATCCCATGGCGAACTCGTCCATGTTGGTCCGCCCCAGGAAAACCGCCCCGGCTTCGCGCAGCCGCGCGATGGCCGTCGCGTCATAGGGCGCCACGTAGCCTGCGAGGATGCGGGAGGCGCAGCGGCAGGGCTGGCCGCGCACGTTCAGCACGTCCTTCACCGCCAGCGGCAGCCCCAGCAGGGGGCCCGTCGCGCCGCCGGCGCGCGCCGCGTCCGCCGCGCGCGCCTGCGCCAGCGCATCCTCGGCGTTGACCTCCAGGTAGGCGTGCAGCGCGCCGTCGCGCTGGCGGATGGCGCCCAGCAGCTCCTGGACCAGCTCCTCGGAGGAGCAGCGCCGCGCCTCCAGCAGAGCCAGGGCCTCCAGCGCCGTCAGCTTCGCGATTTCCACGGACATGCCCTTACTCCACGATCTTCGGCACCAGGAACTGGCCCGCCTTGTGCTGCGGCGCGTTGGCCATCACGACGTCGTGCGGGAGACCTTCCTCGACCACGTCCGGCCGCAGCACATTCACGATGGGCTGCGCATGCGAGGTCGGCTCGATCCCCGCGAGATCCAGCTCGCCGATCTTCCGCACATACGCAACCACCTCCTCCAACTGGGTCTGGAACAGGGCGGTTTCGGCCGGCGTCAGATGCAGGCGGGCGAGGTGCGCCACGTAGGCGACGTCAATCCGGTCGGTTGCCGTTGTCGTGCTCATCCTGCTGGCCGCGCTCCTCTGCCCACCCGTTGTCCGCTTGTCCCCGATAACACGGCGGTACTGTAAGCGGACGCCGGCGAAGTGACAAGCGGAGATCGGCGGTTGACGGCAGTTCTCACGAGGGCCAAAGATCGCCTGAAGGCCCCCACTGTCCCACGCGGCATGTCCGGGGGCGAAGTCACTCCTTCTCCTCGGCTGCCGTCGGCGACGCGCCCCCGCCGCCGGGGTTCTGCGCGTTCCACGCCCGGTAGACCGCCTCCAGGGCGGCGACGATTGTCCGTTCGTCGTCGGCCAGATCGGTCTTCTCGCCGGCGTCCTTGGCGAGGTTATAGAGCTGGGCGCGGCGCCCCGCGTGCAGCAGCTTCCAGTCGCCCTGGCGGACGGCACGCTGCCCCGCGTAGCGCCAGCAGAGCGCCTCGTGCGGCGCACCGGCCCGCGCTCCCGTCAGATAGGGGAGGAGATTCACGCCGTCGAGCCTGGCAGCGGCGGGCAGCGGCACGCCGGCGGCGGCCAGCGCCGTCGGCAGGACGTCGAGCGCGCTGACCGGACGGCCGTCCACCTGGCCGCCGGCGATGCCGCCCTTCCACTGCACGAGAAAGGGAACGCGGATGCCGCCTTCGAACAGTTGCGCTTTGTAGCCGCGGAGCGGCCGGTTCGATGCGCGCGACCCGCCCAGGTTCGGGGCGCCGTTGTCGCTGAGGAAGAAGACCAGGGTGTTTTGCTCGATCCCGAGTTCCCGGAGCTTCGCCAACACCGCACCGACATTGTCGTCCATGGCCGCGATCATCGCCGCGACGGTGCGGCGCGCCTCGGGCAGTTGCGGAAACCGGCTCAGGTACCGCTCCGGCGCCTCGAAGGGCCCGTGCGGCGCGTTGAACGCCAGGTAGACGAACCAGGGTTCCTTCTGGTGACGCTCGATGAAGGAGACGGCCTCCCGGCCGAACTCCTCCGTGAGGTAGCCGATGGCGGGCGCCTTCTCCCGTCCGCGCAGCACGGCGTTGGCGGCATCGCGGTCGCCCGCGGCGTTGGTGTAGGAGTGGGCCCCGCCGAGGAAGCCGAAGAACTCGGCGAACCCGCGCCCCGTCGGCTGCATGGCCGGCCGGAACCCGAGGTGCCACTTGCCGAACATCCCGGTCGCGTAGCCGGCCGCCTTGAGATGCTCGGCGATCGTCTTCTCCGCGAGCGGCAGTCCGATGCTGTGCGAGAAGCCCGGGTTGAGTTCGATGCCGAACCGCTGCGCGTGGCGCCCGGTCATCAGTCCGGCGCGCGAGGGACTGCAGACCGGACTGGAAACATACCCGCTGGTGAAACGGACCCCGTTGCTCGCCAGCGAATCGATGTGCGGGGTCGGAATCTGCAGCCCGCCCTGGCAGCCCAGTTCGCCATAGCCAAGATCGTCGGCGAGGATCAGGAGGATGTTGGGCGACCTGGATGAGGCCGCGGGGCGCGCGGCCACCGCGAAGAGATCGCCCGTGGTCGCTACGCCGAACGAACCTCCGGCGACATCGTCGAACCACGCGTCATAGTCCCGCCGCATGCGCTCCACCACCTCGGGATGCTCGTCGGCGAGATCCCTGGTCTCGCCCGCATCCCGGGCGATATCGTAGAGTTCGAACCGGGGCGAGGAGCCGTCGATGCTGCGCCGGCCCCGCCCCTGCTGCTCGCAGAGGAGGGCATAGTTGTCGCGGATGTGCTGCTGGGAGGGCGCGTCCATGCCCAGCGGTTGGACCAGCTTCCACGTGTCGCTGACCGCAGCGTAGGCGCGGCTGCGGCGCGGCGTCTGGCCGCTGTCCCACTGGAAGTACAGCGTGCGCGCGGGCCAGTCGGCCGCCGGGTCGCGAAGCAGCGGCAGCAGGCTGCGGCCGTCGGGCCTCACATCCGCCGGCGGCGCCACACCGCAGGCCTCCAGAAGCGTCGGCAGCACGTCCACGTGCGCCGCCAGGCGCTCCACCCGGCCAGGGCTGCGAAAGCCCGCCGGCCACCGCGCGAAACACGGGACGCGGATGCCATTCTCGTAGGGCGTGCCCTTCAGTCCGTGCAGGCCCGCCATGTGCCGGCTGAAGGGCTGAGAGCCCGAGCACGGCCCGTTGTCGGACAGAAACAGCAGGAGCGTGCGATCCTCCAGCCCGAGTTCGGCCAGCGCGGCCCGCAGCCGGCCGAAGTTGTCGTCCACGCTCCGGATCATCCCGTACACCTTGCGGGTGGCGGGATTCAGTCCGAGCCCCTCGTCGCTGAATCCCGCGGCCAGCTTCTCGTCCACCACCAGCGGGGCGTGGATGAGGTTGGCCGGCAGGTAGACGAAGAACGGCTGGTCTCGGTGTTCCCGGATGAAGCGGATCGCCGCGTCGGTGAACACGTCCATGCAGTAGCCGATCCGCGCCTCCGGCTTCCCGTTGCGCAGCAGCGTGGGATTGAAGTACTGCGCGGCGGGCAGGCTGGATCCGCGAAAGGTGAGCGCCTCGTCGAAGCCCCGGCGATGGGGCGCCCGCTCCGGTGCTTCGCCCAGGTGCCACTTGCCGAACATCCCGGTGGCGTAGCCCGCCCGGCGCAGCAGCTCGGCGACCGTGACCTCGTTCGTGTTCATCTCGCAGCCGCGCCCGTACACGTCCGTGATGCCGGTCCGGAAGCTGTACCGGCCGGTCAGCAGCGACGCCCGGGTGGGCGAACAGACCGGGCTGACATGAAAGCGCGAGAACTCCACCGACTCGCGCGCGAACCGGTCCAGATGGGGCGTCTTGACGTGCGGGTTGCCATGGCAGGCCAGGTCGCCGTAGCCGAGATCGTCGGCCAGGAAGACCACGAAGTTCGGGCGTTCGGCCAAGGCGGTTGCAGCCAGGCTGGCACAGAGCAGGGCGGCCAGCGCACCTGGTTGGACGACGGACTTCATCGGCGGCTCCTCTGCTGCCGCAGCAATTCGCCCGCGTCCAGCGCGAGCGCGAGCAGCAGTGTGCGCCTCATTGGAAACGTTCACCTTTGATGCTTCTGCGGACGCGGGCGGCGATGAAGGTCGCTTGCATCCTTGTCGCCTCATCTCGCAAGTGGACTCCGTCCATATACGCCTTCCGGAGAGTCAGAATCTCTCGCCTATGGTTTTGCGCAGCACCTCCTGGCTGGGGCCCTTGCCCGGTCGGTGCTCGCGCCTCATACGGCAGTCTTCTATCGCAAGCGAACGGCCCTGCCAAGCATCCACTTCGGACTGCCTGACCTCGACCGGGAATGGGGGCTGTGTGCCGGGGCGGACAAGAAGTGTTTGCCCGGCACCCCCCGCGTGACGTATTGTGGATGTGTCGCGGTTTGCTGCCGCCCGCTCGACGTGAATATCGGGACGGCGACGCACGTCTGATGTGATTGACGGCAAGTTCCGCCAAGGAGGATCGCATGAATCGGGTGGTAATGACGGGTGTGTTGGCAAGTTTTTCGCTGTTAACGGGTTGCGCGATGTTCAAGCAGAAGATCGAGGTCAAGGATCCCGCCACGGCCACGCCGTTGCAGGCCACGTACGATCAGCGCGACCTTCTGGAGTGGGCCGACACGATGGCGCAGAAGATCATCGCCGACCCCTTCGTGGCGGCGATTCCCGAGCGGCCGATCCTGGTGGATATGGGCATCGAGAACCGTACCCAGACGCACTTGGACACCAAGGCCATCGCGGACACGATCACAACCAAGCTCATGGATGCGCGGCGTTTCCGGCTGATCAACGCCAGCCAGCGCGACAACCTGCTGAAAGAGCAGGGCTACCAGCTGGCCAACTGCACGAAGGAGACCCGCTGCGCCATCGGCAAGCAGCTCGGCGCACGCTACATGCTGAGCGGGTCCCTGGTCGAGATCAACGCCCAGTCGGGGCGGGCGGTGCGCGCCTCTAAGAAACAGGACGTGTTCTACCAGCTGACGCTGGACGTCACGGATCTGGAGAGCGGCGAGGTTGCCGTGCGCAAACAGGAAAACCGGCTGCGGCGCGAGAGCCGTCCGATCTTCGGCTGGTAAGGGGGCGCTCCCGAATCCGCGCGGAGTGCCGGCGCTATGAAAACGCCCTTGCGAGTGGCCCGGTTGGCGGTGCTGGGCCTGTTGACGGTCCTGCTGGCCGGCGGCTGCGCCACGGCGCGACTCGAGACGGCGCGCCGGGCTTTCTATGATGGCGATTTCGCCAGCGCCTCGAGCGCGCTCAGCGACCTGCCCAATGATAACACCGACGGCGTCCTGACACTCATGGAGCGCGGCATGATCCGGCAGGCCGCGGCCGACTACCGGGGGTCCATCGAGGACTGGCTGGCCGCCGTGCGCCTGATCGAGGACTTGGACTACTACAGCGTCTCGCGCGGGACGGCCAGCATGGCCGTCAACGACCGCGTGCGCTCCTTCCGGGGCGCGCTGTACGAGCGCGTGCTGCTGCGCAGCTTCGCGGCCAAGAGCTACCTGGCGCAGGCCCAGTGGGACGACGCCGCCGTCGAGGCCCGCAACGCCATCGGGGCGCTCGAGCGGCGCGACAAGTACCCCGACGATCCCTACACGCGCTACCTCGCCGGCGTCTGCCTCGAACTCCAGGGCGACACCGACGGGGCCGCGGTTCAGTACCGCACGGTCGCGGCCCTGCTCCCGGAGCTGCAGCTCGATCCGCGCACGGGGCGCTTCGGTCCGCCCCCCGCCGCGCCGCGCCAGGGGCCGGCCCAGAACGAACTGATCTGCTTCGTGCTGCTCGGTCGCGCGCCGACCGGGTCGGAGCGCGACAGCCAGCCCCCCTGGCGCAGTTCGCCCTCCTATGCGGAACTCTCCGCCGGCGGCCGCGTGCTGGGACGCAGCTTCGTGCTGGAGAACACGGGGCACCTCATGGCCCAGACCGAGCGGCAGGATGCCCTCGCGAAGACCGCCAAGACGGCGGCCCGCATTGCCGCGAAGGAGGCAATGGCCCAGGTGCTGTCGCAGCAGAACGAGGCGCTGGGCGAGATCCTGCGGCTGATCCTGTTCGCCCTGGAAACGCCGGACGAGCGGTGCTGGGAAACGCTGCCCTACTGGCTGCAGGTCGCGCGCGTGCCCTGCCCCGACAACCTGACGCAGTTCGAACTCGTCGTGAAGACCCACGACGGCCGCACCCAGGGCCGCCGCACCATCGCCCGCCCCCTCAACCACCGCGGCAATCTCTACGTGTCGTTCTGCCGGGATTTGTGACCCGTTTACCGCAGTTCGTTGCGCCAGGTCGCGGTCTGGCCGCGAATGCGCAGCAGGATGAAGGCGAGCGAGCGGTCGGCGGGATTGTCGGGGCACAGGCCCGTGTAAACCTCCAGGCCCGGCGACGCTGAGGTCTTCAGGATCAGCCGCTCCCCGGAGTCGCGCGCAGCCAACTCGAAGGCCGCCGCGGTGCCCACCGCCCCGCCGCGAATCTCCGTGAGCCACGTGTAGCCCGCCCCGCCGCCGGGGATTGCCGTGACCGGGGCCAACCCGTCAGGAACACGCCGCAGCGTGCCGCGCACGTGGTAGAAAAGGTCGTAGGTGTGCGCCTCGTCCGAGCGCGCCGTGACGACGTCCCCCACGACCCCGTTCGCCAGCGTGAGCGTGCGGCGCAGGTCCACGCCCGGGTACGCCTCCTTCACGCCCGCTTCCACGCGGTTCGTCGCGAACGACACGAGATACCCGCCGCAGCGCGCCTGGGGCTTGCCGTCCACCACGACCAGGTTGTGGGCGGCGGGCGAGCGATACCACGCGTTCAGGCGGATCCCGTACCCCGCCGTGCCGGTGTCCGGAAAGAGCTGCTCCTGCCCGGCGAACAGGATGAGGTTCAGGCGGTCGAGGTGATCGTGGCCGCCGCCGTAGGGGCCGTACTTGAGGAGCACGTCGCGGCGCGCGCCGCGCAGGATCGCGTACCCCATGCCGTCGAGCAGCGCGCTGACCCGCGGCAGCGCGGCGGGCGGGGGCGGCAGCGTGGCGGGGCCGTGCAGCAGCGCCTCGGCGCCGCCGCTCCGGCCCGTGCGGCTGCACCAGGCCAGGAAGGTCACGATCACGGGATCGTCCGGCCAGAGCCCGGCCGCGAACTCGTAGTAGTCCGCCAGGGCGGTGAGCCGGCTGCCGGACCAGCCGTCGTTGATGGAAGGAAGCTGGAAGTCCCCGCAGGCGTAGCGGATCGGCGCGACGTACATGCGGCGCAGGCTCGCGAGATCCCCCGGGGCCAGCTGGCGCGCCCGGAGCGCCAGGGTGAAATCCTGCAGCGAGCGCAGCGTGTAGAAGTGGTAGCCGATCGAGCCCTCGAACCAGAAGCCGTCCGCCACCACGCCCCGCGCCAGCTGCGCCTTCAGTCCGTACGGCCCGCTGAGCGCGGCCTCCACCCAGCGCGCCTCGCCGCACGCCAGCCCGATCAGGCCCACGGCCGCATTGTGCCACGAGTGGATGTTGTGGATGGCGCCGGTCTGCTTGTGGATGAGCTCCGCGGCGGGCAGCAGCAGGTCGCGCGCAATCCGCTCGCGCTCGTCGGGCGCCAGGAGCGGATACAGGTCCCAGTAGGCCAGGGCGAGATCGACCATGGACGTGGCCTCGCACAGCGACTGCCCCATGATCCGCCCCTTGCCGGCGTGCTTGCCGTGGACGCTGAACTGCCCGATGTTGGCGGCAAACCACAGCAGCGTGCGCCGCCCGTAATCGGCCCGGCGCGTGTCACCCGTCGTGCGGTACAGCGCCCCCGCCGCGCGCGCGGCGCCGTGGATGCGCTTGTACGTGGCATCCACCCAGGCTTCATCGTGCCGCCCGCCGCTGTAGACGGCGCCGCACCGGGTACACACGTGCTCGTGCGGCTTCCGCGGGTCGTAACGCAGCTTGCCGGCATCCTTCTCGCAGTAGTAGTCGTGCGCCCAGCCCGCCACGCCCACGGGCGGCTCGGGGAAGTCGCGCGCCACCCCGTCCACCTGCCGCTCCCACTCGCGGACGGTCGCCCGCGCCCACGCGTACCGGCTGACTTTCCCCCGAACCGCCTCCCAGTCCACGCCGCGCGAACCGGGATCGGGGATGCCGCCCGCGCCCGCGGGGGGCACGGCGCCGGCGAGGCCGAGCACGAACGCGCCGGCCACCGCCGCGCGCCACTGCGTCGGGAACGAACGTCCTGTCGGGGTGTGCAACATGGCGGGCTTACTTAGCACATCGCCGGGAAAAAGAGAACTCAGGAGTCAGAATTCAGGAGTCAGGAGTCAACGTCAAAGGGAAGCGGTATCCGGCGTAACCCATTCTGAATGCTGACTACTGAATTCTGGATTCTCTCGCTTGTCTTCCGCCGGCGATTCGCGCACGATCTTCCCCCTGGCACGCGCAAGCGAGGCGGGGGTGTCGGGCGCGCGCCCGTCCCGCCGCGAAGCGCGGGCGCCGACAAACGTCAGGCACGCAACATGACAACACAAGCCGTTCAGTTTCCCGGGGTCACCGCCATCGCGAAGGCCAACGTGTACTTCGACGGGCGCGTGGTCAGTCACTCCATCCTGTTTCCCGACGGCAGCCGGAAGACGCTCGGGCTGATCTACCCCGGGGCGTACCACTTCGGCACGGACAAGGCCGAGCGCATGGAGCTCGTCGCCGGCGCCTGCCGGTTCAAACGCGACGGGCAGGCGGCCTGGGAGGCCTGCGCGGCGGGCCAGGCGTTCGAGGTGTCCGCGCGCAGCGGCTTCGACATCGAAGTCGCGCAGGGCATCTGCGAATACGTCTGCTCGTTCCTGGAGGGCTGACGCATGACGCGACGCGAACGCCTGATGGCCACGCTGCGGGGCCAGCCGGTGGACCGGCCCGCGGTCAGCTTCTACGAGATCGGCGGCTTCAGCGTGGACCCCGCCGACCCCGATCCGTACAACATCTACAACGCCCCGGACTGGGCGCCGCTGCTGCAACTGGCCGAGGAGCGCACGGACGTCATCCGGATGCTGAGCCCGGTGCGCGCCCGCTCGATCGACCCGACGGGGTCATCCGCCTCCGCCCGCTGGCAGGACTTCTTCCGCGAGGAGACGCGCGACGACGGCGCCGTGCGTATCACGCGCACCGTGCTGACCGTGGCGGGGCGGACGCTGACGCAAGTGACGAAGCGCGAGCGCGAGGTGAACACCGTCTGGACGGTCGAGCACCTGCTGAAAGATGCGGACGACGTCCGGGCCTACCTCGCCTTGCCCGACGAGGTTTTCGCCGAGCGCATCGACACGGCGCCGCTGGAGGCCGAGGAGGCCGCGCTGGGCGACCGGGGCATCGTGATGGTGGACACGGAGGACCCGCTCTGCGCCGCCGCGGCGCTGCTCAGCATGGAGGACTACACGACGCTGGCCTTCACGGAGCCGGAGCTGTTTCACGCGCTGGTCGAGAAGCACGCGCGCTACATCCTCCCCCGCACGGCGGAGGTCAGCCGGCGTTTCCCCGGCCGGCTGTGGCGCATCTACGGCCCCGAGTACGCTTCCGAGCCGTACCTGCCGCCGCGGCTGTTCGACGCGTTCGTGGTGCGCTACACCGGGCCGCTGGTGCGGGCCATCCAGGCGCACGGCGGCTTCGCCCGCATCCACTGTCACGGCCGCCTGCGCAACATCCTCGACCTGATCGCCGGCATGGGCGCCGACGGGCTCGACCCCATCGAGCCGCCGCCGCAGGGCGACATGGAGCTGCGCGAGGTGCGCGCGCGTTACGGCCGCGACCTCGTGCTGTTCGGCAACCTGGAGGTGAGCGAGATCGAGCTGCTCGCGCCCGACCTTTTCGCCGAAAAGGTCGCCCGCGCCCTGGAGGAAGGCACGCGGGGCGCGGGGCGCGGCTTCGTCCTCATGCCCTCCGCCTCGCCCTATGGCCGCACGATCGCCCCGCACACGCTGCGGAATTACGAGACCATGGTGCGCCTGGCGGAGGGGCGGGGATGAGGCGCCGGGCCGTCGGCTGAGGCCGGTCCGCCGGGGGCTGAAGCCCCGGCGCGCTTCCGCCTGAAAAGGCTGTGCTCCGTACGGCGTCCCCTCGCCTCCCCACGTGGGACGGTGCTCCTGCGCCGTCCTCCCCTCTGCCGTCGCATCCACAGCCGTCACTTCTGCATCTGCGGTCATCCTGAGCGCAACGAAGGATCTCGGCGTATGCGCCGCGCGCTCTCGAGCGGCCCGCCTGACGGCGGGAGATCCTTCGCTGCGCTCAGGATGACAGAGGAGGGCGGCGGCGGCAACCTCCTCTCGAGTTTCGCTGGATAATACCACGTCCGCTGAGGCCGGTTTCGGCTTTTCCGGGAACGTTTTGCCCTCGAGCGCGTCCAGCGCTCGATCCAGCGAGCGGGTGCTCATCTCCCGAAGCTCGGTTTGCCGGCCGGTCCGCGGGTCGGTTAGTGGCGTATCCGGCGTGAGAGCGGAGGCGATCTCGTCGGGCAACGCAGTCATGCGGTACAGAACGGTGGGCTCCAGCGCCAGAAGAAACCGAAACGTTTCCGTTTTCTTGCGAACCTCGCCACGCTCATGTAGTCCTGCGCCGTCTTGATCGAGCCATGCACGTGCTCTTGCAGCGAGCGCTTCCCTGCCAACGCCCACAATCAGACTCCGAGGGGGCGCGCCCGCGCGCCCCCGAAGGCACTCTGCATTGTGATGTTCTGCGGTGTGCCTTCAGGATGCCCACTTCAACTCAAGCTTCTTGCCTGAGTGTGCACATTCGGTCAAATACAGGTTGATGAGGTTCTGATAGGGAATCCCGGTCTCGCTGGCCAATGCCTTGAAGTAGCTGATGGCATCCGTGTTCACACGGAGCGTGATCTGTTTCTTCAGGTGCTTGGCGTATGGATTCCGAACCGAATCCGAGAAATCGTATTCTTTTCTCATAGGAACTGTCCGTATTGTTTGCGTTCGTTCGGCACGGCCTTGCGTGCCGAAATGATTCTGATCGCTTTCTCGTCCTGCCGGTACGCATGCACGACGACAAGTAGACGAAGCTTGGCGCTGAAGCCCAGCAGGACGAAACGGTCTTCATTCTGGGAGTGGTCAGGATCGTGTTTCAGCCTGGCATTCTCGTCGGCGAAGACGGTTTTCGCCTCCTCGAACGAGACGCCATGCTTGCGCTGGTTCTCGCGCTCCTTCCGATCGTCCCAGAGAAAGGTGATCGCATCCATAATGATACGATATTGCTATGAGCATGGTGTGGCAAGCGGAATCTCCGATCATCTCGGGCGCAGAACGGCGCAAATCATCCTGAGCCGGGCTTCCCGGCGATAGGATGGACTTGCTTGTTCGCCGATTTGTCCGTCTCCTCTTTCAGAACCAGTGGTTCCGACTCCTGACCGCAAAGATGGGCATTCCAGTTCGTCCCGACGAGCAAGCCGTCCTTGGCCATGCCAGGGAGCCATCGGACTGTGAATGCATCGAGTGGAATCTCAGTCGGTTGATAGGTCGCCCACTCTGCTTTCGCGCATTGAAGCGCGTATGCCCTGTCCGACCAGAAGGGCATGACCTGTCTAGGCTCGTGGTCATTCGACGGTGCGATGCACCAGCCGGCATCAACTTTTAGACCCCATACGACTCCGGCGGACAAGACGCGCCTGATGAAGCGCTCATGCCTTTCGGCGGAGGCGATCTCAAGGTCAAGTGTCTTCCTCGATCTCTCTTCATGGCGAACGTCTGTATTAGCCGCCTGGATGTCGCAAATACTGCCATCCGCCTTTTTCCAGTCTTCTTTACTCCGGCGACTGCGGAGCCGTCCGGGGTGTATGGGCAATGTAACCTTGCACGAATGCGGTCGCAAGCGATATGCGGCATCCGCTTGCGTCGTCCGACGCGAGGTCGGGGCGGACCTCACCCGTTCCCCCGTGGCGCCGGTATCCGACCGGCGCTGACCCTGCCAGGAGCGGTACAAGCGGCTTTGTGCATCCCCAGGTCAGGCCAGCCTCACCCCCCCGCTCCGCGCCTTCCTCGCGCGGGTCGGATACCCGCGCCACACGGCAACACCCGCCCGCCCCCTTGACGGCTGGTTCTGCCGCTGTCACGTTTCGTACCACCGCTCGCACGCGCCATGCCCCCGCATTCGCCGTCGTGCTCGTCGTCGTTCTCGTCCTCGAATCCCCTCGCCGTCTTCGAGGACGAGGACGAGGACCGTTCGCTGCGCTCACTGAGGACGATGACGATGTGCTCCGGAATCCCTCCATCTTCCTCCATGCCGAACCTCTGTCGCACTAGACGTCTACGTCGTAAGTCACAGGCTCGGCCAAGGGCCAAGAACTGCCGCGGCGTCTACGGCGGGGGTGGACGGGACACGTGCAGCCCTCCACCGCCCGTTACCGAGGCGGAGACTAGAACTTCATGGGTGGAGGCTCAAGGCAAAACGGCGGGCGGAGGCTCGAAGGGGGTGGATGACGCGGCATCAGACGAGAGTCCGGCGGTCGTCATTCGTGGCGGCGGAGAAGGCCCCTGCCAACCGGTGGAGCAGGTTCGTCATCTCGGCGATCACCTGCGCCGGCCCGGCCGGGTCGGCAGGGCTGGTGACCGGCGGGGGCAGGCAGGCCTGGTAGCGGAGCGTCGTTTCGATGGAACGGTGGCCAAGCGACTCCTACACGGCCCGGATGTTGTCGCCGGCGAGCAGTGCGACCAGAAGCCGATCGCGCGGATTGGGCAGTGCGTCGAAGAGCAGCCGCAACTCCCGCGCGCTCAGGGTTTCCGGCAAGCCGGGTAACGGACAGGCGTCCGACGCTTCCCGACGGCGGCCGCGCCACACACGGCGGCACCCGCCGGTTCCTTGGCTGGCTTTTCGCCGCGCGGCTATTCGCCTGGCACCGGTACCTCGAGTTGCTCGCGCCCTGGAGGAAGGCACGCGGGGCACGGGGCGGGGGTGAGGCGCACCGAAATCCTCGCCTGCGCGGTCGCCGTCGCTCCTCGCGCTGCCTGCGCACCCGCATCGCGCACGGCTCACGAGGACGTTCGCCCTCCCGGTGCGATTCCATACAACCTGGATAACACCGCGAGGGAGGGCGAGGACTTCGGCGAGCTCAGTCAAGCCGCTCCCGCCGAACCGTGAGAAATGGGGGCGCGCGGAGGGTGCGAAGCTGGAACAACGCCGCCCGCTGATTTGGGTTGTAACTCCACCCTTGGAGTTCTAGTTTCCGCCTTGGTAACGAGGGGGGGGTGGAGTGCTGTACACGTCACGTGCACCCCCTCCACAGAATCCCCGGCAGTTCTCGGCTTTTGCCCGGGCCTGTGACTTCCGGCGCAACGTCCAAAGTACAGAGGTTCGGCAACAGAATGAACAAGATACCAGACCGACCAGTCGGAATCGAAATCGGGATGGAACGCCATGGGCTTGGGACCCGACAATTTGGACGTCTACCGTCTCTCGATCAGCTCCGTGGCAGGGGTTTACGAGAAAGCCGACGGAACCGAGCCGGTCAACGTCGGCCCCGACTTCGATAGCGATTTCGATCCCGCAGAGGAGAAGCCCCAAGGCGGTGGAGGCGACGGGATACCGGCGCCTCACCGCTGACGTTGGCAGGCGAGGGATGATCGCGCTGGAGCTGACCGTCCTTAGCCGGTAGCCCGCAGGGAGATGCGAGGCATAACGGCGGCGGACCGCCGTCTCCAGGTCCAGGGGTCGGGCGTGCCGCTTTGGGGCACGGGGATGCGAGCGGCACGAATCGTCGCTTCGGGGTCGCTATCGCTATCGGGATCGGTATCGACATCCCCTGCGAAGGCGGACACCGATACCGATACCGACCCCGACGCCGAGGGGAATCAGGGAGGTTGGCGCCAACCGCGGCGTGAAGGGTAGGCTCGCTTGCTCGGCACCATGACGCCGGCGGTTCGACAGGAGAAACATGGATAAAGGCCTGAGCATATTCCTCCCTGCCCTGGGGGCAGGCCTGGTCGCTTCCGCCGCACCGCTGGTGACCATCCATATCGACAAGGCGCCCTTGTGACCGCCGTGCCTCATCTCCGTCGATCACGAGCGAATTGACCATGCTTCCGGTGACTGATACCTTGCCTGCGTGAGTCCGACGATATTCGAGTGGAAGGGATACCGGTTCTACTTCTGCTCGCGTGAAGAACCGCGGATGCACGTTCATGTTGTCTGTGCGGATGGCGAGGCGAAGTTCTGGCTGGAGCACGATGTGGAGACCGCGAAGAACCATCACCTTACGACGAAGCAGGTTTTCGAGTTTGTGGCGGTGGTACGGGAGAGGAAGGATGATCCAACCAGCACCCCGACACGTACGCTGAATGGCCGCCTTGAACGGCCCGTTCTTCAGCCTGCTGGCGGCAGGAGCAAATTATGATTGAGCGAAGGAGCCGTCGTGATTTTCTGAAGTTGATCGGACTGGGGGTCGGGGCTGCGGCGCTGCCACGGGGCCGGACGCTGCTCGCCGCCGACGTGCCTGTCAAGCGGCCGAATATTGTCCTGATCCTGGCGGACGACCTGGGCTACGAGTGCCTCGGCGCCAACGGTGGCACGAGCTACCGCACGCCCGTCCTGGACGGGCTGGCCGCCACGGGCATGCGGTTCTCGCACGGCTATGCCCAGCCGCTCTGCACGCCGACCCGCGTGCAGCTGATGACCGGCCTCTCCAACGCGAGGAACTACATCAGTTTCGGCAGCATGGACCCGCAGGCTGTGACGTTCGCGAACCTGCTCAAGTCGGCCGGCTACGCCACCGGGATCGCGGGCAAATGGCAGCTTGGCCACGACCCCGGCCTGCCGAAGAAGTTCGGCTTCGACGCGTACTGCCTGTGGCAGCACACCCGCCGGCCGCCCCGGTACGCCAATCCCGGCCTGGAAATCAACGGGGTCGAAAAGGACTACACGGCCGGCGAGTACGGCCCCGATCTCGTCAGCGATTTCGCGCTCGACTTCATCAGCCGCAGGCAGGACGGCCCGTTCTTCCTCTACTACCCGCTGATGCTCACCCATGCTCCCTACCAGCCGACGCCTGACAGCACGGATTGGGACCCGAAGGCGCAAGGCGAGGGCGTCAACCAGAGGCCCGCACACTTCGCGGACATGGTGGCCTACATGGACAAGCTCGTCGGCAAGCTCGTCGCGCAACTCGAAGCGCTCGGCTTGCGGGATAACACGCTTATCCTGTTCCTCGGCGACAACGGCACCGGCAAAGGCACCCGCTCGATGATGGGCGACCGCGAAGTCAGCGGGGGCAAGGGCTCGACCACTGTGGCCGGGATGCACGTGCCGCTCATTGCCAGCTGGCCGGGCCAGGTCGCAGCCGGCAAGACCTGCGCGGATCTCGTGGACACGACGGACTTCCTGCCGACCTTGCTCGAAGCCGCCGGCGTGCCGGTCCCGTCCGATCTCAGGCTGGACGGCCGCAGCTTCCTGCCACAGCTGCGCGGCCGGCAGGGTCAGGCGCGCGAGTGGATCTACGCGTGGTATTCACCCCGCCAGGGGGCCGATCTGACCGTGCGCGAGTTCGCGTTCGATCAACGTTTCAAGCTGTACCGGGGCGGCCCGTTCTACGACCTCGAAAAAGACCCTGCCGAGAAGCAGCCGCTCGCGGTCGCCTCCCTCACGGGCGTGGCGGCGGTCGCGGCCCGGCGCTTGCAGGGAGCGCTGGACCAGTTCAAGGACGCGCGCCCCGCCGAACTCGACCGGCCGGCTGCCGAGCCGGAACGGACGCGGGGCAAACGGCGACGCGCCCTGGAGCCGGCCGTCCCCGGCCGGTAAGCCCGCAGGCCATGCCCAAGGCGGGGTGCAACAGCGGCTGAAACGGTCCCTGGAGCCGGCCGTCCTCGGCCGGTAAGCCCGCAGGCCATGCCCAAGGCGGGGTGCAACAGCGGCTGAAATGGTGCGGCAAGCACGGGTCTTGGAGATTCACTTGTCCGATGGCGAGGCAGTCGCCCGCCACCGATAGGCCGCGATGGCCTTCTGCTCGCGCACAAAGATCTCCTGGCCACAGACGACGAGATGAGCCCACGCTGGGGCTGTCGAGACGGTGCGCCGATCCAAAAGGTCGAACTTCTCCGGGTTGGCCCGGATCAACAGCATTTCACCCTTCTGATCCAACGCCAGGATCAGCTTCCCGTTGCTGACCAGCGACCAGTACTGGCCGAACCTTTTCTCGGTGACCCAGCGTTCCTGACCGGAGGCCAGCTCGACGCATGCAAATTTGCGGTCGCGCCGGTGCAGGTACGCGTGGCCGTCAATGACCACTGGCGTGGACATGTAACCTTCGGCCTTGGTCTTCCAAATCGTGCGGACGGAAAAAGCTTCTTCCCGGCGGTCCAATCCCAACAGGACCGAACCCCCGCCGTACGAGCTGGTGAAGACGCGGTCTCCGCAGAGGGTCGGATTCAGGATATTCATGCCCCGAAAGGCCTCCACGGGCTGTTTCCACAGCACCTGCCCCGTCCTGGGCTCGACGCCGGCCAGCAGCGTTCGGGACTGCACGAGGATTTGCGGGCGCTGACACAAGCTTCCCTGCATGGGCGACGAGAAGGCGCTGCCGTTCATGCCCCCGCCATCTTCCAGGGTCCGCCAGAGCGTCTTGCCAGACTCCTTGTCGAGCTTGACGAAGGAGCCTCCCGCCTGGACGTACAAACTATCCTCCACCACCAGGGGCGAGCACACAAAGCCGAACGAAGGCAGCGGCGTACCATACCGTTGCACGAAATCCACCCGCCACTTCTCCTTGCCATCGGCTGTGTTCAAACACAGCAGCAGGTCTCGCATGCCGCCCACGTAGAGGAACCGATCGTCGCAGGCGGGCGTCGATCGCACCCAACTGCCGTTGCTGGCGGCAAAGAATGGCACGCTGAGGCCGGCTCCCCAGGCGGTGGTCCACACTTCCTTGCCTGTGAGCCGGTCCCACGCGCGAACGACCTCCTCGGACTTGTCGCAGGTTTCAACGGTGAAGACCCTGTTCGACGTTACAATGGGGCTGGCATACCCGTCGCCCAGCTCAACCCGCCACAGCAGGGTCAGAGCAGCACCCTGGAGGGTCGCAGGCCAGCCATCATCGCGCACCATGCCGTCGCGGGTGGGCCCCCGCCATTGCAGCCAGGTGGATGGCGGGGAGAGCGTCGGAGCTGGATCGGGCAGCTCGGCAAGCGCCAAGGCTGGGACGCTCAGCATGACGAGAACCGCCGCGTGGCCGATCAGCGAGCGCCTTTCGGGCGGTACAGGTGCGTGTGTGCCGAGACCGGGCTGGAACAGTGCTTTCATGCCGGAGAGCGTACCAGAAGCAGACCTGCAGCAACACCCGCAGTTTTTGCGCGTGAGATCGCCGGCGTCGTCTGCCGCGCGGACGGCGCCGGAGCGCAGTTCCACGCGGTAATCCGCCACGCGTAGCCGCGCCCGCCAAGGGCGTGGCCGCCCCCCGCTCATGCGCATCCGTCCGGCAGCGGCAGGCCCTCCCACGGCGGGGTGAACGGCTGGCCGGGCGTGAGGGGGGGCAGGTCGAGCACGGGGGCTGCCGCCCCGTGCCGCCGCAGGGAGGCGACGATGGTGCGGCGGGTATCCGTCACGATCTCCGGCGGCGCGGAGACCTGCAGGTTGTAGATCACGGCCGCGACGGTTAACCCGCGCGCCCACAAGGCCTCCAGCGAGAGCAGGGTGTGGTTGATGGAGCCCAGCCGCGGCCCGCTGACCAGCACGACGGGCCAGCCTCGCTCAGCGACGTAGTCCACGGCCAGCACCTCCGGCGTCAGCGGCACGCAGAGCCCGCCGACCCCCTCGACCAGGACCACCCGGTAGCGCCCGGCCAGCGTGCGCGTCGCAGCCGCCAGCGCGGCCAAGTCGACGTGCCGCCCCTCCAGCGCCGCGGCCAGCGCAGGCGCGGCGGGAAATGCGAGCGTGCACGGGCAGGTCAGCCCCTCGCGATCCTCCGGCAGCTCCGTCACGCCCATCAGCCGCCGGTGCACGCCGAGATCCCCGTCGTCCCCCGCTGTGGCGCCCGTCTGCACGAGCTTCTGCGTGATGACCGTGCAGCCTTGCGCCATGTACCAGCGCGCCAGGCAGCCCGTGGCCACGCTCTTGCCGATGCCCGTATCGATGCCGGCGACAAACAGGATCATGGCGCGCCCCGTGTTGGATATGGAAGTGCCGCGCCCCGCAGGCGGGCGACGATGACGAGCGGGTGATAGGTCAGCGGCAGCTCGCCGTTGTGTCCGCAGGCGGCGGCGTAGTCCCGCCCGAACGCGGCCACTTCGCGCGGGGTCCACGGACGCGTCGCGAGCGCGTTGACCCCCGTCTCCTGCAGGTGCCGCAGCAGCGCGCGCAGGTCCGGGAAGGTCAGCGTGCGCATCCGCTCCCGCGCGACGAGCACCTCGCAGGATGCCGCCAGCGCGGCGCGCCACTCCTGCACCGACCAGTACGGGAGCGTCTGTCCCGTGATACGCGTGATCTCGCGCAGGTTGGCAGGGCCGAATGTGCCCAGGGCCAGCCAGCCGCCGGGCCGGAGGCGCGCGCACAGCCCGGCCAGGAACGTCGGCAGGTTGCCGGCCCACTGCAAGGCCGCGTTGGCCGCCACGAGGTCGAGCTGGTCCGGCAGCGCCGCCGTTTCCATGTCGCCCGCCAGGAACCGGACGCGCGTTTCCGGATGCCGCGCCTGGCAAGCCGCGGCCGTTGCCGCGCAGGCAGGGACGAGGTCGTTGAGGTAGAGCTCCCGCACGCGGCAGGCGGCGAGCAGCCGCTCGGTCAGCAGGCCCGTGCCGCAGCCCAGGTCGAGCGCCCGGTCGAATCCCGTGGCGCCCGCGAGCCGCCGCAGTTCCGTCGCCAGCTCATTGGCCATCTCGCGCTGCACGACGGCGCTGCGGTCATAGGTCGGCAGGCTGCGCGCGAACCGCCGCGCAACGAGCGCTTTGTCGGGGTTCACGGCGTGCACGCGAGCACCTCCTCCCACGTTTGCCATAGATGAAACGGATAGTGCGGTCCGTCGAGCGGCAGGGCCGGCACGCCGTGTTGCGCCCAGCAGCGCCGCTGGTTGTCCGGGGCGATGATCCGGTCCGCCGCCGCCACCCGCGCCGTGCGGAAGACGCACACGGCCGGGGCTGACAGGGTGCGCAGGGCCGCCAACTCCTCCGCCTGCTCCGCGGGGGAGCGGTCCGGCCGGCGCGCGTCGAAGTGCGCGTACGCCGCGGGGGCGGCGCACATGCGGCGCACGAACTTCTCCCAGCCGCCCGCCGGCAGGTGCTCCGCCGTAGCGGTCAGCAGGCGGTCCGGGATGCCCCGCTCAGCGTCCTGCGGCACGAGCGTGCCGTTGATGGCGAGCGCGCGCGTGAGCGTCCAGCCGCGCTCGAGGGTCACGCGGTTGGCGACGGCACAGCCGAACGACCATGCGACGAGGGCCTTCTCCACATAGGCGTCCGCCTCCGCAAGGGCCGGGGGCGGCGGGGCGAGGGTGCGGTAGTCGTGGCAGAGCAGCACGTCCCAGGCCGTGCTGGCCAGCCCGGCGAACGGCCGTGCATCCATGCCCCAGCCGGCGAAGCAGACGAGGACCCTCGGGCGTCCCTCGCGGTGCAGCCAGGTGGCGTTCACGGCGCACCTCCCTGCCGCCACCGGGCCAGCAGGCCGGCCAGCCGCTCCAGCTCCGCGGGGGGCATGTCGGCGCCGAGCGAGAAGCGCAGGCGCGCGGTCCCCTCCGGCACG
>CAYOBW010000085.1:0-25152 GCA_964402115.1 uncultured Victivallales bacterium
GAGCGGGTTCACGTCCTGCGCTCTGGATGCCAATGGCTACCTCGTCGAAACCACCCCGCCGACTCTGGCCGGCAGCGCCATCGTCGATAACGAACTGGGTGGGCCCATTCGCGCGAACAACCTGGTGACCTTCACGGTAACCTTCAGCGAGGACATGGACGCGGGCACGCTTGCCGCCGCCGACTTCGGCAATGCGGGCACAGCGACCCTCACCATCGGCGCGGTCGCCGAGGTCACGCCCGGCGTGTTCACCGTCGAGGTTACGCCGACAACGCCCGGAACCCTCCGGCTCCAGGTCAATGCCGGCGCCGAGTTGAGGGACGTCGCTGGCAACCTTCTGGACACCGCCTCGGCCATTCTCGATAACACGACGATTACGATCGTCGGCACCGGTTACTGGGACCTCGACGGCGCCGGGGCCGGCGCGGGCGGCGCTACACCGGCCGGCATCTGGAACGCGACAAACCCGTATTGGAACGACGCGAGCGACGGCACCGGTGCCACCGCCCCCTGGTCGGCGGGCCAAACCGCCATCTTCGCCGCCGCTGCGGACGCCACCGGAACCTACACTGTAACCGTGGACGGCACGCCGGACGTCGGCGGCTTGACCTTCGAGGAAGGAACGGTCACGCTTTCCGGCGGCACGGCGCTCCGCCTCGTCGTTGCGAACTCCACGGCGCATGTCGGCGCGGGGCTGTCCGCGACGATCTGGACGTCGATCTCCCAGGATGCCTTGCCCCGGTCCTTGACCAAGTCCGGCGCCGGCACGCTCGTCATCTCCGGCGCCAACGCCTATACCGGCGACACCACGGTCAATGCCGGAACCCTCAAGTACGGCGCAGACGACGTTATTGCGACCGGCGCCGTGAACGTCAACGGCGCCACGGCGGTGCTCGACCTCACCGGCTACTCCGACACCGTTGGCGCGGTTACGCTCTCCGGCGGGGGCACGTTGACCGGCGGCACACTGACCAGCACGGGAACGTTTGAAATGCAGAACGGTTCGGCGTCCACGGTCCTGGCCGGACCGGGAATTGCCCTCAACAAGACCACCGCTGGAACCGTGACGCTTTCCGCCGAGAACATCTACTCCGGCAACACGACGATCGCCGCCGGCACCCTCCGCGTCAGCAACGGAGCGGGGTCGGCCACGGGCGAGGGCGCGGTGACGGTGAAGTCCACCGCAACGCTGGAGGGCACGGGGCGCATCCGCGGCACGGCCACCGTGGAGGCCGGCGGCAGGCTGTCGCCGGGCACCAGCGGGCTTGGGACGCTGAGAACGCACACGTTGCACCTGCAGGCCGACAGCGTGCTCGTCTGGGACATCGATCCGGAAGGGGCTGACGACGCCATCGACGTGGAGAGCGCGCTGACGTTGCCCGCGCACCTGATGCTGAACATCAACCTGCTGCGGTCGGGCGAGGTGTATGGCACTGTGCTCTTCAATCTGCCGGCCTCCTACACGGGGCCGGAATTCGTCTCCCTCGCCGTGACCGGTGTCACGGGCAACTTGGCGGCCGTGCGAAGGGGCACGCAGATCGTGTTGGAGCGGGTTGCGCGGGGAGCGGTCTTCTCCGTTAAATGACGGAAGTCGAACAAGGCTACCGTAGGCCATGACGCATCGGCCGCAAACGCGGCCAACCGGAACAACAGGCATGAAAATCAGAAACGTCAGGAGCCTCGCCGTCGCGCTCGCCGCCGTGGCCGCGCTGCTCACCGCGCCCTCCGCATCCGCGGCGGTTTATTACTGGGACGCGGACGGCACTGCCGCCGGTTTCGGCGCCACTGCCGGCACCTGGGGCACGAGCACATTTTGGACCCTGACGGCCGGCGGCGGTGCTCCGCATGCCGGCGTCACGGCAACCGCCGCGGGGGATACGGTCAATTTCGGCGACGCCACCGTAAACTATGCCAACGCCACCGTGGGCGTCGCCGCGGGCGGCGTTAGTGTCGGCAGCATCACGTTCGGCGCTGGCCAGAGCACCGCGCTTACATTGGGCGATACCGCAAAGACCATCACGCTCGGCGCGGCCTCCACCATTACCCTCAACAGAACCACGGCGCTAACTCACACCATCCATGCGAGCCTCGCGGGCGCGGCCACCAGCCTGACCAAAGCCGGCCACGCCACCAGCGTGCTCGTACTCGGCGGCCCGAACACCTACAGCGGACAGACGATCGTCAACAACGGCACGCTCCAATACAACAACATCGGCGCGATTGGCAACACCAGCAAGATCGTTACCGGCTCCGGCGGTCAAGTCTTTTTCAATTTCGGCGGACAGACCATCACCAAGGCGATCGATATCCAGGGCGCCACCGCGAATGGCGCGATCCGGACCTATGCCGAGGTCAGTCAGCTTACCTTCGCCAACACCATCAACCTGCTGGCCAGCAGCACGATTTACGCGTATGCGGCTGCCTCCACCTTGAACTTCAACAGCAACATCGGCGGCGTCGGCGATCTGACCTTCAGCGCCGGCGGCGCGGGCAGCAACCACAACGACACCTTCTCGCTGAATACCGGCAGCAGCCTGACCTATTCGGGCAACACCATCATCACCAGCCCCGGCGCCGCGAACGCCATCGTGAAACTCAATGGCGGCTACCTGCCCGGCAGACTCCTCACCTTGAAGGACAACAAATTTGACGCGACCCGGATCAATGACGCGGTTCTCGACCTCAACGGCTATAACCAGACGCTGTCCGGCTTGACGGACGTGGCGGCGAGCGGCGGCGGCGGTCGCTTTGTCGTGAACACCAGCGGTACGCCGTCGACCCTGACCATCGACGGCGCCACCAGTCAAGCCTTTGCCGGCGTCATCGGGGTGAACAGTGGCGCCGCCGCAAGGGGCCAGACCGCCGGGGCCGGCAACATCGCGCTGGTGAAGACCGGCAGCGGCACGCAGACCCTCTCCGGTGCGAACACCTACAGCGGCGCGACGACCGTCGCCGCCGGCACACTGACTCTGGGTGCGAGCAGCGTCCTCCCCGATACCACAGCCGTTTCCATCGGGAGCGCCACCCTCGATGCCACCACCTTCACCGACACCGTTGGAACCCTGGACGTCACCGCAGACGCCACCATCAACCTGGGCGCCGGGGCCGCGTTGGCCTTTGCCGACAGCAGCGCGATTGACTGGACGGGGGGCACGCTGAACATCGCCGGAACCTTCGTCTCCGGCGCGTCCCTCCGCTTCGGCACCGATAGCAGCGGTCTGACACCTGCCCAGCTCGCTCTCATCTCCGCGGACGCCGGGTATAGCTCATTCGCCCTGGATGGCAGCGGATACCTCACAGCCATGGACACCGTCCCACCGACCGTCAGCACCCTGAGCCCCGCGGACAACGCGACCGGCGTGCCCATGAATTTCGATCTCGTCATCACCTTCAACGAGAGCGTTCAGAAAGGAACCGGCAACGTCACGCTCAAGCGGATCAGCGACGGCAGCGTGGTGGAGACCATCCCCGTGACCTCCGGCGCCGTCACGGTCAACGGCGCGCAGGTGACCATCGATCCCGCCAGCAACCTTCGCACCCCCACCAGCTATTACGTGGAGATCGACGCCGGCGCGATTGAAGACCTCTCCGGCAACGCTTTCGCCGGGATCGCCGGTAATACGACGTGGAACTTCACCACCAGCCTCATCGCCTTCGTCCGTATCACCGGTGACGCGGATTGCGGCATCAGTGCGTCCAAGACCTACACCCACAAGCTGGATTTCGGACTGGGCGCCCCAGGCGCCCTGATCAATGCGGTTCAGTTCAGTGCCTACAACGTAGGGGCCAACGGCAGCTTGAACTTCAGCCGGGCGATCTCCTCCGGGACCGCCAACGACCACGCCGGCAACACGGGTCACAACGTCTCCGGCAACCTGGCCAATCTGCTGACGGATATGTATTACAACGGCAGTGGCGCTGCCGGCGGCACGACGACGTGGAAGCTGAGCGGGCTCACGCCGGGAATCACGTACGACACCCGCATCTACACCCGGCAGTGGGCCGCGGCGGGCACACGGAACGTGCACCTGGTCTTCGACCCGGACGGCCCCGGCCCCGTCTCGGATTCGACGGGCGTTATCAATGAAGACGATGCCACCACGGTGGGCATGCCCGCGGCAAACACGGCCTATTTCATCAGCTACCACTTCACCGCCGTGGCCGGGCAGGATCTCGTGATCACAGCCACGCAACCCAGTGCAACCTGGTCCTGGCACCTCTACGGGCTCACGACCGAGGTGGTCCCGCCGCCCAGGCTGGTCAGCATCGTCGATGACCAGAGTGGCGGACCGATCCTGGCTAACACCTTGGTGACCTACACGGTGAGCTTCAGCGAGGACATGGACGCGGGAACGGTTGCCGACGACGACTTCAGCAATGCGGGCGACGCGGTCGTCACCATCGGCACGGTCACCGAGACCGCTCCCGGCGTGTTCAGCATGCCGGTCACGCCGACCAGCACCGGGAGCCTCAGGGTCCAAGTCAATCAGGACGCCGTGTTGAAGGACGTTCCGGGTTTCACCCTGAATACCGCCTCGGCCATTCTCGATGACACGACCATTGCGGTCGATCGCGGTGCTTCCTGGAATGTGGACGCCGACGGCGGCTGGGCGACTGCCGGCAACTGGGACCCCGCCGCCGCCCCCGGCTCCGCCACCACCAACAACCCCGACCTCGCGACGTTCAGCAGAACCCTCGGGGCGGCTCGCGCTGTCACGGTGGACGCCACCCGCCACATCGGCGGCATCGCTTTCGGAAACACCTCCGCTAACGCCTATACGCTCCAGACCGGCGCCCTGTACCTGAACAGCGGTGGCCTGATCCAGTCGCTCCCGGGCATGGGCAATCATACCGACACCATCAAATCGCCCATCGTCCTTTCCGGCGCCGGCGGCGGGACGTTCACCATCAGCGCGGACGCGTCGTCGGCCGCCAGCCTGCTGAGCATCGGCGATGGCATCGGGAACGCCATCGTGGGTTCCGCCACCGGCGGCAACACCACAACCCTCACGCTCAACGGCTCGAACACCGGCGCGAACAAACTCGGGGCCAGCAGTTCCACCACGATCGCGGATGGCGCGGAGGGCGGCAAGCTGGCCGTTGTCAAGGACGGCCCGGGCACGTGGTGGATCATCGGCAACAACACGTTCACCGGCGGGCTGACAATCAAGGCCGGCACGTTGGTTCACTCCGCGGCTAACGCCGCCGTGGGCGCCGGGACGGTCACGTTGGGCGACAGTGCCGGTGGCGCGCAGGCCGCGGCGCTGGTCTCCGGCTCCACCGCGGGAGATGTTTCCCGACCCATTGCACTGGCGGCCAACACGACGGGGATCCTCACCCTCGGCGGGGGCGCCGGCATTGCCGCGACAACCTACAGTGGCGGCGTGACCGGCAACAACCACCTGACCCTAGATAGTCGCGGGACGACGCTGACGCTTGCCACGGCCGCCATTGACCCTGCGGGGACGCTGACGGTCAAGGGGGCCGGCGCCACGACCATCGGTTCCACGATCGGCGCGAACGTGACGGGCCTCACCAAGAACGACGCGGGCACGCTGACGCTTGCCGCCGCGAACGCCTACAGCGGCGCCACGACCATCGGCGCGGGTGTGCTCTCAATCCAGAATCTCGCGGCCCTCGGCAGCAGCGCGGTGACCGTCAGCGGCGGCCAACTCCTCGTCGATGAATTGACCGGCACGCTCGCGCACAACCTGACGCTGAGCGGCGTCACGGCCGCCGGGCCTTACGGCGCTGGCGCGCTCGTGTTCCACAACGATGGCAAGAGCGCCACGCTGTCCGGCACGGTGACGCTGGCGGGGGCCACGCAGATTCGCCACTACAGCGGCGGCGGCACGACGACGTTTAACAACCCCATCGGCGGCGCCGGCGCCCTGACCTTAGCCGCCGGTGGCGCGACCACCGCCCACAACCAGATCTGGGTGCTGAAAGGCGGCAGCAGCACCTATGCGGGCGATACCACCATCACCAGCCCCGGCGGCGCGAACGCCATCGTGCGACTCCAAGGTGGCGCACTGCCCGGAGCCGGGGTCCTTACATTGAAGGACGGCAACGCCTCGAGCCTGCACAATGACGCGGTCCTCGACCTCAACGGCAATAACCAGCTGCTGGCCGGCCTGACGGACGTGGCGGCGAGCGGCGGCGGCGGTCGCTATGTCATGAACAGCAGCGCCACGCTCGCGACCCTGACCATCGACAACAGCACCCCTTGCAGCTATGCCGGCGTCATCGGCTTGAACAACTCCAGCGGCACCGGCCAGGTTCCCGGTAGCGGCAACATCGCGCTGGTGAAACAGGGCGTCGGCCCGCTGACGCTGAGCGGCAATGCCAGCACGTTCACGGGCAACCTGACGATCGGTCAGGGCACGGTCCTGGCCACTGGCGGTGGGCTGCTCGGCAATCCGACGGCGAGCGCACTCGGCAATCCGCAGACGGCGGGCCGGCAGATTATCGTGGGCAGCCTGACCACGCTGAACTTCGGGGCCAGCGACGTGCTGGGCAACGCCAGCTCCACGCCGCAGGTGACGCTGGTCGTCAACGGCGGCGCCGTGAGGAACAACGGCGCTTTCTTCACCACGCTCGGCCCGGTGACACTCAACGGCGGCACGCTCACCGCCTTCGGCGGCGCGAACTCGAGCTTCCCGTCGTTTGCGCTCGGGGGGACGGTCACCGTCGGCGGCAGCGCGGTCTCGACAATCAACGTCAGCGGCAGTCCCGCGAACCCGCAAATGACCCTCGGCAGCGCCGGCGGCAGCGGCTCCGCGACGACCTTCAACGTGGCCGACGCGACGGGCGACAGCGCCGGCGACCTGATTGTCTCCGCCGCGCTGCAGAACGGCGGCGGCAACAACGGCCTCACCAAGACCGGCCTCGGCACGCTGCTGCTCTCCGGCGCGAACACCTACAGCGGCGCGACGACCGTCAGCGCAGGGACGCTGGCTCTGGGCGCGAACAACGTTGTTCCCAACGCCACGGCCGTTTCCCTCGGGAGCGCCACCCTCGCAGCGGCGAGCTACACCGACACCCTCGGAACCCTGGACGTCACGGGCGCCGCCACCATCGACCTGGGCGCCGGGGCCGCCCTGGCCTTTGCCGACAGCAGCGCGATCGATTGGACCGGCGGCACGCTGAACATCACCGGAACATTCGTTTCCGGTTCCTCCCTCCGCTTCGGCACCACCAGCGGCGGTCTGACCGGCACCCAGCTCGCCCTCATCCGCGCGTCCGGCTTCACTTCCTGCGCTCTGGATGCCAACGGCTACTGCATTGCCACGCAGAATTCAGGCACGGCCATAATTATCAAGTGAGGCTCTTGCGGTCTCCGCCCCGAGGTTCTATGCTCCGCCTCCGTGACGTGAAGCCATCCCGGGCAACCCAAGAACATGCGCGTACGACGGAAAACGCTGGTGGTCCTGACGCCGGAGGGCATCGCCTTCCCGCTGCTGCTGGCCGACCCGGTCACGCGGTTCCTGGCGTTGTTCGTGGACGTGGTGTGCATCGTGGCGCTCTCCTCCGCCACCGGGCAGATGCTGCGGGTGCTCGGCCGGTTCGCGCCGGATATGACGGCGGCCGTCCTCGCCATCACCTACTTCCTGATCAACCAGCTGTACCGCATCCTGTGCGAGTGGTTCTGGCAGGGGCGCACGCTGGGCAAGCGGATGTTCCGGCTGCAGGTGATGGATGCGCAGGGGCTGCGCCTGCGCTTCAGCCAGGTCGTGTTGCGCAACGTGTTGCGGGTCGTGGACCAGCTGCCGGCGGCCTACCTGGTGGGGGGTGTGCTGTGCCTGGCCAGCGCGCGGGCGCAGCGGGTCGGCGATCTGCTGGCCAACACCATCGTCGTCTACCATCCCCCCGTGCGCGAGCCGGACGTGGACCGCGTCGCGCCGCGCGCGTACAACACCTTCCGCGACTACCCGCACCTCGCAGCCCGGCTGCGCCAGTCGCTCTCCCCCGCCGCCGCCGCGCTGGCGCTGGAGGCCCTCGCCCGCCGCGACGGGCTGGATGACGACGCGCGGCTGCGCCTCTTCGCCGCCATCCGCGCCTGGCTCGCCCAGCGCGTCCCCTTCCCCGACGAGGCCGTCGCCGGCCTCAGCGACGAACGCTACGTCGCCAACGTCGTGGATATTCTCTACCGGGCGTGAACCCGGAAACGGCAGTGGAGGAGCCGGCGGCGGCGTCCTACGGCTCGAGCAGGACCCGGTAGAAGGAGCGGGGCGAACTGACCGAGTTCGTGTAGCGGTTCACCAGCGGCGAGGCCGGCAGGTTGCTCGCGACAAGCGTGCCCACATCCGCCGCGTTCGTGCCCCGGTAGATCGCGTAGCGCCGGTTCGCGACGCTGCTCCAGCTCAGCACCACCCCGGCCTCCTTGTTCAATTCCACCTTGTGGATGACCAGGCAGGAGGCGGGGTTCGTCGCGCATGTGCCCGCCCGATACTCTTCCTCGTTGGAGAACCCGTCCAGGTCGAAGTCGCCCGACGGTCCTCCCTGCAGCGCGTTGGTGCTGCCGAACTCCGCGATCTCCCAGGTGTCCAGCATGCCGTCGCCGTCGGCATCCCCGCCAGCCATGCCACCGGCGGTCCAGTTGTAGGGGTTGGCCACGGGGTCGTTGTTCGCCACCGCGAGGCTGAAGCTCCATGGCCCGAGCAGGATCGGCTTGACGTCCACGTTCAGCGGCAGGGCGCGCGCCCCGGCCGACAGCGTCGATGCCGGCTGCGTGGCTATCACCGCGGTGCAGTTCGTGCAGGCGGCCGGCGGCGCCACCGGCACGGTCAAGAGCAGGTCGCCGGTGCCGGTGTTGGCGACCAGGTAGTTCAGCCGCGTCACCTGGTCAGCCTTGAGCCCCGTCACGTTGTCGCTCGCGCCGTCCGCCAGCGTGGCCGCGCCACGCTTGATCGCCATCTGGGGCCGCCCCACCGCCGTGCCGCGCACCGTCCACTTGTAGGGTGTGCGGTCGCCGTCGTTGTTCGCCACAGAAAGCGTGGCGCTCCAGGCGCCCGGCGCCGCGGGCGTGATGTCCACCTCCACCGTGGCCGTGCCACCCGTCGCCACCAGCGCGGAGGGCTGCGTCACGACCGCGGCGCTGCAGTTCACGGGCGTGCCGGCAGCCGCCACGGGCAGGGTCAGGACCAGGTTGGTCAGGCCGGTGTTCCGGATGCTGAACGCCACCCGCTCCGCCACGCCGGCCGTCAGCGCCGTGGCAATCGCGTTCGTGGCGCCGCTGGCAATCGCCGTGCCGCCGCGGCTGACGCCCATCTCCGGGTCGGGGCCAACCCAGTAGCAGACCAGCGTGCCCTCGCGGCTACGCAGGTAGAGCCGGCCGTTGGCCAGCGTCGGGGCGGTCCACGTGTTGCCGGTGACGATGTCGTTGGCACGGTGCTGCTCCGCGTAGCCGGTGGGCGTGGCGCTCACCACCACCAGGTCGCCGTCGCCGGCGGCGTCCGAGTCGCTGCCGTTGATCACCACCAGCTCGTCGCCGGCCCGGATCAGGGCCGATTCGGTGCCGAACGCCTTGCCGGAGTCCACGCTGGTCCACTTGCGCGTGCCGGTCGCGAACTCGACGCAGCGCAGTCCCCCGCCCAGCCCGCTTTCGTTGACGCCATAGACATGCCCGCCGTACAGCACGCTGCAGTTTTCCTTGTTGCCGAGCACGGTGGCGGACCACTCCCCGGCCCCGCCCGTCGCCAGCGCCGTGCCGTCGGACTTGTCGATGTTCACCACGGCGCACCCCTTGCTGTAGCCGCACGACACGAAGAGCTTGTTGCTGCAGACGATCGGGTCGGCCATGCCCTGCTGCCAGACGAAATACCAACGCACGGCGCCCGTGGCGGGATCGATCCCGGCGGCGCGGTTGCTGAACGTGATCATCGTCCGCTGGCCGTTGACCAGCGCGATGAAGGGCGTGGCGTAGCCGGGCGTGTTGTTGTCGTTGCCCCAGATGGCGGCGTGTGTCCCGCTCTTCCGGAACGCCGTGCCATAGCGCCCGGCGCCCACGACCACGGCATCGCCTTCGACGAGCACCGAACTACCGAACCCCCAGTCCGGCACCTTGGCCGTGACACTCTGGTTCCACAGCGGCGTGCCATCTGCCTTGTTGAAACAGCTCAGGCGTCCCTGGTGGCTGAACGTGTACACCTCGTTGCCGTCCACCGTGGGGGTCCCGCGCGTGCCTTCGTAGTCCACGGAGCCGCAGGCATACGACTGTTTCCAGACGGGGGTCGGGTTGTTGCCGGAGGCCGTTTCGCTGAAGCAGTAGACGGAGTCCTGGTTCCCGGCCCAGCCCATCGTGTAGACGCGCCCGCCGCTGACCGCCACGCCGGAGAAGCCCTGGCCGACGCTGGCCCGCCACAGTTCGCGGGGCGGCCAGGAAACGATGCGCTCGCTGGTGGCGCCGTCCTTGTTCGGCCCGCGGTAGCAGGGCCAGTCCGCCGCCCACGCGGCGCCGGCCAGTGCGGCCAGCAGCGCGCCCGCCGCGGCCGCGGGGCCCAGTCTCCCGCCGCCGGACGCGAGGCGGGAAAGAATTGTCGCTGACGGATGCCAACCCAAACGATTGCCTGCCGGCATGAACGCCTCCACCTTTTAGGCCCAGTATTATAGCAAGGCACCCCGCGGCGTGTCCATCCTGCGTTGGACATCCTGCGTTGGACGTTGAGCGCCCCTGCTACTTGCGCACCGTGAACGTCAGGCTGCCCGCCTGGCTGCCGCCCAGGGGGCCGGCTTCAACCGTGATCGTCCCCGTGAAGACGCCGTAGTCCACTTCCGTCAACACCAGGTTCTCGGGGATACTCCACGAGTATCCGCACAGCCCGCCTCAGCCATAGTCCATCTGGCCCTGCGCGGCGACAATGCCTTCGGCGTCGCGGATGACCATGCGGGGCGTCATGCGCGTCTGCAGCGGGGCGATGTTCTCGTAGACCTCGCCCCCGACGCCGAGGATGTGCGGCTCGATGCAGGCGCTGCCGCCGCGCACCGCCGCCCTGGCCAGCTTCGCTCCGGCGCGCAGCGGCGCACCCAGCGCGACCGTGGCGGAGCCTCCCGCGGGGACGGTTACGCGCCGCTCCAGCGCGAAGCTGGCGCTCCAGGTCTTGCCGGTGGGGCCGACGCAGTCGAAGCTCCCGGCCGCGAGCGCGTACTCCCCCGCCGGCACGCGCCACGCGGCCCCGGCCGGCAGGTCGCACGCGACCGCGCACCCGTCGCCGCCGTCCCACTCGAGCCGGCCGGCCACCACGCGCGTGCCCAGCGGCAGGCGCAGGTCGGCCCGCAGGGTGCCCGCCGGCCCCGCGTAGGGCGCGACCGTGATGCCGCGCCCCGCGCTGTCCACCTGCAGCGCCCACAGTGCACCGTCCACAGCGACCACGCGGCTGAGGGGCAGGTCCTCGCGCGCGGCATCGAACCTGCCGTCGCCGTCCAGGTCGAGCTGGAGCCGGTCGGCGCCCCAGTCGTCGAAGCAGCCGTTGCCGGGCTGCGCGCCCCGCGCGCAATCGTAGAGGGCAATGCGCATGTTCCGGCGCGCGCCGAAGTCCGCGCGGCCTTCAAGGTGCTGGTCCAGGTAGCAGGAGGCCGACCAGGCTGTCGCCCCGGCCGCCTCGTCGCGGTAGCCGCGCAGCTGCAGCCCCACTTTCAGCGCACGGGTCGAGCCATCGCGGTAGGGCAGCGCGAGGGTCACCGGCTCCAGCGCGAGCGACAGCGTGGCGCCCTCGCGCACCTGCGGCGGGTGCAGCACCGGATCGTCCGCCAGGTTGCCGTTGCCGTTGGCGTCCAGGTACAGCGTGTCGAAGCCGGTGCCGCTGCCGCCGGATTCGTCGAGCAGCCCGGCGAGGCCGCCGGCAGAGCGGTTGCCCAGCGGCAGGCTCAGGCGGACCGCCTGCGTGCTGCGCGGCGCGGGCTTCAGCCCCGCCGGCGCGGCGACCGCCGGCATGCAAACCACCTCGGTCCAGCCGCGGCGCAGGCTCGTCGGGCCGTCCGCCGGCTGCAGGTCGGCGGCGCGCGCCGCGGGAACAGCGCTGAGCGCGCCCAGCGCGACAGCGGCAAGGCGCGGTCGCCAGTTGCGTCGTACATTCATGGTCCAAGCTCCTTGCGCAGCGCCTCGGCGCGGGCCTGGGCCCGGGCCTGGAGCTGGCGCGCATAGTCGTCCGGGGCGGGCAGGCGGGCAGCCGCGGCGTAGGCGTCCAGCGCCGGTGCGCGACGGCCCAGTCGTTCGAGCAACCCCGCCGCCCGGTACTGGGCCAGCAGCCGCGTGCTCGCCGGGATGTCTGCGCCCGGACACGCCAGGAAGGCGGCGTAGGCGGCCTGCGCCTGCTCCAACTGCCCCGCCTCGGCGTAAGCGCCCGCAAGCCTGTAGAGTGCCAGCGGGTCGGCCGCCTGTCCGCCGGCGGGCCGGGCGGTGCCCTCCCGAAGGGCCAGCGCCCGACGGCTCAGCGCGTCCGCCTCCGCCGTTCGACCGCCCTGCCGGGCCAGCGCGGCCGCGGCGGCAAGCGCCTCGGGAGCCAGCGCGTGCGCGGGAAAGCGCTCGGCCAGCTGCAGGTAGAGCCGCTCCGCTTCCTGCGGCTGCGCCTCGCGCGCCGCCTGGTCGGCGGCCTGCAGCAGGGCTTCGGCCCCCGTTGCCGCCGTGCCGCCGGCGGTCGGCACGGGCTCGGGCATCTTCAGCCCCTCCTGAACGAGGGCGAGGGCGACGCCCAGCCCCTTCTGCCAGGCGGCATCCGTTTCGGCGGCCTGCTGGGTGGTGAGCGCGGCCAGCCCCTGGGCCGTGTCGCCGGCGTAGAGGCGCGCGAGCGCGACGTCGAGCGCCTTGACCCTCCGGACCATGTCGGCCGCCTCGGCGGCGGGGAGCGTGCGAACCGCGCCCAGGCGGGTCACGCTGTCGATGTCCATGACGCCGCTGAAGCCGCCGCCGACATCGCCGGCGAAGGTGGCCCGCAGGTGGGTGCGGACCGTGATCCACCGGCCGTGCGCGAGGTCGAAGCAACCCTCGCTGAACCCCTCGATGCGCATCTCGGGGCGGTGCGTGCCGGCCCGCCAGGTGGCGTAGGACTGCTCGCCGCCCGAAACCAGTTCGCTGCGGATCGTGCAGGTGCGCAGGCCGTTGGTCTGGCCGAGAGCCACGACGCGCGAGACGGCCGTGCCCCGCTGGCGCGCCCCGGGCAGGGGCAGCAGGACCGGGCCCTGCCACGAGCCGCCCACCGCCACGGGTTCAGCCGGGAAGGCGGCGCAAACTTGCGCGTTCTCGCTGATGGCGTTGACGGTGTGGTGCAGCAGGTACTGGCGCTGGTCGCCCTTCTTGCGCTCGCGCAGGATGCTGCGGCCGGAGCGATCCGTGCGGTAGGCGGCGATCCAGGTCTGCTCGCGATCCATTTCGGGCGTTGCTTCCGCGCCGGCGGAGAGCTGCCAGCGCCCCGTGCCCAGCCACCCGACCAGCGCGACGCCGGTGCGGGGATCGGCCTCCGCCACGACCTGGCGCGTCAGCCCCTCCAGCTGCAGCCGCCCGCGGGTGGTCTGCTTCGTGTCGGCCATGTCCTGCGTCAGCGTGCTGGTAAAGGCGTAGGTCTGCTCCGTGCCGGGTGTGAGCTGCAGCACGAGGCGCACCACCGCGGGCGCGGCCGGAGCGGGGGCGGTCCACAGCCCCGCGGCCGCAACCGCGCCGGCGAGCCGGGGGGCCGCCACGCACCGTATCCGCAGACGGGTTGTCGAGACCAACATGGGCGCGGAGCGTACCAGACCGCCGGCCGGTTGGGAAGCGCGGGGAACCGGGGGAAACGCAAGGGGCTTACATGGCACATAACGGCCGGGGACGGCCGTCTCCATGGCGTGGGCAGGCGACGCGGCGTGGAGACGGCGGTCCCCGCCGTTATGCCCCCCCCCAACGTCACGGAGGCGTTACAGCCGGCAAGGATAACGGTTGACGGCTGGCTTGCGCCTGATAAAGTCCTGCCCATTCGGACGCAGGATGTTGAGGCAGCGACAGGAGTCTGAGCAAGCCGTGAACCAGCAGCGGGCAATGGGATACAAGGGCGAGGGGGCACGCGGCACGACCCGGACAGGCGAAGGGCCGGGGCTGTGCGGCGTGTTGCTTGCTGCGTGTCTGGGTGCAACCGCGCAGGTTGCGGGGGCCGCTGACGACGCCGACCGGGGATGGCAGGACGACACCCTGATCGAGTTGCAGATCGGCTACGACATGATGCAGGGCACGGACGATTTCTTCGGCGAGAACGCCGACCTGCCCTATGCCGACAGCCAGGTTCCAGCCGGTCTCCTGCGCAACGCGACGCCCCAGCCGGCCGCAACCACGGAGGTGCGGAAGGACGCGTCGGCGCAGTCGTCGTCCCAGCCTGCCGGGCCTGCCCCGGGGACGCCCACGGATACGGGGCCCAAGCCGCCGGCGGTTGACCCGCCACCCGCTCCCGATCCGGAAGACCCGCCACCGGTCTGAATGCGCGGCATCGACTGCTGGGGCCAAGGTTTGGCCTCAAAGAAACGCGAGACGATGATCCTGGTGGTGTTCGGCTTTTGACGGTGGCAGGGGCGGCATGACAGCCAAGCAAGTGATTGGGTGCTGTGGATTGTTGGGGGCCTGCCTGTGTGCACGCATCGAGCGCGCGTGCGCCCAGGAGGATGACGCGATGCTCGTCGGGGGCAAGCCTCTCGAGAATGCCGCCGTCGACCGCAGCGTGGCCCTGCGCCTGCGCGCCGAAGTGCAGCTCACGGAAGACGATGACGACCTGCTGCGCGAGGATGTGACCTACAAGCGCTTCCCCTCCCGGATCTACTTCGCCGAAGGCAAGCTCTTCCAGCAGGACCGCGTCACGGTCTCGACCGACTATGCACGCTGGCGCAACCAGCAGGATCTCGACATCGGGCGCCTGTCGGGCAACCTGCGCCTGCCGTTCGGCGAATCGCGCATGTCGCACCTGACCCTGAAGTTCCGCAAGCTCGAGAACGAAGGATCGGACGACGTGAACTACGGCTACGCCGGGGTGGGCCGCTCGTTCGGCGAGAACCTGTACACGTTCGTCGACTATCGGCACGGCAGCCGCGGCGGCGAAACGATCGGTGACCAGTTGTCCGGCTACTGCAGCTGGAAGCCGACCGGCCGGCTCAGGATCGGCTCGCAAGGTGCGGTCAACCGGGCCGGCCAGGCGGATGGGCCGGAACCCTGGTTCGTCCGGGTCTTCGCCACAGTGTTCCCGGTCAAGGACCTGACGTCGATCCGCGTGGATGCCCAGCGCTACGACACGGACAGTGCGCTGAGCTATACCGAGTACAACGGCTACCTCTACCAGAAGATCGGCAGCCGCTCGTTCGTGCGGTTCAACTACCGCTACTACCGGGACACGGGGGACCGCAGTTCCCATGCCTACGGGGCAAAGGTGCAGCGCTATTTCTCGCCCCGGGTGGCCTCGCACATCGGGTACCGCATCTACGATCACCAGCAGGGCGCCGACTTTCAGACCGTCTTTGCGGGCATCAGTCTGCTGCTGTAGCGGAGTTCCCTCTCCGCCGGCAGGCAGGGCCCCGGGAGCCAGACGCATGACACACAAGAGCGAATCGCGGACGACGCAACGAATGGGGAGCCGCAGCGGGGGACCGCAGGCGCTGGCCCGGGCGGCGGCCTGCGGCATGGCGCTGTGCGCGGCCGCGTGGGGGGCGGATTGGCCGCAGTGGCGGGGCCCCGCGCGCGACGGCGTCTCGGCCGAGACCGGCTGGTTGTCCGCCTGGCCCAAGGATGGCCCCAAGGTGCTGTGGCGGGCCAAGGTGGGCGAGGGCTATTCCGCCGTGTCCGTCGTCGGGGACCGCGCGTACACCATGGGCAATGTCGAGGGGCTGGTGCAGGCGCGTGACGTGGTCTGGTGCCTGGACGCCGGTTCGGGCGCCACGGTGTGGCAATGCGAACTGCCCGGCAAGCCGGGGAATTACCCGGGGCCGCGCGCCACGCCGACCGTGGACGGCGCGAACGTCTACGCCCTGACCCGCCACGGCGACCTGGTTTGCCTGGACGCCGCCGATGGGAAGGTGCGCTGGAAGAAGCAGGTGCGGGAGGAGTTTGGCGTCGGCGCCGAACCGAACTTTTGGGGCCTGGCCTGTTCGCCCCTCGCCATGGGCGACAAGCTTGTGCTCGACCTCGGCAAGGTGCTGGTCCTCAACCAGGCGGACGGGTCGCTGGATTTTGCCCTGGGCGACCAGCGCCCGGGCTTCAGCTCGCCGGTCCTGTTCGAATTCGCGGGCAAGCGGCATGTCACGAGCTTCAACGGGTTTGGCCTGTGCGTGTACGACCTGGCGGAGCGCAAGGAGGTCGGGAAGCAGGCGTGGCCGGCCAAGTGGGCGGCCAACGCGGCAACCCCGGTAGTCGCCGACGGCCGCCTGTTTGTGACGTCCGGCTATGACCGCGGGTGCGGACTGTTCCGCCTGGCGCCCGACGGGCTCCAGGTCGTGTACACGAATGTCGCGGTTTCAAGCGAGTGCGTTTCCCCCGTGCTGTACCGCGACCACCTTTACGCCGTCAGCGGCGAAGCGGGGCGCCAGGGCAAGCTGGTATGCGTGGAGTTCGCGACCGGGAAGGTTGCGTGGACGCACGACGGGTTCCGGGTCGGCGGCGGGCTCCTGCTTGCGGATGGCAAGCTGCTGCACATCGAGGACTCCGGGCAGCTGGCGGTGATCGCGGCACAGCCCGACGGCTACCGGGAGCTCGCGCGGGCGACGGTCATGGACGGCAAGAGCTGGACGATGCCGGTGCTAGCCAACGGCCGGATCTACTGCCGCAGCAGCAAGGGGGCGCTGGTGTGCCTGGACGTGCGCGCGCCCTGATGCGGGCCGCCCGCGTCCGCGCGGCGCCGAAGCCGTCCCCGCCGGCGCTCGCGTGCCCCGGCGCTCCGCGTCCGCGCCCGCGGGGCGCTCCGTCGCGTTGTCCTCCGACATGGCCGCACGCCCGGCAGCCGCGGCCGCCCACAGCCGCTTCGACAAGACGGGCATCTTGCGCATCAGCCCCTCACGGACCCTGCGCATCCGGCGGCAACAGCAGCAGCGCGCCGGCCCAGCCGCCCCGGGGAAGCGCGAGCGACTCGCCGGCTTGCAGCGAGCGCGTGAACACTTGTAGGGCCGTGCGCCCGGCGTCCGTGTAGCGGAACGACAGCCCCGGCAGTTCGGTCCAACCGGCGAGGTCGGCGCCCGGCGGCGGCGGCCCCGCGGCCAGGTGGACCGTCGTGTCCCGCAGCGCCTTCACGGCGATCTCCGCGCGCTCGCCGCCGGCCGTCCGGGTGTAGCGCCAGCCACGGAACCGCGCGGGCACGTCCGCCCAGACGTAGGCGCGGTTGGCGAACGCCTTCCCGCCGTCGGCCAGCGTGGCCGGCGACCAGCCGCGGCCCGTGACGTTCACGTCCGCCGTTTCGACACGGCTGGCGGGCAGCTCCGCAACCGGCGCCGAATCGGCCGGCGTCAGCTCCCGGAACCGGGCGAAGCGGTGGAACGTCAGGTAGTTCGCATCGTGGTTGTTGCGCGCGCCGCCCTGCCCGTCGTCGTAAGCCGTGCGCACCGCGGCAATGATGTCGTCGCCGTCGAACTGCCAGTCCACGTACTGGAAGCCGTGCTTCGCAACGTCCGGGTGGTAGAGCAGGATACAGCGCACGGTCCAGTTCGTGAGGCCGGGCGAACACGTCAGCGCCAGCGTGTTGCGAATGCCGCCGGGGTTGCGCGCCCGGTGGCGCTCGTGCACGATGCTGGCGAGCGACCAGTAGAGGCGGCTGCGCGGGTCGAAGCGGATCGTGAACTTCTTGGCCCCGCCGGGGAAAGGCACGAAGCCCGTCGCGGGATCGAACCGGGCCGCGCGCCCGTCCGCGTCGATGCGCACGATGGCGGCCTTTTCGTCCGGCGACTGGGTCTGGACCCGCAGCACATCCAGCAGCCCGCCGTCGGGCGCGACCACGGCGTTACCCTCGAGCCACGCGCCCATGTCGCCGCCGTTCCACAGGCGGCTGCTGGGCAGGGGCTCGCTGAGCGTCCAGCAAGCCGCGTTCAGCAGGTCGGCGTCGACGGGCACGGAGAGCATCGCGGCGCGGTAGTTGATGCCCCAGCCCACGGCCGGGTGGCGCCACTCCATCCCGCGCCAGAGGCGCCCGTCGTGTTCGAGCACCGGCATGGGCGCGCAGTGGTACTCGCCGTTGGCGCGCAGCAGGCCCGTGGTCGCATTCGTCGGCGCCGTCCAGGTCGCCCCGCCGTCGCGCGAGCGCCGGATCACGGCATTGCCGTGGTGCCGGTCCGTGCCCAGCAGGTACAGCGCGCCGCGGTGCACGAAGAGCGTGGACCAGAAGGCGCCCTGGATTTCGGCGAGGCGCCGCCACGACGCGCCGCGGTCGGCCGAGCCGAAGACCGCGGTGCGGGCGGACTTCTGCTCGCCGCTCTGCGGGCCGAAGAAGTCGTGCGAAGCCACGTAGCCGCCGCCGGGCAGGACCGCCAGGCTGGGCGAACCGACGTAGAGTCCGGACGTCGCGGGAACGTGATCGATGACCACCCCGGGGACCTTCGCGCCGGGCGCGCCGGGCTCCGCCGCCTGCGCGGCCCACGCGCAGCAGGCCAGCAGCAGCGGCAGCGGTGTCTTGCGCGCTCCGCGCGGGGCGTCTGGCATGTCGTCAGGGCTTTTCAAACGGGTCTCCTGTCAGCTCCCACGGGGTTCGCCTTTGCGCGCGCCCACGCCTCGCGCGCGGGCGCGCCCGCGCGCCGAACCGGCGCCATTGCCTGCCTCGCAGCGCTGCTACCGGAAAGTGAAAATCGTCCCGGGCGGCGGCTCGTAGATGATCGCCAGGTTGTCCCAGCAACCACTGCCGCCGCCGTTGAGCTGGATTGCATCCCAGCGGGCCGGGTTGTTGGCGCTGCGCGCGGCACGCAGATACAGCTCCAGGTTTTGCAGGGCCGCCGGCGCCTGCCAGCTCGTGCCGTTGAAGTAGGAGAACGACCCTTTGCCCGCCGACGCGTCGACCACCAGGCGCATCCGCATCAACTGCGTCTGAGCTGACGTGAACACAGCCGTCGTGTTGTGCGACGCTCCGTCGCCATCGTAGGGCATGCACCGCACGTTGGCCCCATCCGCCCCGAGATACATAAACGGTTCGAAGCTGGTCCCCGCCACGCCGAGGCCGAGGAGCGACTTCGCCGTGCCGTTGGCCCGGCCGCCAAACTCGATCGTCACGATCCCGCCGTTGTTTGCCGCGAACGGCCCGATGGTCTTGTCGATGACGCCGACCGTGCCCGATCCGCTGAGATAGGCCCACTCGCCGCCCAGCTGCGACCAGCTTGACAGATCGCTGCGCACATCGAGCAACGTCGACCCCGACCAACCGCCCTGCCCGTTGAGGTCCGCGGACCCCGCGGTGTAATTCTGGAACCCTTCGCACAGCTCGACCGCCGCGAATTTCTTCACGCCGCGCCAGTACTGGGTGAGAACCTCCTTCGGCGTCAGCATGCGGTTCCAAACGGCGATTTCGTCGGCCGAGCCCTTGAGCTTCCGACCGCTGAGGGTGATCTCCTGCCCGAAGCGAGCCTGGTCGTCCACTGTGAAAGCCGTCCAGGACGCCGTCAGGATCGCGCCCTCCTCCAGCCCGTCGCAGTAGACGCGGATGACGCCATCCCCGGAGCCCGTGTTGCGCTTCCACGTGAACGCGAGGTGATGCCACTCGTTCATCGTGAGGACGCCCGCGCCCGACTCGCTGCCGGCCGTCTGATCGATGTTGATCCCGAAGCTCCCGTCCGAACTGCGCATGTACGTTCCGATGGCGCCGGTCATGTGACCGTCGAGATCGCCGGTTCCGCCGGTCTTGCGGCCCATGATGCCGACCTTCGTTCCATCGCCGGTCGAATCGATCCGCACCCAGTAGCTCACGGTTCCCTCGCTGCTGCTCCAGCCGGTCTTCAGGTCCGAGAGGTAGGCCGTGGTGGAGCCGTCGAAGGTGGCCCACGTGTTGTTGGTGCCGAAACCGACGTAAGCGGGCGAACCCGTTGCGCTCAAAGCCGGCGAGGGCGCGGACTGGCTCAGCGTGACCGCGTTGCGAACGATCGAGTCGCCCTTCTCGCCCGTGGACGTGTCCATCCGGTAGTACTCGAGCGGGTTCTGCTCCAGTACGACGACGCTGTAGCCGGCGGAGGGCGCCGGCCCGAGATACCGCAACTCCACGGCGTTGATCCGCGCCCTGTTGGCAGCGTCGTTGTCACGCAGAAACACGTCGTAGGCCGACACGCCGTCGCTGAGGAAGCGGAACGTGAAGGCTGGCCCCGTCAGGCTGGGCCCCGTGGTCGTGCTGACGAACCGCTCGGCCGTGTTCACACGATACGCGACGATCTGGACGCCGGGCGGGGAGGTCGCGTCGCAGCTGTAGACGTCGACCTCCCAAGTACCCGCCTGAAGGCTTCCCGCCCCGCCCAACAGCAATCCCACCGATTCGCCGTTGCCGTCATCGTAGGCGAAATCGCCAAGCAAGGCGTTCGGGTTGGGCGCACCCACGGTACCGCGCAGGCGGGCGCCGTCAGCGCTGAATGTCGCGAACGTCACGCCGTCCACGGTGACGGAGCCGCCCCCGCCCGTGTAAGCGGCATCCAGCCCGGTCCACCCCGCCATTGTCGCGGATGAGCCGGCGACGTTGATATCGATCTTGTAGTTGGTCGCCGCACACGCCGAAGCGGCCAGGCCACACGCCAGCAGGCATCCGGCCATCCACACCTTGTACGTACGCATTGTTTGCCTCCCTCCACTCTCACTGCAGGTCACGAGCGCGACACAACGGGTAGCCAACTCACCCACAACGTCAGAGTCAAACGCGTTCCTACCGCACGATCAGGAGGGTCCCGCCCGCGGGCGGCACGGCCGGTTCGTACACGATCGCCAGATTGTCCCAGCTCGCGGCCAGGCCGCCGCGCAGTTCGACCGCGTCCCACAGCGCCGGATCGGCGGCGGCGCGCCCCTCCGCCGTGAACAGCGGCACGCCCTGCAGCGCCGCGGGCGCCTGCCAGGCGTCGCCGTCGTAGTAGCTCAACGCGGCCGTGCCCGCCGCCACATCCACTTCGAGCCGCAGGCGCAGCAGGCTCAGCTCGGCCGACACGAACGCGCCGGTCACGGTGCGCGCGGCGCCATGGCTGTCCACAACCTCCAGGCACAGGCCGGTCCCGTCCGCGCCGAAGTACACCGCCGGCGCCAGCGTGCCGCCCGCGGCCGTGCCCACGCCGAACAGCGAGCGAATGCCCGGCTGCGCCCGCCCGCTGAACTCAACCGTCACGGTTCCGCCGCGGCCGATGCCGAAGCGGCCGAGGGTCCGCGCGGCGCGACTGTCCTCCGCCGGCGCCCCCGCCGCCACGTACGCCCACTCGCCGCCGAGCCGCGTCCAGCCGATTGGCCGGTCGGCGCGGACATCGAGCCACGGCGACCCCGCCCACCCGTGCTGCCCGTTCAGGTCGGCCACGCGGCAGCCGTGGAAGCCCTCGGACCACACCACCACCGCCGCCGCGGTGCGTCCGCGCCAGACCTGCTCCAGCAGCTCCGCCTGCGATACCGGCCGCGTCCAGATGGCCAGCTCGTCCGCGGAGCCCCGCAGCAGCCGGCTTGTGCCGCCGATCTCCTTGCCGAAGCGGGCTTCGGCGACCGCGAAGCTCGTCCAGGCTTTGTTCGTCCAGCCGGCCTCTTCGACGCCGTCAAGGTAGGCGCGCACGACGCCGTTCGTGGCGCCGGCGCCGTTGCGCTGCCAGGTGAACGCCAGGTGGTGCCACGCGTTCAGCTCCAGCATGCTCGCGGGCGACTCGGCCGTCACATTGTCAATGCCGAAGCCGAAGCTGCCGTCCTGCCGGGTGTAGGTCCCGATCGCGCCCGCCGTGCCGCCATCGAACACGCCCGCGCCACCCGTGCGCCGCGCGAAGACGCCCGCGTGGGTGCCCGTGGCATCGCGCCGTGTCCAGTAGCTGATGGCGCCCGCATCGCTGCCCCAGCCCGTCACGACGTCGGTCAAGGTCGCGTTGGCCGCGCCGTCGAAGTTGGCCCATGTGTTGCTGGCGCCGAAGCCGGCGAAGGCCGGCGTGCCGGCGGCGGTCAGGGCGGGTGTCGGCGCGGACTGGTCGAGCAGCACCGTGTTCCGCGCCAGGGTGTCGCCGTTCTCGCCATGCGGCCGGCTCAGGCGGTAGTACTCGTACGGCGCCTGCCCGACCACGACGCGGCTGTACGGCACTTGCGCCACCTGCCTGAGTTCCACGGCGTTCAGCCGGGCCCGGTTGGCGGTGTTGTTCTCACGGACGAACACGTCGTAGGCGGCAACGCCATCGCTCGCGAACCGGACGGTAAAGGCCGGGAGCGCGGCGGCGGGCGCGACATTCGTGCTGACGACGGTCTCCTGCCCGTTCCGACGGTAGCCGACGCTCGCGGTGCCCGGCGCTGAGGTCTGGTCCCAGATGTACACGTCGGCTTCCCACACGCCGGCCGCCAGGCTCCCGGCGCCGCCCAGCGCAAGCCCCAAGGTCGCGTTGGCCCCGTCCGCAAACGCGAAATCGCCCAGCAGGGCGTCCGGGCTGGGCGCCGCCGCCGTGCCGCGCAGGCGCGCGCCGCGGGTCGTGAACGTCGGGAAGAGGGTCGTGAACGTGACGCCGTCGACGGTCACGGACCCAGCGCCCGTGTCGGCCGGCACGTTGAGGGGCATCCAGCCCGCGGCCGTCACCGGCTGGCTCGCCTCGTTCAGGTCGAGGCGGTAGACGGCGCCGGTGGCGCCGGGCGGTGGCTCGTCCGCGCCCGCGACCACGTTCGAGCCGAAGAGGCCGACGATCTGCAGCGCGTAGGACGTGTACGACGTGTAGGTCCCGCGCATCCAGAGCACCGTGGTTTCGTTCGTATGGCCGGCCGGCACGAGCGGGCGCAGGTTGTCCACGGTAGAGTTCCGCGTCAGCGCGCGCCACGTCCACGTGGCGCCGCCGTCCGCCGTCTGGCCGCGGTAGATCTCCCAGTGCCCGGTGCCGCACACGCCCCCGTTGGTGATGTTCACGTTCGAGGACAGGTACACGACGTGCGGTTGCTCGGGGTCGACACAGATCCCGCCCGAATACGAAGCCTGCCCGCTGTACAGGCGCGTTCCGGCGCGGGCGATCTCGCGATCCCGCCACTGGCTTCCGTCCCAGCGGGCGTAGCGGTAGCGGTGGTCATCCGGGCTGCGGCTCGCGAAGGTGGCGTAGGGCGCCACCGGGCGCCCGGCGCGGTCCAGGTGCACGTCCCACGACCACGCCTCGCCGGTCGCGGCCGCGCCGTCGTATAGCCGCGTGGCTTGCGCCGGCGTCACCGGCGCGTCGACGAGGTTCGTGATGAAGCTCCCGTCGCTGCGGTACAGCCCGCCGGCGCGGTAGAACATGTGGTAGAGGCTCGTGGGCTGGTACTCGTCGGGGTGCGCCTCCGTGAACACGAAGTGGATCGTGTTCGAGCCGTCGGAGCAGTATTTGGCATACGGGCGGCCGGGGTAATCCACCAGCTTCAGCGGGCCCGCCCACGTTGCGCCGCCGTTGGTCGTCGACCAGTAGGACGGGTCGGTGTTCAGCCCGCGGAAGAAGAGGTACGTCTTCCCCTCCTCCGCCGGGAGCTGGAACGGGTTCGAGTAGGTCGCGGCCGTGCCGGCGTCGAGCGCCTGCTCCGGGTCCCATTGCGCGAGGTCCCCGCCGGCCGCGGAGGTGAGGCGGTAGCGCGTCAGCGTGTCGCCGCCATGCCGGCTGTAGAAAGCCGCCACCCGCCCGTCGGACCGTTGCAGAAAGCTCGGGGCGGCGTGGTCGTCGACCTCGAGGGCCGCATGGAGCACGACCGTCGTCGTGGTCAGCCTCGAAAGGTCCAGGACGGAGGCCTGCACGTCGCCCGCGCCGCTTACCGACCCCACCAGCATCCGGCCGTCGACCACCAGCGCCCGCTCGTCCTGGTACCAGCACCACGCGCCATCGCGGCAAATGACCACGGGCTGGACGGCTGTAGCCGCTGACAGAGGAGCGACCGGGAGGAAGCAGACGATCCCGACGAAGGCTGTGCAAAAGCCGCGTGCATGCATGAGCGTATACCCATTAACCCGGTTTGCGAAGTCCGTTGCGCAGTACCATATCCCGTCATTGCCAATGCGGCAACCTGATTGTAGGGACCCCGTTCTGCGGAAGCGGCATGCGGCATACCGGCGGGGACCGCCGTCTCCAGGCCTGCGGTCCCCGGCGCCTCCCCTCTCCGCGACAAATGAGCGCCCTGGAGCCGGAAGGCGCCATTTTCCCTGGTCCCCTGCTACGGCTCGTCCGACCGGCAGACCGGCGCCTCAAAGGCTGGATCGAAATCGACCAGTGCTACATCGCCGGTTACCGTCAGTTTCAACTTCGCCAAGCCACACACAAGATTCAGTGCATCGCGAGCGCTGAGCTCCACGAGGTGCGGGCCCATCCCCAAGTATAGCTGAGGGTGGTCGCCGCACTTGGTGACCGCGACGCGGGGCGACACGAAGAGTGGAAGAGAACGGACACGGCATTCACCTGCCGCGCTCCCCCCGGAAGACAACGTCTCCCGTTCACACCGCTTAGCGTATTCCATTTCGACCACTCTGGAGAAGCGGTCCAGCTTCTCGGCCCACGTTTCTGAAGAAGCAGCAACGTGAGGGTCACAGCCTAGGACAACCAATGGGTCCCGGATGCGTGTACTCAACATCACTTCGCACACGCGTCTATCTTGTTTCTCCCCATGGCCGGCATGCTCGTCTCCAGCAGGTTGCCTTGTGCAAGCTGTCGGCCCATGCAAAACGAGCGCAAGCCCCAGAAGAGCGGCGCCGGTGATGGTGCTTGATCGGAGATGTGTTCGCGGATTCGTCATGTGCTGCCCCCCCATTGGTGCCAGGCGAATTATCTACAGAAATGATTCTGCTGACAATGGTTCTGTCTCACCCTGGACCCTGGCGCGGAGGACAGGCCGCTTACCGCTGCCGTCCGCCGCCTTACGGCGGCAGCTACGGGGAGGGATGCGAGGAGCACGCTCCTCTCTCGTTTATGTTTTTCCCTGGTCGCACGGACGGCGCGGGAGCACCGTCCTCCGTGGCGCCTCCGCGGCAGCGGGAGGAGGGCGATGGGCGGCATAACGGCGGGGACCGCCGTCTCCAGGCCTGCGGTCCCCGGCGCCTCCCCTCT
>CAYOBW010000086.1:0-3067 GCA_964402115.1 uncultured Victivallales bacterium
AGCCGCTGCGCCAGCGCGTCGAAGATCTCGCGCGCGGCGAGCCGGGAGAAGGTCAGGGCGCAGATCCGGTCCGGCGCCACATCCAGCGCCAGCAGGCGGATGTAGCGTGTGGCGAGCTGGAACGTCTTGCCGGAGCCGGCCGACGCCTTGATCGCCTCGTGTCCGATGCCTGGCTCCCGGTTCATGCCTCACCTGCCCACGGTTCCACGTACGCCGCCGGGTCTCCGCCGCCCGGGAACAGGGCCTCGAAGTCGTCGTGCGTGACGCGCTCGGCCGGCGGCCAGAAGGTTTTTGCCGCTATCCGCCGTGCCACCTCCTCGGCACAAACGCGCGCTGAAGCGAGCAGGTGCTCATCGGCGTCGTCCCACACCTCCACGCCTGTCTCGCCCAGCGCTTTCGGCAGGTTGAAGTACGCCAGCCCGGGCCGAACGCCGGCGGGCAGGGCTCCCGCCGCCAGCAAAGCGTAGAGCGGCAGCTGCAGATCCAGCCAGCGACGCGCCTTGCCCTTCGCATCCGGCGGCGCGGCCTGGTAGGCCGGGGTCTCCTCGCGAGACCGGCCGAGATGGCTCGCGGCCGGCGTCACGGCTTTGTCGCCGGTCTTGTAGTCAAGGATGCGCCAGGCGCCCGTTTGCCGGTGGCGATCGATCCGGTCGATCTTCCCGCGGACGGTGAAGCCGCCCAGCAGGCATTCGTACCGCTGCTCCGCGAAGACCAGCTCCCACCCCTCCGCGGCCAGCTCCGCCTGCCGGGCGGCGGCCTCGGTCAGGCGCCGGCGTGCGGAATCGAGGGTGACGAGCACGGGCAGCGCCGGGTCAGGGCCGTACCGCCGCCGCACCTCTGCCTCGGCCGCCTCGCACAGGAACGCCGCCAGCGCCTCCGGATCCGCGCACCCCCGCAGCCGCTCAGCGCTCCCCAGCGCCTGCAGCGCGGCATGCACAAGCGTGCCGAAGTCGAGCGCATCCGGTGCGCGCTTCAGATCGTCGAGCGTCCGCATCCCCAGCACGTGCCCAAGGTAGAATCGGAACGGGCAAGCCAGGTAGGCCCGCATCGCCGTCACGTGCAACCTCTCCGGCAGAGGGGTATCCGCGAGCGGCGGCGGGCGCAGCCTGAAGCTGATGCTCGCCGCATGGTGCTCCTCCCAGGCGTGTACGGGCCGCAGCAGCTGCGTCGCACGAGCGACAAGCTCATCGTCCGCGCAACGAAAAAGCAGCCGCGAAGGCTTCAGCGGATCGCCCTCGGCGCTGCACTTGCCGGCCAGCAGGTGGACGGCCCCGTCCGGCATCCCGCGGCGCGCCTCGATGAGCGCCGTCAGCAGGTACGCATCGCGAGCCAGCCGCGTCTCGTCGGCCCGCAAGCCCAGCCGCTGCTTCAGGCCATCGGGGAGAAACGCGTCGCCCGGCTCGCTCTCCGGCACGCACCCATCGTTCAGGCCCGTGACGATCAGCAGCGGCGCGTCGTTCCACGGCAGCTCCAGCCAGCCCTCGAGCTCCAGGTCCGCCTCGCCCCGATCGCGGTGGAACGACTCCTGGCCGAGCCGCCGCACAAGCAGGCGCAGAGCCTCGCGGCCAGCCAGGTTACCTGTCACCGGCGTGGCCGCGGCCAGTTCGCGCAGCGTGCCGTCGACGAGGGCCGCAACAGCCTCCAGCTCGCGGTCCGCGGGAGAATCCGACCGCACGCGGCGCACGGCGTACACGTCGCGCAGGAACCCGCGCAGCGCCCCGTCCAGCGGCCCGCGCGCGAACGCCTCGACGTGACCGGTCACGAACGTCAGCGCCCGCGCCAGCGTCTCCGCCCGGGAGCCCGCCAGCAGCGCCCCGCGCCGCAGCTCGTCGAGATCGCGCGGCAGGTAGTCGTTCTGCACGGTGTCGAGCTGTCGCAGCAGGATCGTGGCCCGGCAGCCCCCATCCGTGCCCGCCGCCAGCCGCTCGAGCACGTCGGGATGGCGCAGGAAGGCCGCCACGGCGGTGTAGGTCGCGTCGCCGACGAGGTCGGCGTAGGCCGCGATCAGGCGGTAGAGCGGGTGCTCGCGCGCCGGCAGATCGGCCGGGTCGCAGGCGGTTATGTTGCGCAGGCCAAGCTCCGTCACGAGCGCCGGGATGACGCCGCGGTCGGGAACGCCCAGCGCCACGTCCCCCGTGCCCAGCCGCGGCGCCGCGCCGGCGATCAGTTCCGCGCAGCGGCGCGCCTGGGCCAGCGGGTCAGCGGCCACGACGACCGTATGCGCAGCATCGGGGATCTCGATGGGGCAATGCTCCCAATAGCGCGGGCACGGCCGCCCCCACTCGTCGAACGCCTGCGCCAGTTGCGCCGGGGCATGCACGAGCACCTCCACGTCGAGGCGCGCGGCCAGGCTTTCCAGCGCGCGCACCGCGAGGAGGGATGGATCGGGGACCGCCGCCACGACCACGCGGCGCACGCCCTCGGGGAGCTCGGGCTGCGCCGCCCGCGCGATCTTCAAGCTGCACGGATCCGCCATGCCCGCCGCGGCCAGCCGGGCGATGAACGACGCCTCCAGGCGGGCGAGGTCCTGCCAGCGCTCGCCGTCCTCCGCCGCTTCCGGCCGGGCAGCGACGCCGGCCATGCTCAGGCCCGCGTCCACCAGCGCCTGGCGGACACCCTGCAGCAGCTCGCCGGTACGCAACGCCCACGCGAAATCCTGCAACGCCACGCCCGACGGGAACAGGTGCGCGTAGTCGTCCACGGGCAACCGGCGCAGGATATCCGCCCACACCGCCAGCACGCCCGCGGAGTCGGCCGCGGCCCGTTCGTCGGCGGCGGCGCGGAAGAGGAACTGGGGGGTGACTACGCGGGCGGAGAGCACGGCGGTTCCGTGCGCGGCGGCATGGGTGGCCAGCGCCTCACGCAATCGCCGCCCGGCCTGCCGCGTGGGCACGATGACCAGCGTATCGCTCAGTTCCACGGGGGCCAGCGGCGGGGACGGAATCAGGAACCGGCGCACCTTGGCGGTGGCCGGTTCGTCCCAGCCCAGGAAATGACGCGTGAGGCTCATGCGGGGAGAACAGTAGACGGTGAACAGTGAACGGTAAACAGTAAACGGTGAACGGTG
>CAYOBW010000086.1:3167-13368 GCA_964402115.1 uncultured Victivallales bacterium
GGGGAGAACAGTAGACGGTGAACAGTGAACGGTAAACAGTAAACGGTGAACGGTGTTCAGTGTTCAGTGTTCAGGGACAGTATCGCCTCGAACACGGCCACAACAACCTTGGACATCCGGGCATAGTCCAACCGGTCCGCTGTGTCGGCGAGCGTGTGATATGCCCTGTTCCGGTAAAACGCCGTGTCCGTGACCATGACAGCCTTGATGCCATACGGCCAGTAGTTCAGGTGGTCGGAGAAGTCGACCCCGGGAACGAGAGTTGGCGCGCGGATGGAGTAGACGGGCAGATCGGTCGCGCCCTTCATTCCCGCCTTGACCGACTTGATCCAGTCGCCCTGATCCCAGCGACCCGTCACGGCAATGAAGTTTCCCCGCCCGGGGTAGATCAACCGGAGCAGGATCACCGGGTACGACTGGGAGCCCCTGCCGTCCTTGAAGCAACCCACCATCTCCAGGACGATCACGCCTGTTACGGCCGTCGCCTCTCCTGCCAGGCTCTTCGCATGCAGCGCGCTTCCCATGGACTGCGTTCTGAAGAACGGAGGCTCCTCCAGCGTATACGCTACCAGTTCCACTTCCCTGCTCGGCGCGTCACGACCCAGGAGATAGGCCAACTCGACAAGTGCAGCAACGCCACTCGCGTTGTCATCCGCGCCCGGCGTCTGCCCGCGGGCATCGTAGTGCGCCCCGACGACAATCCTGGAGCCCCGACCGGCCCCGAACCGGCCGATCACGTTCCGGTACTGACGCCCTTGCACATCGAACACCTGCTGCGCCACCTCCGCGCCAGCGTTTGTGAACTGCGTGCCGACGTACGACGCGCACTTGTCCAGGTTCTCCACATGCGTCCAGTCCCGGGGGTGCAGGGTCTGGCTCAGCATGACGACGTGAGCCCGCAGCCTGCCGGGGTCAACCTTAACCGCCGAGCCGCGATTCCGCCGCGCCGTCGGTTGGGCCATGAAATACCCCGCGCTCGCGGCGGCAATCGCCACGACACACAAGATTCGGCCAGCGGACTTGATGGTGATCTTTCTCATCGCAGCATGTCAGTGCCTGTACCAACGTCAACGACCAGGTTCGTCGAGACTGCCGACCGCAACCTGCGCCGCCAGGCTCGACGTGTTGACCTCCGTGCCCCCGGGTTCTTGTGAGAGTCGGAATCCGCTCACCTCTCTCCCGCTCAGCACGCGAGGGAAGTACTTCCTCCCTGCTTCCGTGGCTCCATGGTTCAATCCCTACTCTCCTCCGTCTCACCTTCCCCGCTTGACGTTGTCACGGTCGATCAGCCCGTAGTTCTGAATCCGTTCCTTCTCAAGTGTGACACCGGCGTCGGGGTCGGAATCGAATGGCGCTTCGTCAAGTTCTCGTTTCGACGTGTAACGGCGCCACGTGGCAGAGCCCTCACGCTCCCCCGTGGCGCCGGTATCCGACCGGCGCCGCCCCTGCCAAGAGCAGAGTATGCGGCGTTGCGCATGCCCTGGTCAGGCAGCCTCACCCCCTGCTCCGCTCCATCCTCGCGCGGGTCCGATACCCGCGCCAAACGGCAGCACCCGCCCGTTCCTTCGCATGTTTTTTGCCGCGCGCCGGAGTCCCTTGCAGCTGTTCACCCAGCACTGCAAACTGATCACTTCTCCGTCATCTGCCAGACGCCATCCCATTCCGCCGGCGGCGCCTCCTGCAGGCGGCGGCAGCGGGCGGCGTATTGCCTGGCTGGAGGATCCTGTTCCGCCAGCGTGTCGAATCCGGCCAGCGCCGCGGCCAGGTCGCCCGCGTAGTACGCGCGCAGGGCGCGGTCGAAAGCGTCCAGCCCCGTCCGGCGGGCGGCCGCGTCGGCCGCGAACAGCGGCTCGTACACGGTCACCGGCTTCTGTTTGCCGACCACGCGCACGCGCGACAGCTCGCGCAGCACGAACTCGCCGCCGGTCAGTTGCGCGGCCGTGAACTCCGAGGTCATCAGGTACGTGCCGAACTGCTTGTTGATCCCCTCCAGGCGCGCGGCGAGGTTGCCCGAATCGCCGAGGAAGGTGTAATCGAACCGCTGCGTCGAACCCATGTTGCCGACGACCACGCGCCCTGTGTTCACGCCGATGCGCATATGAAGATCGCGCCCGCAGCGTGCCCGGAAGGCGGGGCGCAGTTCGGCCAGTTTGCGCTGGCACAGCAACGCCGACCGCACGGCGGCGGCGGCGTGATCGGTCACCGTCAGCGGGGCGTTCCAGAAAGCGATGATGGCATCGCCCTCGTACTTGTCCACGGTGCCGCCCTGGGCGAGGATGATGTCCGTCATCGCCGTGAGGTAGTCGTTCAGCAGCGTGGTCAACGCCTCCGGCGTCAGGCTCTCGGCCAGGCTGGTGAAGCCCTGCACGTCGGAGAAGAAAATGCTCAATTCACGCGTCTCACCGCCGAGTTTCAACTGGCCGGGGTTCCTGACAAGCTGCTCGATCACGATGGGGCTGAGGTACTGCCGGAAGGCCCCCTTGATGAAGCGCTTCTGGCGCCCCTCCACCGCGTAGTTCAACACGGCGGTGGCCGTGAGCGCGCCAAGGCAGGCCAGCAGTCCGCCCGCACCGTCCCACACCCACCCGCCGGCATAGGCGCCCCAGGCCGCGAGCACCGGCAGCGGCGGCAGGCAGGCGAAGGCGACGGCGGTCTGCCAGCCGTTGCGGCAGCTGCGCCCCACCCCGCCGGCGAGCAGCGCCCAGCACAGCACCTGCGCGGCGAGCCACGGACCGGACACCGGGCGCGGAAAATCGCCCGCCAACAGGTTGTCGAGAAACGTCGCGTGCACCTCCACGCCAGGATAGACGGCCGCGACGGGCGCGGCTTTCAAATCGAACAAACCGGGGGCAGTAACCCCCACGAACACGTACCGATTGCTGAACCAGGCGGGGTCCACGAGCGGCGGCTGGCCTTCCTTGAGCCGCATTTCCGACTGGAGGACGGCAGCCGCGTTCACGGCGGCGTGCGTCTGCGACGGACCGCGATAGCGCAACCACGCCTGGCCGGCGCGGTCCACCGGCACCTCACGGTCGCCGAAGCGCACGGAGCCGGCCGCCAGCGTCACCTTCGCCGGCGGTGGCTGGGCGGCCAGGTAGGCGGCGCCGCCGAGCAGCGGAAAGAGCCGGCCGTCGAAGATGCCGAAGGGCGTCACGCGCCTCACCACCGTGTCCCGAGCGGAGCGTCCGCCGATCGAGCCGACCAGCGCAGCATTGGTCGCCAGCGCAGCCACCGGGAGCGTCGCCCGCGTCAGCAGCGCGTTCGTGCCATGGGCGGCGAGGTACGCGGGAAGCCCCTCGTACGCCGGCGTGCGCACGGCGAGGTCAGGGGGCAAGGCTCGCAGCAGCCCCTGCTCCCGGCTCACGTTCGCGGCCATGACAGTGCCACGCGAGGCTGCGAGCGCCGCGCCGAAGGCGTCGTCCGACCCGGCCCACGGGCAGGGCTCGAAGTAGACAAGATCAAAGACGCACCCCAGCGCGCCGCCACGCCGCAGGAAGGCCAGGATTTCGCCATAGATCTCGCGCGGCCAGGGCCAGGACAGTTCGTTGCCCTTTGCCCAGTCGAGACTGGTCTGGTCGATGAAGATCAGCCGGATGCGGTCCGTGGTCGGCGCAGGCCGCGCGAGGAGGCGCACGCCGAGATCCCAGAGCGGGTGGCGCAACCACTGCAGGCCGCCCGCCGCCTGCAGCGCGACGATCGCGACGGCGACGGCGAACCCGACCAGCAGCCCCTGCACGAGGCGCTTGCGCATCCTTCAGTCCCCCGTCACGTCCCCTGCAGTGCGGCCGTAAAGCGGGCCTGGCGCGCTGCCGGCATCTGCACCGGTCCCTGCCCGCCCAGCGTGGCGGCAATCGCCTCCACACGGTCCTGCGGATCCGGGTGGGTCTTCGCAAACCCGTGGCCGTCGGCAGGCATCCGCTGCTTCATCTCCAGCAGCATGTCCTTCAGGGCGGTCGGATTGTACCCCGCGCTCGACAGGATGCGCACGGCCACCTCGTCCGCCTGGAACTCCAGCTTCCGGGCGTAGCCGCTGTTGACGATGGTCTGCGTGATATCCGAGATCGAGCCCTCGAAAGCCGCCGTGACCTGCGCCAGCTGTTCGCCGCCGAGGTTCTTCGCGCTTTCCGTCGCCAGCACGGTCAGGGCGCCCGTCAGCCGCCCCTTCTTGATCGCCCGCAGGCCGTGTTCGAGCTGGACGTGACCGATCTCGTGGGCGAGCACGGCCGCCAGCGCATCTTCCGAGCGACAGCAGCGCAGCAGGCCACGCGAGACAAGAATGAGCCCGCCCGGCGCCGCAAAGGCGTTCACCTCAGCGGTATCCACCACGAGGAAGTGATAGCCCCCGAAAGTCTCGGGACGATCCGCGAACAGCGCCAGGGTCTGCCCAAGCTCGTTCACGTAGCGGTTCACGGCCTCGCGGTCGAACGGCTTGTACGTCTGCATGATCGTCGCCGCCACCGAACGGCCGATGTAATACTCCTGTTCGGGCGTGATGTCCTCGAACGTCTTGCCGACTGCCGCCCCGGTCTTGTTGATCGAGGCCGCCTGGTCTTCCGTAATCACGCCGCCGGCCGCGGCCGCGGCTGTGACGCCCTGCGTCACCTTCTCCATGGTCGCACACCCCGTCAGGAGTCCCGCGCCCAGCAGCGCGAGCGTCAGACGCACCGTTGTCTCGCGCCGGATCATTGCGCACCCCCTTCCCGCGGGGTCACACTGCCGGCCTTGAGAAACACCTGGGCCTCCTTCGCGGGCACCTTCCACTGCTCCATGCGGTCCACCCACGCGAAGCTGATGTCCTTATGCCCGGCCTTGAACGCCTTCTCGACGTCCGCGCTGAAGCCCTTGCCGGCCAGCCCCAGCTCGCCGCTGGACGCGGCCACGGGCGCATCGCCGCCGCCCGCTTGCACCTTGAGCTTCTTCTCCGTCAGCGCCGACGTGTGAATCCACCCCGTGGCCGCGCCGTCGGCCGTGGAAGCTTTCAGCCACACGCCCCGGGTCTCCCCGATCGTCAGGCGCTCGCCATAGGGCACCGCCCGCACGACGGGACTCAGGAAAGACGCCCCGCTGCGCAGCTGGCCTTCGCGCACCTGCACGCTCATGACCTTCCCGCCGGCCGCCCACGCCAGGGACAGCCAGCCCATCGCCAACAACAAACCCAACCTTGCGCCTCGCACCATGCACCTCCTTGATTTCAGCCGGACGAACCGGATTGTGAGCAACAACCGGATGGTAGCGTAACGCCGCCCCGCACGGCAAGCGTCCTGAAACCGTCCTGAACCCTCACCTGCGGATGCCTGCAACGGTCCATGCCGGCGAACCAGTCCGAAGCTATCCGCGCGGGTGCCAACGCATGAAGCGGAGCAGGATTCTCGCAGCCTGTGATCCGCACCCATCCTCGCGGCTCGGGGGACCCTCGCCCTCCCGTTCCGCGAGCATCCGGGACTGGGTCCGTTTGCCTGGATGGGGAGGGCGAACGTCCTCGTGAGCCGAAGCGGATTGGGGAGCGAATTAGCAAGCGGCGAGAGTACGCAGACTCGACTTTGACGCGAACTTCACAACGAACGCGAGGAAGCGCGTTTGGGCTTGAGCCCAAGCCACGGAGCCCATACGCTCCCAATCGTTACTTCCGACGAGGGCTTCCGCGGCGTTGCTGCAACGTCCGGACGCTGCAACCCGTGGCGGTATGGCATGATCGTCCCGTACAGCACTGAAGTCGTCATCACCAAGTGGCCAGTCAGCAATCTCGTTATCATGGCGACCTGCGCGCTCCTTTTCGTCGTCCTGGTGACGGGCGGCTTGCCCGACAGCGCGCTTGAGAGCATGGTCCTCTTCGGCTGGAATCCGCTCGGCCTCATCGGTCACCAGTTCCTGCACGCCGACCTCTGGCACTTGCTGTTCAACATGCTCTACCTCTGGGTATTCGGCAATGCCGTCTGCGAGAAGGTAGGCAGCCCGGTTTACGCCCTCCTGTTCCTCACGACTGGCGTGTCTGCAGGCGCTTTGCACAACCTCGTCAGCGGACAGCCCGCCGTCGGCGCCAGCGGCGCCATAAACGGCATCATCGCTTTCTACCTCGTCCTCTATCCGGTCAACCGGATCAATTGCTTCTACTGGTTCTTCCGCCCGGGAACCTTCGACATCACCGGGTTCTGGCTGATCCTGCTCTGGTTCCTGGCAGACGCGTACGGCGCGTGCTTCGGCGGCGAGGGACACATCGCCTACTGGGCACATTTGGGGGGCTTCGCGTCCGGCTTCGTCCTCGGGGTCGTCTTCCTGAAGACAGGCCTGGCCCGGATGGCGGACTTCGACAATCCGACGCTGCTCGACTACCTGCAGGGGAAGCACAAGGCGCGGCAGACGCTGGCGGAGGAAAGGAAGTCGTTTCGGCGGTCCAGCACCACAGCGTTGAGCTCCGTGCCACCCCCACGCCCGCGACCGGCGCCTGCCGTCACTCCGGCCGACATCAACGTCGACTGCCCGCACTGCGGCCAGAACCTCGACCTCCCCCCGGAAATGCTGGGTGCGGTCTTCACCTGTCCGGCCTGCCACGGCGAGATTCGGATCGAAGCGGGCTGATACCGTACGCTCAGGCCATCCGCCACGTAAACGACCCGAGGCATGGGCTATCGATGGTCACCACGTCACCGGGCACCACGGGCCCCACGCCAGGCGGTGTTCCCGTGAACAGCAAGTCACCGGGCTGCAGGACCCAGGTGCTGCTGACAATCGCCAGCAGCTGCTCCACGGGAAACAGCATGTCGCGCGTGTTGCCATCCTGCCGCACCGCACCGTTGACCCGGCAGCGCAGCGGGATGTTGGCCAGGTCCAGGGCGGGCGTCCACGCGACGGGTTTGCCCAGCGGCGCGGACTGATCGAAGGCCTTGCTCAATTCCCATGGGTGCCCGTGCTGCTTCAGCCGCGTCTGCACGGTGCGCAGGGTCAGGTCCAGCCCCAGCGTCACCCCGGCGATATGCGCCAGCGCACGGTCACGCGGGATGTTCCGCCCGCCCGCGCCCACCACAATCACCAGTTCCACCTCGTGGTGGACCTCGCCCCGGCCCGCCGGCAACGTCACCACCCGCCCCGGCGGCACGAGGCACGTCGGGGGCTTCATGAAGATCACGCAGCGGTCATCCGCGCAGGAGCCGAGTTCCTTGATGTGGGCATCGTAGTTGCAGCCGATGCAGAAGACCCGCTGCGGCTGGTAACGCTTGCCGTCTAGCTCCAGGCGCATAGGTTACTCCCAAACCAAGCTGGCCGCCTTGGGCGCGAATGGTTCGATCACGATGCGGTTGGCGCCCGGCCGCACGTGCGCGGTTACGTCCAGCCGCAGCGGACGGCCGATGAAACCGCCCGCGTACCGGCCGTTGACCGTCACGCGCGCCGCCTCCTCGGGGGCCAGGCCTTCCATCACCAGGTACACCCGCGTGCGCGCCGGGTCAAGGTCGGCCGGCAACACGCCCTGCCCCACGAACGGGTCCGCGGCCGCTATGGGGCTCACCGTCAGGCGCCTCGAGCGCCCGCCCAGTTTCCCCCACGGACCTTCGCCGTACCGCGCCACGATCTTCGCCGGCGACCACGCCGCGGGCGCGCCGCCGCCGTTCTGCCAACCTGTCTCCACCTCGCGGGCCGTCTGCCACGAGTCGTCCACGGCCAGGGTGAGGGGCTTCCCAGCGTCGTACGCGATAACCAGGCGCCCCAGCAGCCCCGCCGGGCTGGGCTCGTCGGTGGTGTTCACGGCGGAGACCGCCAGCATGTTCGCGCCCGCCTTCAGCAAGGCCGTGACATCGAGGCGCTGCGGTCGCTGCCAGGCATTCTCACCACCGTCGCTGCGTCCGGCCGCCTGCCCGTTCACGAAGAGTTCGAAGTCGTTGTCGGCCGACAGCGTAAACCACGCCTGCCGCACATGCCGGTCGGCCGGCAGCGTCACGCTCCGCCGGAAATAGCGTTTGCCGGGCGGTGCGGCTGCCAGCGGGTTTCCTTCCGGGTACCACATCCACGCGCAGCCCTCGAGCTTCACGCCGCCCTCAGCCGAAGCCGCGTCCGCCGCAGTGTTCGTCGCCACGGCGGGCGCCGCTGCCGCCTCGCGCACCAGCGGCGCCGCGGGCCGCGCCACGGCCGCCTCGAAGCGAGCGCGCCGCGGCACGTCCGCCAGCTGCGTCACGAGCAGCACGCTCTCGGAGGGCTCCAGCGTCAGCGTCACTTCGACCCTGCCGTCTACCGTCCGCTGCGGCACGGCCGTGATCTCGTTTCGCATCGCGTCCCAGCAGGCGGGCTTCCCGCTTGTCCGCAGCGCCAGCCGGAACGTGCGCGCCACACCCTCGTGGTTCTGGTTGCAGATGAAGAATACATCGCGCCCGTCCTTGACGCGGTGCAGCACGTGCAGCCAGCCCCCCGTGTCGCCTTCCAGCACCTCGACCACCGGCGGCACGGCCGCAGTCTTCGCCAGCGCCTGCGTGATTTCAGCGGCGGTCGGCTTCTCCGGCAGCATCAGCGCCCGGCCGCCGGCGGCGTTCGTCCGCGCGCCCCAGATGCCGGCGCACAGCGCCTGGATGTCCGCCGCGGTCTTTCCCACCGTCGCCGAGCGCGACGGCTGGAAACCGTAGCCCACCACCACCCCGCCCTGGTCGAAGAACGCCTTGGCCTTGGCCAGCGTCGGGTACGGAATGACCTCGGCCGGGGGCACGACCAACACCTGGTAGCGCTCGGCGTGGAGCCGCACGTCGCGCCCGTCCAGCACGGCCTGCGCCTCAAACGCCTCGCAGGGCAGCCAGTCGCAGTCGTACTGCGCGTCCTGCAGCGCGGACGTGAAGTCCTCCGGCGTGATCATCTTCCCCACCTGCTTGGCGTTGCCGGTGAACAGCAGGGCCACCGGGCAGACGTGCCGCCCGCCCGACAGCAGCAACGACAGCCGGCTCGTGTAGTCGGCGTAGACACGGTAGAGCGGCCGCCGCGGCTCCTGGCCGCCGTTGAAAAAGTACGGCGGGCAGTCCGTGTCGTGGGGCGCCCGCGGGTTGAACGAATGCGGGATCATGAAATTGACGCCGCGCACCTGCATCTGGTCGGTCAGCCACTTCATCTGCGAGTACGTGATGTCCTGGCCGTAGGCGCCGAACATCTCGCACATGGTGACGTCGTCGGGCTTGTTGTAGACGTGCGTGATAGAGCTGCCGAGCTTGGGCGTTTGGTACATGTTGTGCGGCCGCTGCCCCGGGTACATCTGCTGGCACACGAGGTCAATGCCGCCCATGTCGCTGTACTTCTGCAGCCGCATCATGTCGCCGCCGCAGAAGTCGGGATGCAGGTACAGGTAGCCATGCTCCATGAAGTGCCCCATGGAGATCACGCCGCGCGCGCGGCACCACTCAGACATGCCCCCGTACATCGTGCGGCCCCAGGCCTCGGCCAGCGCCTCCCGGTACTGGTACCGTGCCGCGGCCTGGACTTCGCCGGCCAGTTCGAACCGCTGCGCCACGTAGGCCAGCTTCCAGTCCACGCCCCACGCGGCCAGCACGCCGTTGAGCTCGGTGCCCCAGTCGCCGCGCGTTTCAGGTTCGTCGTAGAAGAAGCCGGGGATCGTCTTGCCGAAGTCGGCCTTGAACCGCTCGTAGTGCGGCTGGTAGACGGTTTCGATGAACCACGCCACGCAGTCGCGGCTGGCGCCGTCCACGCTCAGCTGCCGCCCGCCGCCCTGCCCCAAGCCCGGCGCCTGCTCGTGCGTGAAGCGCATCACGCGCCAGCGCCCCGCCGGCGCCGGCCACGCGGCCTTGCCGTCGCGAATGAACGGCGCGAGATCCACGAGCGACGCGGCGTCAATGCGTCCGTCGTCCGTCACGCGCCCGGCCACGGCGGCAATGTAGCGCTCCCCGGCGTAGCCCTCGCCGGTCCAGGCGCACGGTCCCTCGACCGTCACCGCCGCGGCCGCCAGCCGCTTTGCCGCATAGCGCGGGGGCACCTTGCCCGCCACCCCCTGGCTGGGCCACCACTTTTCGTCGAAGATCCACATCTGCAGGTCGAGCCGTTTCGCCGCGTCCAGGCAAATGCCCAGGTCGCGATACCAGTTCGGTCCGAGCCAGTCGTTGTGCGGCCGCGACTCCGCGGTGAAGCAGCCGTTGCCGCCATCGGCCGTCCGCTGCAGCTCGGCCTCCAGCTGCTCCTTGGTCTCATCCCCGTGCAGCCAGTACAGGGGTCCGGTCAGGCG
>CAYOBW010000086.1:13468-24955 GCA_964402115.1 uncultured Victivallales bacterium
CGAGCGAGTGCCACCCGTTTTCGATGCGGTAGAGGATGCGGTTGATGCCAGGCTGGAAATGCACCCGGCGAAAACCCTCGTCGATCGCCCACCCTTTCAGCACATCGGAACTGGACCACACGCGCTGGTCGTTGACCCAGAGGTCGGAGCGGTCGTCGCTCCCGACGGCAATCCACAGATCGCGGGCCTCGTCGAACCGCAGTTCCGTATAGGCGTACCAGATGCCGTACTCCTCTTCGTTGAACGGCCGCACCATCGGCTCGCCGGACTGCGCGAACATCCAGCGGATGACCCGATCGCCCTTTCCCACGTAGGATGCATCGAGGTCCACCACCGTCTCCGGCGGAAACCGCCGATGAATGTTCTCCCGGTTCGGATTCGGAAACGGACCGATGGTATGCCACGTGTCGACCGCCACCCAACCACCCGTCTCACCAGTCGGCAGAACCTGGCGGGTGAGCTGGATCCGCTCCGGGGGCGGGATCTTCGGCGGCGGCTCGGCGTGTTTGGGAGGCGGCAGGCCGTCGGTCCTGACCCGGCGTGGATTGCTGCCCCCGCCCTGGGACTCGCCGGCCTGGGCCTTCGCCATCAACCCCGCCAGATCCGCCACTTTGCCCCCGGCGACCTCGTGAGCCATCCGCTCCATCTGCCGGGTCTGACCGGCGGCGGCCAGCGACACGGAGACGCCTTGCTCGTCCTTCTGGCGCAGGGCGCGGGCCAGTTCGAGCATGCTCGCGCCGAGGCTGACCATCGCCTGGGTCTCCCGCAACGCGGTTTGGATCTGCTCGCTGTGCCGGTGGTACTCCGGTGCGGTCGCAACCCGCGCCTGCAGGATCTTCTCGTTCAGCGCAGGCCGCACGGGGCGCGGCACGTCCGTGATCTGGCGCGCCTCTTCAACCGAGATGCCGCGCAGCTGGGCCAGCTCCGTGGACCGGATCTCCTTGTACGTGTCGGTGAGTTGTCCCTCGGACTTGACGGACTGCCGGTAGAGCTGTGCCAGGTTCATCGTGCTGACATCGGTGTACGCAGCCCGGTGTGGCGGCGCTGCGGCGACGGTCGCGGCGGGCTGGTCCGCCGGGCGACGCGTTTCCAGGACGCGCGCGAGGGTGTCACGGGCCTGCTGCTGCGCCTCGCGGGCGGTGAGCTGTGACTGTTCCGCGTCCTGGTGCAGTTGGGCAGCCTGCTGCTGCACCTGCGCCACGGCCTGGCGTGAGGTCTCAGCGGCCTTCTGAACAGCCTGCGTGCGCTGCTGCGCCTCCTCCAGCGTCTTGCGGGTGCGACCGACCTTGCTCTCGCTGCTGGTCGCCGCCCCCTGCGCCTGGCGCAGTTTCGCTTCGGCATCCCGCATGGCCCGCGCCTCCTTGTCGGCCTTCGCGTGCCCCTCGGCAGCCGCCGCAGCCGCCGCAACCGCAGCCTTCGCCAGTTCCACGGCAGCCGTCGCGGCTGCAACCTTCTCCTGTGAATCGCGCTGTGCCGCTTCGGCCTGCGCCACGGACTCCTGCGCCGCGTCCTGCCGGGCCTGGTTCTTCTGCAGGTCGTCGTCCAGGCGGGCAATCGCCGCCTGTTGATCCTCCACGGCGCGCGCCAAGGCCCGCACCCGTTCCTGCGCCTGGTGCGCCTGCTCCTGCCCGGCGCCGGCCCTGGCTTGGGCATCCGCAACCTCCGCCGGCAAGGCGGGCGTTGCCATGGCGATGCGCCGGCGGGCTTCCGACTGGGCGGATTCGACAACGAACTGCTGCTGTTGAATGCGCTCCTGGCCGTCCTTGTCAGCGCGGGACTGGGCCTGGGACTCGACGATCGTCTTCTGCGCCGCCAGCGCCGCCTCCTGCTCCTGCAACGCCCGCGCCGCGGCCGTCAGGGCCTCTTCGGCGGCGAATTGCCGATACTGCTCCGCCTGCTCCTGCTGGATCTCAGCCATCTCCCGCTGCATCTGCGCCAGCTCGGCGGCTCGCAGCTCCAGTTCCTCGCGGTTGACATCGCGGATCTGCTCGACGATTTCGGCAAGCTGCTCGCCCTCGACGCGCACCTCGGCCGATTCGGCGGCGGGCCTTTGAGGCTGGAACAGCGCGTTGCGCACCGGCGGAAACAGCAGCGCCAGCCCGAGCAGCGACACATGCAGCAACGCCGACAGCAGCGTCCACCGGCCATCGGCCAGCGTGCGGCGACGCCTACAACTGGGATGTCGAGGATTTCGTATGGATGCCGACATTGCGCAGTCCTTCAAATTGACACAGATCCAGCACCTTGACGACGTGTTGGAACGGGGTGTTGCGGTCGGCATCCACGCGCACCCGCTGGGCCGGATTGCTCTGGGCCGCCTGGCGGAGCCGGTCGTGCAGCATGCCGGTGGTGACGGCATTCGCCCCGAGATAAGTCCGGCCGTTCTGGTCCACGCCGATGATCAGCATGCCTTCCTGCGCCTGTACCCCCACGGCTGCCGCGGAAACCGGCAGTTGCAGGGGCAGTTCCTTCTCGACCTTCTTCAGCGTGGTCGCCACCAGGAAGAAGATCAGCAGCAGGAAGACGCAGTCGATCAGCGGCGCCATCTGCACCTCGACCGGCTCTTCCTCCTCCATTCTAACGCGCATGGCCCTGCTCCTCTTTCGCGCTGAGGAACCAATCGCTGAGCAATTCGCTGACCTCCTCTTCCAGTTCGATGCTCAAGCTGCCCACCCGGGTCTTGAACTGGTGGTAGATGAACAGCGCCGGCATCGCGATGGCCAGGCCGACCTCGGTCGTGATCAGCGCCTTCGAGATGCTGTCGGCGAGGATGGCGGGGTTGCCCATCGAGCCGGCCAGCGCGACGATGTCGAACGCCTCGATCATGCCGACAACCGTGCCGAACAGGCCAAGCAGCGGCTCCAGCGTGGCCACAATCGCGACCGGGTAGCACTTCTGCATGTGTTTCCGCATCGCCCGCGACGCCTCGTCGCCGGCAATGGTGGATACCTGCGCGAAATCGTTGTGGCGGTGCTTCACCACGGCCTGCACCACACGGGCCAGAACCGACTGGTCACCGCCGCACAGCGCCTCCAGCCCCGCCCAGTCGCCCCGCTTCCACAGCGCGTCGGCCTGCTCCGAGAACCCGGGCATCACGATGGTCCTGCGCCGCAAATGCGCCAGCCGCTCCAGCACCACGCCCAAGCCGAACACCGACAGCACGAGTTGTACGAGCGTCGTCGTACCGCCTGCTTTCAGGTGCTTGATGATCCATATCTCCTGGCCTGCCGACTGGACCGCCGCGGCGCTTTCCGCCGTCGCGACCGCATTCGTCGCAGGCGCGTTGGTTACCGCGGACTGTGCCAGGCCGCGCTGAAACGTCCCAAGAAACACAACACACCCAGCCAGCAGCAACAGGCGCCATCCTCTACATGTCATGGGTCGGTCTTCCTTCCAGCAAGCGGTTGCAACTTCCGCGACGCCCGCACGTATACCACGCGTACCGCATCGGGCAAACCATTTTCCCCGCGTCCAGCCTGAGCCTGCGAGACCAAGGTCGCGCGCGGTGGGAACAGCCCCATGCAACCTGTTCCGTGTGGACTTCCGGCAACTACTCTGCAATATAGGCGTAGCACGTTGCCCGGAGGCAAATGAAAGAACGCTACGATCGCATTGTGGCCGGCTCGGCGGTGGCCCTCGTCGTGGTCGTGGCCATCTGGGGATCCATCGCGCTTCACAAACTGGCGCGCATGGCCCGGATGCTTGAGCCGGATGCCGTCGCACCCGCGCGTACGGCAGAATCGGGCGCGGGTGGTTCACTGAAGCCCAAGACCAGTCCCCCGGTCATGCCGCGCAATCGCCGGGTGTCAGATCCCGTGCCTCCACGGCGGGTCGAATCCGAACCCGCGGAGCGGCCGCAGGGCCCCGCCCCGTCCGCGCGGGCGGCGCATCCATCAACCACGCCAGGCGCCACTTCCGTGCCGTCAGGGAGCGGGGTGCCTTTGTCGGTCACACTCCCCAAACCGCTCTATGCCGGCTTGCCGCGGACACTCAACTCACGAGGTTTCCTCAATCCCATGGCGGGCGACGGGTGGAGCGTGCTGGTCCCGGAAGGGACGCGTCTCCTGTCGGCCGGCAAACCCGTGACGGCCAGCGACACAGAGCCTGAGATCGGCGAACTGGACTTCATCACGGACGGTGACAAGGAAGCTGCGGACGGGAGCTGGGTTCAACTGGGCACAGGCTGTCAGTACGTGCAGCTGGACCTGGGGTCCGCGTACGCGATCCATGCCGTGGCCGCCTGGCACTACCATGTCGAGCCAAGGGCTTATCACGACGTGGCAATCCTCCTGTCCGAGGACGCCGCTTTCACGACGTTCGCCGTCGTCTTCAACAACGACGCCGACAACTCGCTCGGCCTTGGCGAGGCATCCGACCGGGAGTACGTCGAAACCTACCGCGGGCTCCTCCAGGGAACCGCCGGGACGCGGGCGCGGTACGTCCGGCTCTACAGCAACGGCAACACCGCCGACCGCTTCAACCACTACATCGAGGTCGAGGTCTACGGCGTGCCGGCGGACTGACGGGCTAAACTCGGAACCGCCCTACCCGCCCAGCCGTCCCCGGACGGTGTGCCAGGCGAGGGCTTCGATCGCGCCGTCCACGGTGGCTTCGAAGCCATGGACGTCGGGAGCGCGGCCGGCCAGTTCGAGGGCCGCGGCCGTGGGTCGGCCGATCACGAGTACGGTCTTGCCTTCCAGCGCCGCCACGCCCCACGCGGCCACGAAGACCTCGACGGCCGAGGCGCTGGCGAAGAAGACAGCGTCGAACGCCGGCAGCGTCTCGTAGGGCACGGCCGCGTTGGTGTAGAGCACGCAGTCCGTCACGTCCGCCCCCATCGCCTGTACCGCGCGCGCCAGCTCGTCACCCGCCTTGTCCGACCGCAGCCGCAGCACCCGGTCGCCGGGCCTCACGAAAGCGCCCAGCGCCTGCCGCAGCCCGGCCGCGCCAAAGTCGTCAGCCGGCACAACGTCCGCCAGCAACCCGGCTTTGCGCAGCTCCGCGGCCGTGCCCGGTCCGCACGCGATCAGCCGCGGCACTTGCCGCAAGTCCACGCGCTCGGCGGCGACGACCTCCAGAAAACAGCGTACGGCGGAGGGCGACGTCAGCATGGCCGCCCGGTACGCGTCCAGCTTGCGGATCTGCCGCCGCGCTTCCGGCGTGGGCTCCAGGCGAATCAGCGGCCGCCCGAGCGGACGCCCGCCGTAGTCCACCACGCGCCGCGCCGCGCGCTCCTGCAGGGCCGTGCTGCACGTCAGCAGCACGCGCCGCCCCTCCAGCGCCCCCGCGTGTGCGGGAACGCCATAGCGCGTAACCTCGCCGACAATCACCAGGCCAGGCGCGTCGTCTTCCGCCGCGCCCGCGCCACCAGCCGCCAGCGCGCCCAGGGTCAGCCGCGTAATCCGCTCGTTCTCGCCCCCGGCGTCGAACACGACCGCCACGGGCGTTTCCGCCTCCCAACCCTCCTCCAGCAACTGCCGCGCGGCCTCGCCGGCTACTTGCACGCCCATGAAGAGCACCAGCGGCAGCCTCGCCCGCGCAGCCGCACCGACCGGCGCCAGCGCCCCCCCCTCGGCGCGCGGGGTCATGACCGTGAAACCGCGCGACACGCCGCGCCGCGTGAGCAGCAGGCCGGTCGCGGTCGTAGCGGCCGTCAGGCTGCTCACCCCGGGCAGCACGCGATAGGGCAGCTGCCAGCGCTCCAGCTCGGCCAGCTCCTCGGCCAGCCGGCCGAAGAGCCCGGGATCGCCGCCCTTCAGCCGCACGACGCGCAGCCCGCGCCGGGCGTAGTCCGCCAGCAGTCGGTTGATCTCCGCCTGCGGCTGGGCGTGCGCGCCGGCCCGCTTGCCCACGAAAAGGCGCTGCGCCGTCGGCGGCAGGCGCTCCAGCAGCCGCTCGTCCATCAGCACGTCGTAGAGGCAGACCTCGGCGGCAGCCAGCTCGGCCGCGCCAGCCAACGTGCAAAGGTCCGCACTGCCGACACCCGCACCGACGAAGCGAACAGCCTTGACCAGTGCATTGCGCAGCGCGACCAGGGGCGGGTCGCCCGCGCGGAAGGTCAGGGCGAGCACGCCCTGCCCGTCCGGCACGGCGAGGGCGTCCAGCGGAATCCACTCGCTGACGCGCTCGGCCAGCCCCAGGCGCGCCAGCGCGGCGCCGGCCATGAGGATGGCGTCGTAGGCGCCGGCGTCCAGCTGCGCGAGCCGCTCGTCGATGTTGCCGCGGATGGGTCGCAGCTCGGCGCCAGGGAACCGCGCGCGGCACCAGCCGGCGCGGCGGTCGCTGCTGATGCCGATCACGGGCGCCGCGGGCAGCGCCGCAACCGTGCGACCCGGCGCGAGCACGAGGGCGTCACGGGGGTCCTCGCGCCACGGCAGCCAGCACCAGTCCAGCCCTTCCGGCAGCGGGTCGGGCAGGTCCTTGGCGCTGTGAATGGCGAGATCCAGGCGGCCTTCGCGCACGGCGTCATCGAGATCGCGCGTGAAGAAGTCCCCGGGGCTCGTGCGCAGGTCGGTGGCCAGGTCGCGGTCCCCGGGGGACGAGCAGGGAACCAGCTCGAACGCCACGCCGGTCAACCGCGACTCGAACTGACGCAACGCCTCACGCGTCTGAATCAGCGCCAGCCGGCTCGCCCGCGTTCCCGCCCTGTACACTTTGCCGGATGCGTTCATAGAGCGCGACATGCTCCTCCACGATGGCGCGGCTGCGTTCCATCGCCCTTTCCATGCGCCCGAACGTGGCGCGGTACCAATGCTTGAGACCGTCCAGATCCACCACGCGCAGGCTCGATGTCAGGCTGTCGAGCCGCGGGTCGACGTTGCGGGGCATGGCCAGGTCCACGACCAGCACACACCGCTCCTGGTCGAGAAACGGCGCGTGGCCTTCGTGCAACACGTAGCCAGGCGCCTCGACGGCGGACAAGATCACGTCCACCGTGCCAAGGCGGTCCTTGATCCCGTTCAGCGTACACAGCTCCACCTGCGCCGCCCAGGCCGAAGGCACCTCCGGGCGGTTGTGATGGTAGCACCAGAGGCAGTGGCAGCCCCGGTTCACGCACTGCTCCACCAGGCCACGGCCGACGACGCCGGCGCCGATGACCATCACCGTGCGCGTGCCGAGGTCCGGCACCGTACGCTCGAGGTACGTCAGGCAGACGTCTTCGATCTCGCCCCCGCGCAGCAGCGGCTCCACGACCGGGCGCACGTGCTTGGAGACATGCAGGGCCGCATCGACCCACTCGCACAGCATGCCACCGGCCCACCCCCGCCCCCGCGCCTCCTCCAGAGCCTCCTTGACCTGCGCGGTGATGTGCGTCTCGCCCGGCGACTGCGACAGCATGCCGGCGGTCACCAGGCACAGGTGCTCGAACGCCTCCAAGCCGCGCTTGCGGTAGTAGCGGTCTTCATCCAGGTGATCGAAGTGCAGCAGCCGCCTCAGGATTCCGCTCGTGCCGGCCTCCTCGGAGACGGCGGCCACGACCTCGATGCGGTTGCAGGTGTTGAGGATCAGGAACTCGTGCACGCCCCAGATCTGCTGGATCATGTGCCCGACCCGTTCGCGGTCCGCCCCCACCAGGTGAAAGCGCTCGCGCTCCGGCCCCGGCAGCAGCTCATGGCTCGTGCCCACCACGAGCAAGTCCGACGTTTCGAGGGCCTGGAGGTGGCGGCTAAGGCTCTCCTTGATGAGCCGCGACTGCCGGCAGGAGCGGCCGCCGGTCGAGACCGAGACGACGAGATCGGCGCGCCGCACGCTGGCGGGCGTGACGAAGTCCCCGGCCGGCCAGTTGCCGTCCGCCGCGCAACCGGGCACGCGGACCGCGCGGGCCGCGGCCAGGACGGCGCGATTGACGGCTCCATCGTTGGCGCAGGCGAACGCCAGCACGGCGCCCTCCACGTCAGCCGGCTCGAAGGCGCGGGCGTGGTACACGATGCGGCCCGCCGCGGCGGCCTCGCGCAGCGCCTCCTCCGCGGTCGGGCTCACAACGGTCACCGCCGCGCCCGCATCGAGCAGGAGCTGCACCTTGCGCCAGCCCACGCGACCGCCCCCCACCACCAGCACGGGACGGCCCTCCAGCAGGAGGTTGATCGCGAAGCTCTTCCGGCTCTCTTTCGTCGTTCTCATGTTGCGAAGTAGGACATGCTCGTCTTCTTGAACTCGCGCAACGATAGCAGCAGTTGGCCATCCGTCAATCCGGCGTTCGCGCCAATTCGCGCAAACAGCGCCTGGGTGCGCGCCCACGAACCCGTGTGAATCATGGCGTAGAGTGCGAACGGAAAGGCCGCGGTGCGCGGGCGCTGGTAGCAGTGCGTGACCGCCGGTTCGGCGGCCACGCGACGGCCGGCGGCCACAATCCCGGCCTCCGGCACATCCCAGACGCACATTCCATTGGCAACGAACCCGAGCTGCCGGTGGCGCACGATCAGCGCCAGCCGGCGGAGCACGCCCGCGGCGGACCAGGCGTTGAGCCGCGCCAGAAGGTCTGTTTCCGACAGCGCCAGCGCTTCCGCGACCGCCGCGAACGGCCGCGCCACCAGCGGCAGCGAGCCCTCCAGCGCCCGCACGAGCGCCCGCTCAGCCTGCGTCAGGCGCACTTCCGGCGGCGTCTCGTCCTCGGCCGCCGTCCCCGTCTCCGACGGCGCGACCACGCGCTCATCGCGCTCCCGCGTGCGGGGATCGAACGTAACGTCGATCTTGAAGCGGCGGCGGGCCGGCAGCACGAGCAACGCCGCGGGTGCGGCAGCCTGCTCGACGGCCGCGAGGGCGACCGGGAACGCCTCCGCCTCGGCCGCCAGCGTGAACCAGAAGTTCGGCCAGGCGCGGCCAGCCGGCCCGCCGGGCGAATCCGCCGCGAGCTCCGTGGGCCAGCCCCGCTCGTAACCGTGGGTGACCCCGGGATGCGCGCAGACGGCGGCGGCCACGCGCGGCAGTTCAGGAGCGGGCAGGCTCGCGGCGCACAGGGCGCTGCGGTAGCCCAGGCGGCGGGCGTCGAAGATCGCCCCGAGGCGCCGGACGCAGCCGTCGTCCAGCCAAGCCTGCACCTGCGCCAGCACGTCGGCGCCGGTCAGCCCCAACCGCGCACCGACCGCCGCAAACGGCTCCGCCACGAGCGGCAGGCCCCGCTGGAGCTCCCACAGCAACGCGGACTCCGCACCGGTCATGGCCGTCCCTCCGCGCCGCGCGCCGCGCCACGGGCAGGGCTCCCCGCCGGTTGGTGCGGACAAGACGGTTCCTCGGCCAGGTAATCGCCGCAGGCCGCCAGTGCCCGCGCGCGGCAGCCGCCGCACACGCGCCGGTACTCGCACACCCCGCATTTCCCGCCGTAGCCGTCCACGGCGCGCAACTGCGCGAACACCGCGGAAGCGGCATAGGCCGCCGCGAAATCGAGGCCGTGCGCGCGCAGGTCGCCGGCGGGTACGTCGCAGAAGCCGCAGGGCTGCAGGATGCCGGTGTGGGAGATGAACACGAAACCGCGCCCGGCCATGCACCCGCCCGCGCGCCCTGCATCGCCGCCCTCCACGCCCAGGCGCCGGCGCACGCGCACGATCTGCGGGGCACACGTCGTCTTCACGCGCAGCGGCCCTTCCGCGTTCGCCCGCACGGCCCACTCCAGCGCCGCTTCGGCCGCCGCTGGGTCGAGCGCCAGGTCGCGCAGAGCCGCCCCCCTGCCCACCGGCACGAGAAAGAAGAGGTCCAGCTGCGAGGCGCCCGCATCCCGCGCGAGGGTGCGAATGGCCGGCAGGTCCGCGTGGTTCAACCGCGAGACTGTCGTGTTGACCTGAAACGGCAGCCCGGCCCGCCGCGCGCAGGCCATCGCCTCCATCACCGTCGCGAAGGCGCCGGGCACACCGCGAAAAGCGTCGTGGCTTTCAGCCGTGGCCCCGTCGAGGCTCAGGCTGATGGCCTTGACGCCCGCCGCCAGCATGCGCGCGACAGACACGTCGTTGACGCTGGCCCCGCACGGCGCCATCACGACGCGCAGGCCGGCAGCGGTGGCGCTCCCGGCAATCTCCCACACATCGGGCCGGCAGAGCGGCTCGCCGCCGGTCAGGATCAGGAGCGGCCGGCCCTGGGCCGCCAGCGTCGCGACCACGCGCAGGCACTCGGCTGTCGTCAACTCGCCTGCATACGCCGTATTGCGCGCCCCGCCCCGGCAGTGCGCGCAGGCCAGCGGACACTGGCGTGTGAGTTCCCAGGCCACGACAGACGGCCCGCAGCCGACGGCGGCAGTTGCTGGATGGCCACCGCTCACGCGCCGATCTCCCCGTCCGTCAGGTAGCAGGCGGGATCCACGCCCCAGCGCGTGCCCGTTGCGGCCTCAGCGCGCGCCCGGAAGTTGCCGCCGCACACGTCGAGGAAACGGCAGCCCCGGCAGCGACCGGTCACATGCGCCGCCTTCGCACGCAGCTCGCGCAGCAAGGGGTGCGCAGCCGAACCCCAGATCGCGCTGAACGGCTGCTCGCGCACGTTGCCGACGGGCTGGGTGCGCCAGAATTGGTCGGGATAGACCGTGCCGTCCCAGCCAATGCTGGCGATCCCCTGCCCCGAGCTGTTGCCGCCGTTCATCCGCAGCAGCTCCATGACCGCCGCCGCCCGCGGGTTTCCTTCGCGCAGCATGCGCAGGTAGAGATACGGACCGTCGCAATGGTTATCGACGGTCAGCACCTCCAGCGGCCGCCCCGCCTGGGCCAGGGCCGCGGTACGGTCGACGATCAGGTCCACCACGGCGCGCGCGGCGGCGTGGTCGAGGTCGCGCGCCATGAGCTCGAGACCGCGCCCCGTGTAGACAAGGTGATAGAAGCAGATACGCGGAATCCCCTCGGCGCTCATCAGGTCGAACAGCGCCGGAACGTCCTCGACGGTATCACGGGTGAGAGTGTGCCGCAGGCCGACCTTGAGGCCGACCGCGAGGCAGGCGCGAATGCCGTCCAGCGTGCGCGCGAAGGCGCCCTCCTGCCCGCGAAAGCGATCGTGCGCGGCGGGGCGACCGTCCACGCTGATGCCCACGTAGCTGGCGCCGGCAGCCTTGAGCCGCCCCGCCACGGAGGCGTCGAGCAGGGTGCCGTTGGAGGAGACCACGGCCCGCAACCCGCGGCTCACGGCGTGGGCCACAAGCTCGGGCAGGTCCGTGCGCAGCAGCGGCTCGCCCCCCGAGAACAGCACAACGGGGCAGCCGAACGCGGCCAGATCGTCGAGCACCTTGCAGGCCGCCGCCGTGTCGCACTCGACCGCCCCCGCGCAGCCGTCGCCCGCCGCGTAGCAGTGGCTGCACGCCAGATTGCAGCGCGGGGTAATGTTCCACACGACGACCGGTTTCTTGTCGGCGGAGAACTGCAGCAGGTGACTGGGCAGGGCCGCGGCGCGCCGCCCGTAGCGCAACGCGTCAGACGGTTCCACCTGTCCCAAATAGAGCTTCGAGATGCCGATCACCCGTATTCCTGCCCTTCCGCGGCGCCAAGGCCACTTGAATGCGCCTTGGATAGTGGCTTT
>CAYOBW010000087.1:0-24842 GCA_964402115.1 uncultured Victivallales bacterium
CCATGGCACCATACTACAACCTGTGGGGGATGGTGAGTCAAGTGCATAGCCCTAATCGCCAATGATGGCATGCACACGAACCTTGGAAGGGCCACTGCCTCCTTGATCGCAGACATGACCATGACAGTGTGGACGGGCGGGATCGCGGCACTCCTGCTCGCCGCCGCGGCCGTTCGCCTTCGCGAACGAGGTGTTCCCGGTCCTCGAACGGCATTGCAGCGGCTGCCACGACAAGGCCGCGACGGTCGGCCCGCGCAGCAAACCCTGCTTCAAGGATCCCCCTGCCGCCTACGCCACGCTCCACCCCTACATTCACCGGCCGGGCATGGAAAGCGACATGGCGCTGCTCCAGCCGATGGAGTACCACGCGTCAACCAGTCCGTTGATCCAGATGCTTGAGAAGGGGCATCACGGGGTGAGGCTGGCCGGCCTGGACCGCGAGGCCCGCGAGCGGTTTTCAGGCTGCCGCCGGCACCCCCGGCGGCCTGCCGCGCTCGATCGACCTGGGGCCTGGCCTCCGGCTGTCCTTCACGCGGATTCCCGCCGGCGAGTTCGTCATGGGCAGCCTCGACGGGCCTGCCAGCCGTGGCAGAAGGTCTACGACGTGGGTTTCCGGGTGATCGTGGAGGAGTCCAGGGAGTGGTGATGGCGTCAGGGCTTTCGGCGGGCGCAACTGCGTTCCATTGACCCTGGAAGGGCGTTTAGGCTGTTAGGCTGTGGGCTGTTAGGCTGTAGGCAGGCGATCCATCGTACTCGTCCTCAGTGAGCGCAGCGAACGGTCGTCGTCCTCGAAGCGACAAACGAGGGAATCGAGGCCTCCGCATTCGATCTTGAACTTTCGGCAGGTCTTGGGGCATAATAAGCCGAGGTTGATTCCTGCCCGCATGTAAGCCTACGCGAACTGCAGGTTGGTTGTGCGGGCGGGGTGCGTCTTTCCGATTCCAGGGTTTATAGGATAGGAGGCTTGCATGGACAGCCGCCGTTCGGTTCGTTGGTTCTCCCTTCTTGCGGGGCTTTCCCTCGCCTGTTTTTCACCCTACGCTCACGCAGGCTGGTCCTACGCGCCATGGACAGGGGACGCCGATTGCGGTGTCGACAGCCGCAACACGTATACCTGTGCCGTGAACTTCAACGGCGCGGCCGTGACCGTCAACGGCGTGCCGTTCAATGCGCACAGCGGCAACACAGCCGATGGCAACGGCTTCAGTCTGGGAGGGGCGTTTGCGAACAATCCCTCCCGCGCGACGTTAATCACCGGCAGCAGCAAGACGCTGTCCGACAACGGGTTCATCTACAACGGCAATCCGCGCACCGTGACGCTCCGCGGGCTGACCGTCGGCAAGGTCTACCGCACGACGTTCTTCGCTTTCGGCTGGGAAGCCAGTCCCACCACGCGCATTCAGACTTTCAGTTCGAACGGCGAGCGGGTGACTGTCGATCAGAATCTCTACGGGCTGAACAACGGCATCACGATTTCCTACACCTTCGTGGCCGACGCGGAGACGCGTGTCCTCACGGTCACGCCGGCCAGCGCAAGCACCATGCACCTTTCCGCGCTGGCCAATTGCGAAGTGGCCGCGCCGCTGTCGTACTGGAGCTCCAGCCCGTGGACCAGCGATGCAACCTCCGGCATCGACAGCCGCTGCACGTACACCTGCGCGGTGAACTTCAACGGCGCGGCCGTTACGATCAACGGCGTGCCCTTTGCGGCGCACAACGGCAGCGCGACGAGCGGGACGGGGTGGAGCATCGGCGGCGGCATGGCGGCGCACGGCGGCGTGGGCGCCAGCCTGCTGATCAGTGGCAACAGCCAGACGCTGGGCAATCCTTTCATCTACAACGGCAACCCCCGGACGGTCACGGTCACGGGGCTGACGCCGGGCCGGCGCTACACGACGACGCTCTACGCCTTCGGCTGGGAGGCCGCGGGCGGTCGCGTGCAGACCTTTGCCTCGGGCAGCGACTCGGCCCTCATCGATCAGGACGGTTTTGGCCAGAACCAGGGCATTCGTATTTCGTACACGTTCGTGGCCGATGCCGTCAGCCGTGTCATCACGGTCACGCCGACCGTGGTGAGCCCGTTGACTAGTCTCCATCTCTCCGGCCTGTCCAACCGCGAAACCCTGCCGGCGCTCAACCCGGCCGAGTTTGCCGGGCGCCTGCCGATCACGTTCGGGAGCTATGCGGGCACGCAGAAGCTGACGAACTTCCCTGTGCTCGTGAAGCTCACCGACGGCGTGAACGGGTTCGCTGCCGCCTTGGCGCGCTCCGACGGCGCCGACCTGCGCTTCACGGCGGGCGATGGGACGACGCCGCTCGACTTCGAGCTCGAGGAGTGGGAGCCGACGGGCACGTCCTGCGCCTGGGTGCGCATCCCCGCGTTCACGAACAACACGACGATCTACGCCTACTGGGGCAACGACAACCTGGGGAGGCTGCCGGCCTCCCAGACCGACGGCTCCGTCTGGCTTGCCAACTACAAGGCGGTGTGGCACTTGGACAAGGTCAACGGGGTCGAGGATCTTCGGGATTCGGCCTTGGGCCGGCTCGACGGCACCGATAACGGGAACTCCTACACGTCCGCTGGGCTCATCGCCAACGGGCAACGGTTCGACCCCTCGGACGGTGGCGACTACCTGTCGGTGCCTTACGCCGCAAGTCTGAACCTGAACACGTTTACCGTGACCGCCTGGGTCAAGCTGGCTTCAGAACCAGGATCCTACGGCATTATCGGGACCCGCATTCCCGCGGATCGGGAGACGTTCGATATCAAGGTGAGCGGGAACAGTATCCACGGGGACTTTGGCAACGGCACGGCCTGGATCAACACGGCGGTGGACATACTCAGCACGGACACGGGCAGCAACGGCCAGGGTGGCGACCTGGCTGTCGGCCCATGGTATCAGGTGACGTACGTTATCGATGACGCTGCCAAGCAGTTTCGGCTCTTTCTCAACGGAGACCTCAAGAAGACGATCGGCTACGCCGGCACGGCGCTATTCATGGGGTCAGGGCAATCCCTGTGGATCGGCGACGACTACGCCGGTCACGAGTACATGAACGGCACGCTCGATGAGGTGCGCATCGGCTCTGTGGCGCGCTCGGCCGACTGGATCCGGGCCTGCTACCTGAACCAGGCCTCGAACGCCCTTTTCGCCACGTACGGCGTGGCCCAGCAGCCGGGCATCGATCCCGTGGCCGACGCCGTGCAGAAGATGGAAATCACCTTCGGGAACTACGCGGGCGTGCAGACGCTCACGAATTTCCCCGTGCTGGTGCAGTTCGCGCAGGGCGCGCATGGTTTCGCTTACGCGCGCTGCGCGGCCGGCGGGACCGACCTGCGCTTCACGGCGGCCGACGGCGTCACGCCGCTGGCCTACGAAATCGAGGAGTGGGACACCCTCGGGACGTCGTACGTCTGGGTGCGGGTGCCCGTGTTGTCCTCCACGACCTCCATCCGGGCCTGGTGGGGTTCCGGACGTACGTTGCCCGCCGCAAGCCAGACCGACGGCTCCGTGTGGTCCCAGAACTACGTTGGCGTGTGGCACCTCGACCAGGTCAACGGCGTGGAGGATTTGAGCGATGCGACGGCCTTCAACAACGATCCGACCGCCGATGTCGATACGGCCAATACGGCCGGGCGCATCTCCATGGGGCAGTACTTCGACGGGGGCTCCGACTACATCTCGATCCCGGATTCCGCCAGCCTCTCGGTGAAAGGGAACCTGACGATATCTGCCTGGATCAACGGCAGTTCGTTCCCCGCGGGTGTGTCGCAGCACATCGTGGCCAAGGATGCAAACGCGGCCTACCGTTGTCGGATCCAGAACAGTGGCAGCGAGTTCTGGGCGTTGCTATGCAACGGGGTGGGGGCAACCCCCTACGAGATGGAGCAGGTCAGCTACACCTTTATGCCGGGGGTATGGTATAATGTGGCCCTTCGCGCCGATTTCGGCGCCGGAATTGTGCGCTTCTACGTGAACGGTGCGCAGGTCGGCGCCGATCAGGCCAATGCGGAAGGATACTTGGCCGACACCGCCGGACCCTTCCTCATCGGCAACTACACGGCGGCTAACCCCAACGAGGACTTCATCGGCACGCTGGACGAGGTGCGCGTGACCGCGGGCCTGCGCTCGGCCGACTGGATCAAGGCCTGCTGGCTGAACGTGGCGTCGAACGAGGCGTTCAATACGTATGGAGCCGTCGAGGCCAATCAGCCGCCGCAGATCGACAACGCCTCCGGCGCGACCAATGTCCTGGCCGCGAGCGCGTTTCTCAACGGCACGCTGATCGGCGACGGCGGCGGCACGACGGAGGTGCGAGCCTATTACGGCACGAGCAACGGCGGGACGACGCCGGGCGCGTGGGATACGAACGTGCTTGTCGGCGTGGATGTGCCCGTGGGCGCCGTGACGACGAACGTGACGGGGTTGGTCTCGGACACGGACTACTTCTATCGCTGCTGGGCGAGCAACTCGGTTTCCCACGCGTGGGCTGCGTCCTCCGCCTCGTTCGCGACCCGCCTGGGCGTCGCGCAGAAGCCGTCGAACCTGGTGGCGGCGACCGGCATCGAGCGCACGATCGACCTGACGTGGAACGAGAACGCCGTCCACGCCACGGGTTTTGTCGTCGAGTACTGGAAGGCGGGTGGCCCGACCAACAGGGTCGTGGCTAGTGCCGCCGGCGGTGACACGACCAACGTGAGGGTCTGGGGGCTCGATCACAGTACCGCGTACACGTTCCGCGTGGCGGCGACCAACGCCGCCATCGGTGACGCGTCGCCGTTCTCCGCGACGGCCTCGGCCGCGACGATTCCCGCGATCGACGCCGTCAACGAGGCCGATCGCCGCCTGCGGATCACGTTCGAGAACTTCACGGGCGCCACGCTGACCAACTTCCCGGTGCTGGTCGTCCTCGCCGACGGCTCGAACGGTTTCGCCTACGCGGACTGCCATGCCGGCGGTACGGACCTGCGCTTCACCGGCGCGGACGGCCTGACGCTCATCAACCACGAAGTCGAGAACTGGGGGCAGGGGACGACCCCCTCCTACGTCTGGGTGCAGGTGCCCGCCCTGAACGCCTCGACGGTGATCTGGGCCTACTGGGGCTCCGCGAAACCCTACTACGCGCCCTGCCAGACCAACGGCGCCGTGTGGTCCGAGGACTTCGCGGGCGTCTGGCATCTCGACGAAACCGACGGGGTGGAGGATTTGACCGATGCGACGGCCTTCAACAACGATGCGACCGTCGATGCCAACACCGACAATGTGGCTGGGCGCATTGCCAAGGCGCAGTCCTTCGACGGCGGCGACGACTACATCTCCATCCCCGATTCGCCGAGCCTCTCGATCACCGGCAACATCACCTTGGAAGCGTGGATCAACGGGAGCGCCTTCCCCGACGGCGGAGGGACGCTGAACCAGAATATCGTTTCCAAGGACGCCAACAACGCCTACCGGCTGCGCGTGCAGAACGGGGGGACGGTCTTCTGGTTGCTGCTCAAGGACGCCGGGGCGCTCGAGGTCGAGTCGGTGCCCTACACGTTCTCGACCGGCACCTGGTACCACGTTGCGGCGCGCGTCGACTTCGCCGTCGGCGAGGTGCGCTTCTACGTCAACGGCGCCCAGATCGGCGCGCCGCAGGTTACCGCCAGGACCGGCATCTCCGACTCGGGCGGTCCGCTCGTGATCGGCAACTACTCGGCGGGTCGCGCCGACGAGGACTTCGTCGGCACGATCGACGAGGTGCGCATCACCGACGGCCTGCGTTCGGCTGACTGGATCAGGGCGAGCTGGCTGAACGTCGCCTCCAACGCGGCCTTCGGCACGTATGACACGGCGCAGCCCCTCATCCCCAATGCCCCGCGCATCCTGATCACGGACGGCGCGACGAACGTGCTGGACGTGTCGGCCTACCTGACGGCGACCGTTTCGACGACCGGCGGCGCGGCCACGGCGGTATCCGTGTTCTGGGGCACGAACAACGCGGCCGACGCTTGGGATGAGTGGGCGTTCACGAACAACCGCGGAGATGTCGTCCAGTCCCCGCCCGTACCATACAGCACCTTTGTCAACGGGCTCGCGCCGGCGACGACGTACTACTATGCCTACCGCGCGACGAACAGCTTCGGCGCGGCCTGGCTGGGCGCCACGTTCAAGACCGGCGGACGGCCCGAGCTGGACAACGGGTCGGGCGCCGGGCCCGGCGTCGGGTATGCTGCGCTGAACGGCCACCTCGTGGCCACCAACAGGTCTCCGACGCGTGTGACCGTCTTCTGGGGGCCGTCCAATGGCGGCACGGACCGCGGTGCGTGGGCGCACACCAACCTGCTGGGCGTGCTCGGCAATGGCTATTTCGCGACGAATACGACGCTTCCGCTTTTATACGGAAAGACTTACTACTACCGCTGCTACGCGACCAACGGCTACGGCGAAACCTGGGCGGCGGCCAGCGCGAGCTTCAACTCCCTCATGCCGCGCGAGGCCAACGGCTGGCACGCGACGACCTGGACCGGCGACCTGGACAGCGGCGTCTCCAACGCCTACACGTACACGGTGGCCGTCGACCTGGCCGGGCCGCAGGTCACGCTCAACGGCGTCCCGTTCCAGTCCCACGCGCTGTCCGGGCCGAATTTCGCCATCAGCGGGATGGGCAGCACGTATCCCGATTTTGTGAACGCACTGACGGGCGACAGCTATACGCTGGCCAAGGACTTCCGCTACGGCGGCGCCCCGGCTGCCGTCGTGCTGACGAACCTCGTGGCCGGCACGCAGTACCGGACGACGTTCTACGGGGTCGGGTTCGGCTCCGTGGGCTCGCGCGTGCAGCTCTTCGGTTCCGCGGGCGACACGACCACGGTCGACGAGAACGCTTACGGATCCGGCCAGGGCATGCTCGTCTCCTACACGTTCATGGGCGACGCCACCGGCAAGCGCGCCTTTTCGATCGCGCCGATCGTCCTTGCCAACACCTACCACATGAGCGGCCTGTCCAACCGCGAGGTCGACCCGCTGGTCGGCGTGCGCAACGGCTTGGTGTCGGACATCACGGAGTCGACGGCGACGTTCAACGGCACGCTCGCGGGCACCGGGTCGGTCTTCGAGGTCTACGTCCACTGGGGCACGACGGACGGCGGCACGGACACGGGCGGCTGGGACCACAGCGACTATGTCGGCACGTTCACGAACGAACTGGCAGCCGCCCTGGCCTATCCCGCGAGCGGCCTGCCGGTGGGCATGAGCTACTACACGTTCCGCGCGGTCAATCCGCAGGTAACCCTGTGGGCCGAACCCAGCACGTCGTTCACCTGCCTGGGGCAGCCCGCGGTCGACAACCTGGCTGCGGTCGCCGCGATCGGGGCGGCGACCCTCAAGGGCGAGTTGACGGGCGGCGGGCTGGCCGATGTCTCGATCTTCTGGGGGCCGACGGACGGCGGCGACAACAAGGGCCTGTGGGCTTACACGAATACGCTGGGCGAGGTGATGCTGGGCGCGTTCGCCACGAATACGACGCTGCCGCTGCTGTACGGGAAGACCTACTACTTCCGCAGCTACGCCACCAATGCCATCGGCCAGGACTGGGCCGACGCGACGGCCACGTTCCTGACGCGCTCGCCTGCGCAGGCGACGGGCTGGACGACCAACGCCTGGAACAACGATGCCACGGCCGACATCGACAGCGCCCATGCCTACAGCGTGGCCGTCAATCTGGCCGGCGCCGCCGTGACGGTCAACGGCGTCAGCTTCCAGGCCCACGCGCTGTCGGGGCCGAATTTCACGATTGGCGGCCTCGGGTCGACGCTCAACAACGACGCCAACAACGTGACGGGTGGCAGCGACATCCTCGCCAACGATTTCCGCTACGGCGGCAATCCCGGCACGGTTGCCATCCTCAACCTCACGCCCGGCCGCTACTACCGCACGACGTTCTACGGGGTCGGCTTCGGCGCCGTTGGCGAACGCGTGCAGACGTTCTCGGCCGAGGGCGACAGCGCCAACATTGATGAACACCAGTACGGCAACAACAACGGCATGCGGGCGTCCTACACCTTCAGGGCCGGCGCGGGGACCAAGAACTACACGATTACGCCGGTTGTCCCGGCCAATACCTTGCACCTGTATGCGCTGAGCAACCGCGAAATCCCGATGGGCGACACGCTTGCGGTGCTCAACGGCGCGGCCTCCGGCATTGGGCGCGACGCGGCCACGCTGTCCGCGACGCTGTACGCCACCCAATCCGTCTTTGCCGTGTACGCGCACTGGGGCACGACGGACGGCGGGACCGACCCGGGCGCGTGGGACGAAACCCGCTACGTGGGCGCGTACACCAACGTGCGGGCGCAGGGCCTGAGCTGCGCGGCGACGGGGCTGGCCGACAACACGCACTACTATTACACCTTCCAGGCCTCGAACGCGGCCGCCAGTGTGTGGGCTGTCGCCAGCGAGGCGTTCACCACGCTGGGCGGGCCGAAGGTGAGCAACCTGCCCGCGACGGGCGTGACGCTGACGGCGGCCACGCTGCATGGCGAACTCACGGACGGCACCAGCGCCGACGTGACCCTCTACTGGGGGCTGGCCGATGGCGGAACGACCGCCGGTGCGTGGGCCCACACCAACGCGCTGGGCTCTTACGCCCTGGGTCCGTTCGCCGCCACCGTCGCCGTCCGCGCGGGCGGAACCTACTACTACCGTGCCTACGCCACCAACGCCTATGGCGCTGACTGGGCCGACACGGCCGCCACCTTCGCCACGCCGCAGGCCACCCTCGCCATCGCCGACACCTCCGTGGTCGAGGGTCACGCCGGCGCCACCAACGCGGTCTTCAACGTCACGCTCTCGTCGCCTTGCGCCTCCAATGTCACGGTCAGCGTGCTCGCCGTGAGCGGCACGGCCCTGGTCGGCAGCGACCTGCCGGCCACCAACGGCACGTTCGTGGTCGGCGCGGGCGAGACGGCGGCCCAGCTGCGGGTGGCGGTCACGGGCGACGGCGCCATGGAGTGGCCGTGGGAGTACTTCGACGTCAGCCTCAGCGCCGCCGCGGGCTGCGCCCTGGGTGACGCCAGCGCGCGCTGCACGATCATCGACGACGACGTGGTGATGGGTGCGTGGCGCTACAAGATGAAGATCAGGTTCGCCGGCTACGACAAGGGCGAGGTGCTGAGGGACTTCCCGGCGCTGGTCACGTTTGGTCCGGGGCTGAGCAACTTCGGCTACGACCAGTTCGAATCGCCCGTGGCGGGCGACCTGCGCTTCTCGGACGGCGCCGCGACGCGGATGCTGGACTACGACATCGACGAATGGCGGCCGACAACCAACTCTTGCGTGTGGGTGCGTGTGCCCGAGCTGTCGGACACCAACTCGTACATCTGGGCGTACTGGGGGAACGAGTCCGCCACGAACCCGCCGCCCTGCACGACCAACGGGGCGGCCTGGCGGTCCGACTACGAAGCCGTGTGGCATCTGGGCGCGACCAACGGCGTCAGCGACCTCGCGGACGCGACGGCGCGCGGACTGGACGCCGTCGGCAGCGGTGCCCCCGGATATGTGCCGAGCGCCGTGGCCAACGGCCTTGCCTTCAATGGCACGGAGTACCTGACGGCGGCTTGCCCCTCGGCCTTCGCGGGGAACGCTTCCTTTACCTTCTCGTGCTGGATCAACCACACCCCCACAAGCGCGCGCGCCTGTCTCATGGATTTCGGCAACCGCGCCACGGGTTCGGCGTTCCACGCGCTCATCGCCGCCAGCGGAACGACGCAACTCGGCGTCTGGGGCGGGATCCAGAACCAGCCGGACATCGCCGCCTACCGCACCCGGTGGCTGTACCTGACTACCGTGTATCGCGCCTCGGACCGGATCGTGACCTACCTGAACGGGGTCGAGGTCGAGAGCGCTGTCATGTCGGTGCTGCCGAACTTCAACACGTCCGGCGGCTTGCGTATCGGTCAGATGATCCCGGCGGAGTCGAACTACCGGGGCCTGCTGGACGAGGTGCGCCTCTCGAGCGCCGCACGCTCCTCCAACTGGGTGTGGGCGTGCTGGATGAATCAGGCGTCGAATGCGGTGTTCACGGGCTACAGCAGGGTGGAGGCCCGGCCGCGGCCGCCGAGCGTGTTCAGGCTCCAGTGACCGGTGGCTCGCTCGTTCACGTGCGGGGACGCTGCAATCCGCCCGGTCCGGCGGCCCCCCCTCTGATCGCGGTGTGTCGCCATTCCCGTAGCCGCGGGCGCCAAGCCCGTGGCGGTCACGACGAGAGCCTCCTGAACTACAGGTCGGGATTGGAATCCCGACCCACGTGGCGCGGCGGTGCCGGCGCGGACGGGGTGGGTAGCCCCGTAGGTCGGGATCGAAATACCGACCAGACCCATGCCCCGGACGGTGGGGCAGGATGCTCTTGCAGCGAGTCGCCTAGCCCGAGTTTCGCGCTATTCTCTGTAACTGTTTGCAAATCAACGTCCCACTTTTCGCGGCACTACAAAGTTGCCGACGTGGCGTGATTCTCAGAATGAGCGGGCAAACAGCCGATCACCGATCGCGCGGTTGGAAGGCCGCTACACCCAATCGCGGAGATCTGCCACATGCTCCTGCTGCTCTCCCCGTACGCCTCGCTGCCTGGTCTATCGGCATACCCCCACGTAGGGCGGGCACGCGTAGCGTGACCGCCCTGCGCTTTATATGTTGACTGACCAAGTACCTTGCGTTACATAGTAGCGTTGTTGCGGGGGAAACGGACATGGACTATTTTGACAACTGGATCGTGCAGATGCGCAAGGGGCTGCTGGAGTACTTCATCCTCCGCGCCCTGCTGGCGCGCGAGCGCTACGGCTACGACCTCGTCAAGGGGCTGGCGGCGCAGGGTGGGGCGGAGGTGACGGAGGGCACGCTCTACCCGCTGCTTTCCCGGTTGCGGACGCAAGGGCTTGTGGCGACGCGGCTGGAGGAGTCGAGCGCCGGGCCGGCCCGCAAGTACTACGCGCTGACCCCGAAGGGGCGGCGGCTGGTCGCGCAGATGGCGGAACACCTGGCCGCGGTGCTGCGGCAGAGTCAGGAAGAGGGGGAGGGCGTGCCATGACCGAGTGGACGGAAGGGGCGGATCAGGAGTTCGCACAACAGGCCGGCCAGCGGCGCGCGGCGCTCAGCGCGACGGGCGCCGACCCGGACGAGGTCGCGGAGGACCTGCGGCGGCATATCGCCGAGGAGGCCTCCCGCACGGGGCTGGCCACCGTCACCGCCGCCGAGGTGCGGCGGGCGTGGGCCTCGGTGGCCGTGCCGCCTGCCGCGGCGGACGCACCGGCTGCCACAGGGTGCCAGGCGCCGTCCGCCGGGGATCGGCCACCCGTCGCGCGTCGCGTCGGGGCGGGCTTCACGGCGCTGGTAGCCTTCTTCGGCGTCTTCCTGCCCCTGCTGACGCTGGGCATCGAGCTGCTCTCCGGCATCTGCGCGTCGTTGAGCTTCGACCCCATTCCGACGCCCTGGCACACCCTGCTGGTGGCTTGCGTGCCGGCGGCGAACTTCCTGGCGCTGTGGGTGCTGCGGCGGGGGCGGAGGGCCTGGCTCCCGGCGGCCCTGGCTGCCAACGGGCTGGCGTTGGGCGTGGCGCTCTCCTACGCCGCGCTCTTCCTGCCCATGACGCCCTTCGCCCTGCTGGGCGTGCTCTACGTGGGCGTGGGCTTCATTCCGCTGTCGCCGCTGGTCAGCGTGATCGTGGGGCTGTGCGTGCGCCACCGCCTGCGCGCGGCAGCCATCGCCGCCGCCCCTGTTGCGGCGCCCCGGCGCGGCCTGACGGCCTGGCCGCTGGTCGCGGCCCTGCTCGCCCTGCTGGCGCTCCACACGTCTGCCATCGTCACGCTGATCGGCGTCAAGCTGGCGGTTGGCGAGGACCAGCCGGCCAGCCAGCGGCGCGGGCTGCAACTGCTGCGCGCCTTGCGCGATGACGAACGCCTGCTCAGGATGTGCTACTTCCGGCGCGAGTTCGACGGCGATCTCATTACCTGGCTCTTCGCCCATGCCGGTCCGCCCGTCAGCCAGGAGGAACTGCGCACCGTCTACTACCGCGTCACGGGCACGCCCTTCAATGCCGTCCCGCCGCCGCGCATGCGCGGCCGCAGCGGGCCGCTGCTGAACGACGAGGAGTTCGACTTCGACGCCGGCGGCGAGCGGGTTGCCGCGCGGCTGCGCGGGCTGACCCTGCACGAATCGCGACTGGACACGGATATCCGCGCGGCGGAGGGGACCGCCTACACGCAGTGGACTCTCGTGTTTCGCAACGGCTCCACGCAACAGCGCGAGGCCCGGGCGCAGATCGTGCTGCCGCCGGGCGGGGTCGTATCGCGGCTGACGCTGTGGGTGAACGGCGAGGAGCGCGAGGCGGCCTTCGGGGGGCGGGCGCAGGTGCGCGAGGCGTACCAGAAGGTCGTGCGCGTCCGGCGCGACCCGGTGCTCGTGACGACGAGCGGGCCGGACCGTGTCCTGCTGCAGTGCTTCCCGGTGCCGCCGGGCGGGGGCACGATGCGCGTGCGCGTGGGGATCACGGCGCCGCTGCTGCCGCAGGGCGCCGGGGTCGGCCTCGCGCTCTGGCCGCGCTTCTGCGAGGAGAACTTCGGCTGGGCCCCGGCCCTGGCGCACAGCGTCTGGGTGGATGCCGACGGCGCGTTCGACGGCGCCGCCCCGGAGGGCTTCGGCCCGGCGTCCGCGAACGACGGGCACGCCGGCTTGCGGGGGACGCTTGCGCCGGAGCGGCTGACGCGTGGCTGCGCCGTGCGCGTGCGGTGGCCCGACGGGTTGGGCGCGGCATGCTGGACCCCGGCCGAGCGGGGACCGACGAACAGTGTCATCCTGCAGACCCTGGTCGAGGCGCCGCGCCCGCGCTCGGGACGGCTCGTGCTGGTCGTGGACGGCTCGCGGCGGATGGCGGCGCAGGCCGCGGCTGTGGCGGGCTGCGTGGAGGGGTTGCCCGAGGGCGTGGAGACCGTGCTCCTGGTGGCGGGCGACGAGGTGGCGACGCCTCTGCCGGCTGGTCCGTGCACGGCCGGCTGGCGCAAGGAAGCGGCCCGGATCCTGCGCGAGTGGCCCTACGCGGGCGGGTGCGACAACCTGCCCGCGCTGACGGAGGCCTGGGAGCAGGCCTTGGCGCGGGAGGGGGCGGTCATCGTGTGGCTGCACGCCACGCAGCCGATCGAGCTCTCCAGGGGCGAGCGGCTGCAGCAGTTGCGGGAGCGCACGCCGCGGTCGCCGCTGCTGGTCGCGTACCAGGTCGACACCGGGCCGAACCGGATCGCGGAGCTCGTGGAGAAGGGCGGGGGCGGCCTGCGGTTGTGGCCGGCGGCGGGGGATCCCGCCAGCGATCTGCGGGCGTTGGCCGGCCACTTGGCGGGCGCCGCGGGGTGGGAGTACCGGCGCGCGTGCCAGCCCCTGTCGCCCGGCGCCCCGGCCCCGGAGGGGACGCGTGCCTCGCTGCACGTCGCGCGCCTGTGGGCGGCGGCGGAAGTGGGGCGGCTGGCGGCGACGCGGCGGACCGCCGACACCGAGTCCGCGGTGAAACTCGCGCAAGCCTACCAGTTGGTCACGCCCGTGACGGGCGCTGTCGTGCTGGAAACCGTCGCGCAGTTCAAGGAGGCCGGATTGCAGCCGATCGATCCCGCCAGCGCGCCCGGCGTGGTGCCCGAGCCCGCGACCCTGCTGCTGGCACTGGTGGGAGGTGGCGGCCTGCTTGCGGCACGGCGCGGCCTGCGGCGCTGGAGGGGGTGAGGGGGGGGGCAGTGAACAGTGAACAGTGGGCAGTGGACAGTGGGCGGTGGGGGCGTACGTGCGGGCAGGCCTGCCGGAGAGCGGGGGGGGGCGCCTCTGACCGGCCGCCCGGTCACGTCGGGCGAGCATGCCGAACGGGTGCCGTTTGCCGGGGAACTGGTCGTGCTGCTGGGTACCTGCCTGGTCGGCACGGCGGTCTGGCCGCTCGTTGCGTTCGGCTGGCAGGAGTGGTGCCGGGGGTTCCCGGAAGTCCTGGATGCGCTGACGACCTGGATGGGCGCCTGGGCGGGCGGTGCCGTGGCGTTTTTCGTCGGGCTCATCCCCCTGCTTGGCCTGTACCTTGTCGCCACAGGCGTGCGCCTGCTGCGGGAACGTAGAGTCGCCATCCCGTAGCCCCGGCCTCTCCGAGGCCGCGGGCCGGATCAGGGCTGGATGCCTCGGGGTGCATACGGAACCCAGAAGACAGGGAGACATGTGCGGATGAAAACGCGTAGCAGCAAAAGCACGCCCGAAACGTGTCCGGCCTGCGGCGCGGACGTGCCGGCCAAGGCCCTGGCCTGCCCCGCGTGCGGCGCGGACCACGAGACCGGCTGGAACGAAGAGGCCGCCGTGTACGACGGGCTGGACCTGCCGGAGGAGGGCGCGTTCGACTACGACGCGTACATCGGGCGGGAGTTCCCCGGCGCGAAAGCCAAGGGTCGGGGCAGGCCGCGATCCTGGCTCTGGCTCCTGCTCGCAGCGGGAGCGGTTGCAGCCGGTGTCGTGGTTTGGCGCCTGATTGGCGCCTGACAGGTGCGGGAGGGTGCGTTCCGCATTGCTTAACGGGGCATAATCGGGCATACTTACCTGATTGAGAGTCGCAGTTGGCTGCCTTGCGGTTGATGCTAGCGGCGCAGGGCTCGCAGGAGGATCAGGTGAGCGTGTCTTCCCCAGCATCGGAGGCAGGGTGGTCAGGCGTGGCTGTGTGCATAGCCGCGGCGTTCCTGACATTGCTCGCGTGCGCTGCGGTTGCCGCCGTCACCGTCGTTAACCCCGGTTTCGAGACGGACGCCTATGCCGTGTCGCCGGGATACGCCACTGACAACGGCCCGATTTCCGGCTGGACGGTTGTCGGGATCGGATGCGGCCTCAACCCCATCCAGGACGGCCAGAGTCCCTTCGCCGACAACGGCAGGATCCCCGAAGGCCGGCAAGTCGCGCTGATTCAGAATGCTGGCGTGATCAGCCAGACGGTCTCCGGACTTGTGCCCGGCCGGGCGTACATCGTGATGTACCGTTACAATGCCCGCAGCGTGGCCCCGTACGCAATGCCGATTCTGAAGCTCACCTTCGGCGACGCGGTGCTCCAGAGCAACGCGGTGACCTCCGTGGGCGGCACGAACGCATACTACCTGGGTGTTATCGAGTATACGGCACTCGCGGCCGAGACCGAGCTCAAGCTGGAGAACGCCGCGACGGCGGGCGACAGCGCGCTGCTGCTGGACGACGTGCGCATCGTCGAGGCCGAGGGCTACACGGGCTGGGTCATGGCGCCGCTGACGGGGGACGCCGACTGCCGGCTCGACCCCAAGGCCCACTACACGCACGCCCTGGATTCGGCGGGGACGGCGGGGGGACGCTCGGCGAACGACGTTTCGTTCGAGCGGCCCGTGGCGCCCGTGGGCGGACTCCTTTCCGGTTTGAACTGGAGCCTCACCGGTGCGCCCAACGGTGTCGGCGGTCAGTCTGCCTACAACGTCACGGGCGGCATCGGCGCGCTGCTGTCGGATTTCTGGTACAACGGCAACCCGGCGACCGTCACGCTGTCGGGGCTGCTTCCGGGAACGCCGCACGTCGCGACCTTCTACAACCGGGGTTATGGCGGTGCGGGCGGGCGGGTGGCGGGCCTCGCGGCAGACGACGCAGTCGGTGGGCCGGCACTGGACGCGGTCACGTACGATCAGAACTACCCTGGCGCCGACAACGGCAGCCTGCTGGAATACCGCTACGTGGCGCCGACCAGCGGAATGATCCGGTTCTCGTTCCCGTTCCTCAAGGTGGGGACTTTTCACCAGTACGCGGTCAGCAACCGCCGTGTGCTGCCCACCGTCGGCGTGCTGTTTGCGGACAGTTTCAACTCGGGGTCGCAGCAGACGGACATCAACGTCAACCATGAGACCCGGCAGTCCGGCATCCTGGCGCCGCTGACGTATACGCAGGGCGGACCTGCTAACGGAGCCCAGGTCGGGGATGCGACCACGCATCACCCCGGCGTTCTGGAGACGCTCGACTGGGGCTGGGCTGGCCTCGATCGCAACTTCAACGGCGCGGACTCCCGCGGTTGGCTGAGGATCTCCTTCGACCTCGACCCCACCTGGGGGACGAACGAAAACTGGGGCGCCATCTGCCTGGGCGCGGACAGTCTCGGGAGTGGTATGGTCACCCGCGCGGACCGGCATTTCGGCATCCTGTTCCGCGGCGATGGGCGCCTCCAGGCGTTCGATGGCGGGACCATCGTTTCCTCCGAGCCGGATGAGCCTCGGTGGGGTGTTGCCGGGGGGACGTTCCACCGCTTCTCCTTGCTGCTGACCGATCCCACGGACCTGAACCCCTGCGACGGCCAGGGGCGGACCACGATCGAGGTGTTCGTGGATGGCGGGACGACCCCGGTTTTCTCTTTCACCAAGACCGACGGCGGGTATCCGAACAACTACATCAACGTGCAGGGTATCGCGGCGAGGGCCGAATTCGACAATCTGCTGATCGAGAGCGCGCCGGCGGGCACGGTGGCCGGCACGGTGCTGCTGGTCTGGTGAGCGGGTTTGGCGGAGGCTTTGGGCGTTTGCAGATGTTATTCGTGTCCACTTATGGGATGAATGACGCATTGTTCAAGAGACGACACGTTGCGGTGTCGGAGACGGCGGACCACATCGAGGGAGAGCACATCATATGAGCAAAACCATCTCGGGGTTTCTTCTCGCGGGGCTTCTGGCGGCGGGCGTGTGGGCGGTGGACGGCGCCGTCGCGGCCGTGCTGCTGACGGACAACTACACGGCGGCCGGCAATCCGAATACCCTCGACCTGAACTACAACATAGCCGCGCGCCAGGCGGGCTCGCTGGCCACGGTCACATATACGGCCAGCGGTAACTGCCAGGTTGGCAATCCCACCGGCGGCATTGACGGCGGCAACTACCTGCTGGTGGCCTCTGGCGGCAGGGCCCCGCTGAACTACAACTTCAAGACGGCGATGGGCCCGCTTACGGTCGGCGTTTACATGGCTCCGAACGTCGGCAGCAACGGCGACCGCAGCCATTGGGCGGGCATTACCTTCGGAACGTCCGACGCCAACAAGACGCGATACGTCAACGAGCCACAGGTTCCCTTCGGCATTCTGTTTCGCGGCAACGGGCAGATTCAGACGTTCAGCAGCGGCGCCGACATCACCGCCCTGGGGTTGGGGGTGAGCTACTGGGATCCCGCCGCGCCGAACGCCAACCATACGACCGATTTGAACTACATCCAGTTCGTCATCAGCGACATTGCCGGGACAGGTTCCGCCTTCGGCAGCGGCGGAACCGCGGTTCGCGTCTACGCAGGCGCGACGCTCATTCACACCTACTGGTCGAGCGGCGGCGGGCTTTCTGCCGCTTTCACGGAGGGCAACGTGGCGTTCGAGTGCTCGGACATCGCCGGATTCGACAATCTCTCGATCAGCACGAGTACTGCGGCTTCCGTCACGCCCGGCGTCTTCTCATCGGCTTACCTCGGGTCGGGCAACCTGGACGCCAGCGTCGGGCTCGACGCCGGCAAGACCTTCGTGAACGCCGTCAACCTCAAGGGCTCCGCGTTGGCCATCAACGGCGTGAACTTTGCCGCGAGCACGGCCGGCAACCCCACGGGCCCGGGCTGGTCCCTGAATGGCCCGGGGAGCATCTGGGGGTCGACGGCCTGGGGCGCCATCGCCGGCGCACTCGGATCGACCATCGCCGGGAGCCTGTGCTCGGACTTCATCTACGGCGGCAATCCGGCGGTACTCACGCTGGCCGGACTGACGGCGGGTCAGACCTACACCATTACGTTCTACAACGCTTCCTGGGAGGGGGCGGGCAATCGGGTCCAGAACGTCACTTCGGCGAGCGGGGCCACGACTGTCTACGATGAAGACATGGGGTCAAGCGGGGGGGGGTACCTGAACGTCCTGCGCTACACGTTCCAGTGCGGAGTCGCCATGGAGAGGCTGACCATCTCGCCCCAGGTCCCAGCCAATACGCTGCATATGTACGGCTTCAGCACCGAGCAGACGTTCAACAAGACGTGGAGCAGCGGCGCCGACTGGACCAGCGCGGCGTGGGCGCCGGCGGGCGCGCCCAACGCGGTTGGCGCCAACGCCTCGTTTGCCTCGCAGGGCTCGCCCACGGTTCTCAATCTCGACGATAATCAGACGGTGGGGCACCTGCAGTTCGACGGGGCCAACGCCTGGACGCTTTCCACGGCGAACAGCAAGACGCTGACCCTGCAGGCCGACCCGGGCGCCGTCAGCGTGCTGAGCGTGCCCTCGGGCACGCACACGGTCGCGGCTCCCGTCGCGTTGAACAGCGAGGCCGTCAAGTTCGGCGCTGGCACGCTGGTGCTGGCCAATGCCTCCGGCGCCAGTCGCCTGACCATCGGCGCGGGCACCCTGCAGTTCGGCGACGCGTCGGCCGCCAGCACGTTCAACGGCAACATCACCAACCGGGCCGCGCTCGTGTTCGCCGACCCCACCAGCCGGGTCTACTCCGGCGCCATCAGCGGGGCGGGAACCGTCACCAAGGCGGGCGCGGGCACGCTGACGCTGCTCACCTCTCAGGTGTACAGAGGTAACACGTTCATCGGCGGGGGCACCTTGCGCCTGGGCGGCCCGGCTCCGGCCGTCCAGAATGGCACGCTCGAGAGTCCGGCGATGGGCGCCAACAGTTACACCTACTACAGCACCCTGTCACCCGTCCAGAAGGCGGCGTTTGTCTGGGCCAGCATCAATAACGGAGGGACAGGCGGTGCGCTGCTGAACAACAGTACGGCGTGGGGCTACACGATGCCCTATCCGTCGCCCAGCCAGATGTTCAGTTTGCAGAAGGACAGCACGCTCGCCGAATCGCTCTACTTTGTGCCCGGCAAGTACACAATCAGTTGGTCGCACGCGCGCCGCGGCGCCCAGGTTAACCCGTACTACTTTCAACTGAACGGCGTGAGCCAGGGCTCCACGTTTTCCGCGGCAAGCGCGGCGTGGGCCACGGTTGGCGCGAACTTCGTCATTGACACGGCGGGCACGTACTCCATCGGCTTCCTCGGGACTTCGTTGCTGTCTGACAGCAGCGTGGGGATCGACAACATCAGCTTGAGTGGAGGCGTCCAATTGCCTTCCGGCGCCGTGGTCAGCATCACGTCCGCGGGAGCCGCCCTCGACCTGAACGGCAACAGCCAGACGCTCGCGTCACTGACCGGTGTGGCGGGCACCCAGCTCCTGCTGGGCGCGGGGACGCTGACTGTCGGCAACAGCGCCGCGAACGCTTTCGCGGGGCAGGTCACGGGTGCGGGCGGCGTGGCTCTGCAGGGCAGCGGTACGTTCGACTTGTCGGGCACGACCAGCACCTACGGCGGCGTCACGACGTTTGCGGGGGGCATCGTGAACGTGGCCTCGCTGGGCAACTACAGCCAGAGCTGCAGCCTTGGCAGCCGGGCGTCAGCCGCGGATGTTCCCACGGACATTGGCCTGCTCTTCCGCGGCGGCACGCTGCAGTACACGGGCGCCACGGCGCAGAGCACGGACCGCGCGATCCGCATCAGCACGATCGGCGGCGCGACGCTGGATGCCTCGGGTAGCGCGCCGGGCGCGACGCTGAGCTTCACCGCCGCCTCGTCCCCGGACTTCTACGAGAATGCGGGCGCGCGCACGCTGACCCTGACCGGCAGCAACACGGGTGCCAACACGTTTGCGCTGGCCATCACCGAGACTGGCGGCAGCACCAGCCTGACCAAGTCGGGCGTCGGCACCTGGGTGCTCACCGGGAACAACGTTTTCACCGGGCTCACCACGATCAACGCCGGCACGCTGCGGCTCGGGGCCACCGGCGCGCTGAAGCAGATCAACCCCGTTCTCCTGAACGGCGGCACGCTGGACATCGGCTCGAGCGGCTACACGCTCGGCGCCCTGGCCGTGACCGGTTCCAGCACGCTTAACCTGGGCACGGGCAGTGTCGTCTTCCTGGACAGCGCGGCCCAGGCCTGGACGGGGCACCTGACCCTGACGGGTACGCTGGGCCCGACCTCCCTGCGGTTCGGCAACGGCCCCGGCGCTTTGACGCCCGCGCAACTGCGGGCGATCAGTTTTGGCGACAAACCCGTGGCCATCGATGCGAACGGTTACATCTACAGAACCCCGCAGGGCACGTGGTTCCATGTGCGGTGAGGGGCCGGGGTTGGGATGGCAGGCGCGGTTTGTTCGTGAAGCAGGGGTTGTGGAAGGGAAACAGGTAATGAGCATCGGATTAGCGGCAAGATCCAGCGTGTGGTTGGGCGCCCTGGCGTTTTCCGGGATGGCCTGGGGCGGGACGCTTAACGTGGCTTCGTGGAACAACGATGGCGACATCGGCATCGACCGGCTCAAGACCTACACCCACAAGATCAACTTCCGCCACGACGACGGCGCGCAGGGCGCGGCGGTCGTCAACGGCGTGACGTTCACCGGCACCGCCGGCACGACCAGCGGGGCGAATTGGTCCCTGGCGGGTACCTCGGCCAACGTCTACAACAACGGCAGCGGCATCCCCAACAACGGCGGCAAGCTGGTGACGGACTTCTTCTACATCGCCGGCGGGCCAGTGAGCGCAGCCTCCACGGTAACCCTGACGGGACTCACCCCGGGGCAGGTCTATCTCACGGCGTTCTACAACCGCGCATGGGGCGGCGCAGGAACGCGGGTGATCGAGTTCAAGCCGAGCGATACGGGGGTGGGCACGCTCCTCGATCAGAACGCCGGCGACACCTCGTCGCGGTGGCTGTACGCGTTCACTGCCCCGCCCTCGGGCACGATCAGCTACGCCTTCGCGTCGACCGCCGACAACGCCTCCTATCACCAGTACGCGTTCAGCAACGAAGAGGTCCCCGCTGCTCCGAGTGTGCCGACCATCGTGAACGCCGGGTTCGAGTACGCCGACGGGTTCGCCTATCCCGGCTACGGCAAGCCGGCCGGCTGGACGTCGAGCAACCCCACGGCAACCGGCGTCAACACCGCGGCCGGCCCGTTCGCGAGCAACGGCGCCATTCCTGAGGGTACCCAGGTGGGCTTGATCCAGACAGCCAACTCGCTCCGCCAGATCGTGGGAGGCTTCACAGTCGGCGGCCGGTACATGGTCTCCTGCCGCTGCAACGCACGCGACGGAAATCAGCCGACGCTGAAGATAAGCGTCGGCGGCACCCAGGTTTGGATCGGTTCCTTCGGCGCTGTGGGGGGCGCGAACGGGTACTACCTCGCGGCGGGGCTGTATACCGCCACGGCGACATCGGCCGAGCTGAAGATCGAGAACACGCAGTCCGGGTACGACAACACTGTGCTGATAGATGACGTGCGCATCGGGGCCGTGGCGGATGCGTGGACCCTGGCCAGTCTGACCGGCGACGCCGACAGCCGCATAGTCCAGAAGGCGTTCTACACGCACATGCTCGACACCGCGGGCACCGCCGGCGGCCGCTCGGTCAACGGCGTGCAGTTCGAGCGGCCGGCGGCGCCCGTGGGCGGCAGCGTGTCGGGGTCGAACTGGAGCATGACCGGCGTTCCCAGCGGCGTGGGCAGTCAGCCGCCCGCGGGGGTGTCCGGCAATATCCGGACCATTCTTTCCGACTTCTGGTACAACGGCTTCCCGGAGACCGTCACGCTCAGCGGCCTGCTGGCCGGTAGTTCGTACGTCGCCACGTTTCACGGCTATGCCTACGGCGGGGCGGGCGGCCGCGGCGTGGACCTGCGCACGGACGATGGGAACGGCGGGCCGACGCTCGACACGCTGCGGTTCGACCAGAACTACACCGGCGCTGGAAACGGCAACCTGCTCGAGTACGCGTACACCGCGCCGGCCAGCGGCAAGATCCGCTTCTCGTTTGCCCCGGTGTCCGGAACGTTTCACCAGTATTCCGTCTGCAACCGCTACTTGATTGCCACCAACCGCACGGTTCTGTTTGCGGAGAGTTTCAACTCCGGCACGCAGGAGACCGATATCAACACGGGTCGCGCCGCCCGCCAGAGTGGCGCGCTGGCGCCGCTGACCTATACGCAGGGCGGGCCGGCCAATGGTCACCAGGTTGGCGACCCCACAACCCGTCACCCGAATACGCTGGAACTTCTCAGTGCCGGCTGGGCTGGCATTGACCGCAACTTCCGGGGCGGGGACACCCTGCGGGGGCTGACGATCAACTTCGACATGGACCCCAACTGGGCGGCCAACGGGAGCTGGGGCGCCATCTGCGTGGGCGCCGACGATTTCGGCAGCGGCGGCACCGCAGGCTGGGTCAACCGCGGCGGCGCGCATTTCGGCGTCCTGTTCCGCGGCAACGGCACCCTGCAGGCGTTTGACGGTGGCACCAACCTGACGCCGTCCGAGCCCAGCTGGGGCGGCACGGCCGGCGTGCTGCACCACTTCAGGGTGGCCATCACCGACCCGGTGAACAGCAACCCGTTCGACGGTATCGGCTCGACCAAGATCGAGATCTTCGTCGACGGGGGCCTGACGCCGGTCTACACCTACACGAAGACGGGCGGCGGCTACGCCAACAATTACATCAACTTCCAGGGAATCGACAGCCGGACCGAGGTCGACAACCTCCTGATCGAGACCGTTCCGACCCAGGGCTCGGTGTTCATGGTCCGCTGACCGCGCGCGTCAGCCTCCCGCCAGTCGCATCCGCCGCCTTACGGCGGCAGCTACGCGGCAGCGCCCTCTTCCGGCCCGCACCCCGCCCCACATGGGTCGGGATCGCAATCCCGACCTCCTCGCCTGTCACGCCGAATCTCGCTCTCCCCGTAGCTGCCGCCGTGAGGCGGCGGACGGCGTCCGCTCAAGATCCCGTCCCCCTCCTCACGGCGGGGGCTACACGCTCCACACTCTCTTCCCTCCCCCGTAGCTGCCGCGTAAGGCGGCGGACAAGCCGCTTGCCGATGCCGTCCGCCGCCTTATAGCGGCAGCTACGCGGAGGGCAGGGGTGCGGGAGTCAGCTCACCGCCGGGCGCGGAAGAAGGCTTGCAGGATGGCAGCGCATTCCTCCTGCAGGATGCCGGAGATGACTTCGCAGCGGTGGTTGAGGGTGGGGTGGTTCAGGATGTTGAACTGCGAGACGGCGCCGCCCCGCTGGAGGTCGGGCGCCCCGAATACCACCACCGGGATGCGCGACAGGACGATGGCGCCCGCGCACATGGCGCAGGGCTCCTTGGTGACGTAGAGCGTGGTGTTGACCAGGCGCCAGTCGCCCAAAGCGCCGGCCGCCTGCGTGATGGCGATCATTTCCGCGTGCGCCGTGGCGTCCTTCAGCATCTCCACCTGATTGTGGGCGCGGGCGATAACCCGCTGCGGCGCCTCCGGGGCGTTCGGATCGGCGTGCACAATCACGCAGCCGGTCGGCACCTCGTCACGCTCCAGCGCCACCTGGGCCTGGGCGAGGGCCATCCGCATAAAGTAGTCGTGTCCTTTGGTTTGCATAACGCCGTGTACTGTGCCGCAGGGATATCTGCTTGTCAAATGCCGTCCAAGCGGGCATGCTTTCCCGCGTTGTGCTTTCGCCCCTGTCGCCGGCTCTCCGGCCTGCATGGTTTGTGGCGGCGAAGGACACACGGGAATCAGGACGACGCAGATGTCGTACGAAGTCATAGCCCGAAAGTGGCGTCCGCAGCAGTTTGAAGCTGTTGTCGGTCAAGAACATGTAACTCGAACCCTGCATAACGCGATCGAGACGTCGCGCATTGCGCATGCTTACCTGTTCGTCGGACCGCGCGGCGTGGGTAAGACGTCCGTGGCGCGGATTTTTGCCAAGGCGCTGAACTGCCGCAAGGGCCCCACGGTGACCCCGTGCGAGGTTTGCGACGCCTGCAAGGAGATCACGGCGGGCACCAGTCTCGATGTGATGGAGATCGACGGCGCCTCGAACAACGGCGTGGATCAGGTGCGCGACCTGCGCGAAACCGTGAAGTACGCCCCGGCCTCCTGCCGGTTCAAGATCTACATCATCGATGAAGTCCACATGCTCAGCAACGCGGCGTTCAACGCGCTGCTGAAGACGCTGGAAGAGCCGCCCCCGCACGTCAAGTTCATGTTCGCGACGACCGAGGCGGAGAAGGTGCTGCCGACGATCGTCTCGCGCTGTCAGCGCTTCGACTTGCGACGGATTCCGCTGACCCAGATTGTCGAGCGGTTGCGGCTCGTGGCGAAAGACGAACAGGTGCAGATCGACGACGACGCCCTGCTGGCCATCGCGCGCGGGGCGGAGGGTGGCCTGCGGGACGCCGAGTCGGCGCTGGACCAGTTGATCTCCTTCCGCGGCAACCGCATCTGCGAGGACGACGTGCTGGCGGTCTTCGGCCTCGCGGCGCGGAGCTCGCTGGAGCAGTTGGCCGGGTGCATCCTGCGCGGCGATTTGAAGGGCATTCTCACCATCATCCACACGCTGGACCAGGCAGGCAAGGATCTCTCGCGCGTACTCGTGGAACTGCTGGGCCACTTTCGCAACGTGCTGGTTTGTCGCGAGTTGGATGCGGCTGCCGCCGGTCTGGACCTATCCGAAGGCGAGGCGGCTGCGCTGAAGGCGCAAGGCGAGGGGGTGGGGACGGAGCGGTTGCTGCGCATCCTCGAGATCCTTACCGACGGCGTCGACAAGATGAAATTCGCGCTCTCGCGCCGGACGCTGCTGGAGACGGGGCTGATCCGGGCGGCACGGGCGGCGAGCGTGGTGTCGCTGGCCGACATCCTTGAACAGATCCGGCAACTGCAGGCTGGCGGCGCCGTTATGCAGCCTGCCGCCTACGCCGCGCCAGCGCCCGCGGCTGCGCCGCCTGCGTCCGCCGCTCCCCGCAGCTCGCCGCCGCCGGAGCTGCCCGTGATGC
>CAYOBW010000088.1:0-7496 GCA_964402115.1 uncultured Victivallales bacterium
TTGGTCCCCGCGGCCGCCGTCCGCGGCGCAGGGGTCGCCGCGGGCGCGCGCTCGGCCACCGGCTGCGCGGCCGGTTCGGCCGTCGCGGGCTTGGCGGCTGTGCCGGCCGTCTTCCCCAGGCGGCGGTCCAGATCGGTCTGCAGGCGGGCCTGCTTCTGCTTCAGCGTGGCGAGTTCCCGGCGGTTCGGGTCGGCCTGCTCGATACTGGCGAGCAGTTCGCCAACCGTCGCGAGCTGCTGCAGCGCACCCTCCTTGTCGCCTCCGAACAGTTTGCGTTCCGCGGCCCGCAGCTCCGTGTCGGCGCGCTTGACGAGGGCATCCGTGCCGGAAACGTCAGCCGCGCACACCGCGCCAGCGGCGAACACCCACGCCGCGACCGCGGCTGCGGCGAACAGCGAGAGCCCCTTCAGCGTACCCTGTGAACTCGTGCTCATGAGACCTCCTTTGAGCCTGCCGAACAGAGCGCACGGCCTCCCGACCGAACCCGTTCCACGGACAGCACGGGCACACGCCCATCGACACCATCCTGTGCTTGCGCGCTCATCGACGAGAGGGTGCCAGAACCGGGCCTGAAACGCAATTACCACTTGCCTGCGGGAAGATGTGCGGGGATACGCGCAAGGGGTCCGCCTGCGAAACGGCGGGCCGCCAGGCGAGGATGCCGCTGGAGGCCCCGAGCGCCGCGCCGTCCGGTCCGGTGAGCAGGCTGAAGGTCAGCGACTGCGCAGGCAGATCGATGTCCGTGGCGACGTTCGTGATGGTCAGCCTGCGGCCCGCCCCGATCGCTCGATTTGCCACCTCCGCCAGCACGGGTGCGTCATTCACCGCCTGCACCGTCAGCGTGAAGGCGTCGCTGGCTGACAACGTGCCGTCGCTGACGGTGAGCGCGATCGTCGCCGTGCCGCTCTCGTTCGCGGCGGGGGTGACGGTCACGGTGCGCCTGGGACCGCCGCCCCCGAAGACGATGTTGGCCGTCGGCACGAGCGTCGGGTTCGACGACTCTTTCCCCAGGGTCAGCGAACCGGCGGCGGTCTCGGCATCGCCAAGCGCAACGGGGATGGCGCCGGTACTCGTGTCCTCGGCGATGGCGCGGCTGGCCACGTCGCCGATCGTCGGCGCATCGTTCACCGCGTGCACCGTGAGGGTGAAGAGGCGGTTGGTTGTCGATGTGCCGTCGCTGACGGTGAGCGCGATCGTCGCCGTGCCGCTCTCGTTCGCGGCGGGGGTGACGGTCACGGTGCGCCTGGGACCGCCGCCCCCGAAGACGATGTTGGCCGTCGGCACGAGCGTCGGGTTCGACGAGTCTTTCCCCAGGATCAGCGAGCCGGCGGCGGTCTCGACATCGCCAAGCGTAATGGGGATGGCGCCGGTACTCGTGTCCTCGTCGATGGCGCGGTTGGCCACGTCGCCGATCGTCGGCGCATCGTTTACCGCCTGCACCGTGAGGGTCAAGAGACGGTTGGTTGCCGATGTGCCATCGCTGACGGTGAGCGTGAGGGTCGCCGTGCCGCTCTCGTTCGCGGCGGGGGTGACGGTCACGGTGCGGTTGGCGCCGCTGCCGCCGAAGACGATGTTGTTGGTCGGCACGAGGGTCGGGTTCGACGAGGCCTTGCCGAGACTCAGCGAGGAGGCAGCCGTCAAATCGTCCCCGACGGTGAAGGGAATCGCGACCGTGGCCGAATCCTCGTTGACCGTTTGACTCGCCACGCCGCTGATGGTCGGAGTGGCGTTTACGGAGACCGGCCGCACGCTGTCCACTTCGAAGCTGGCCCCCGCGACGCCGATCGGATTCAGGCGCACGCTCGTGATGACCTGGCCGGCCCACTCGGCATGGTTGCCGACACGGAATACGATGTTCTCCCAGTCGCCGCCGCCGCTGTAGGAGGCGGTAACGCTGCGCGCGGCGCTGAAGCCGGTGGCGCCGACCCGTCCCCAACGCCATTCGACAGGGCCGTTGGCGGAGGCCTTGAGTCGCGCGACGATGTAGTTGTAGCCGGCGCTGGTGACGCTGAGCCCGCTGGCGCTGAGCTGCGGGTCCGTGGAGGTCGCCACACCTTTGAGTGCGCCGCCTGAAACCGCCGCGTTCGTCAGATTGACAGCCGGATTCCAGCCTTCGAACCAGCCTTCCCCGGAAAAGTTGTAGGTGAGGGCATCGAACGGATCGATCGGGTTGCGCCCGGCATCGGCTTCGTTCGCATCGCTCAGCCCGTCGCCGTCGGCGTCAAGGGGCAGGCTGGCCGCCGCCAGGGCGCGATCGTACACCCTCGCGTTGAGGATGTAGCCGTCGAAGTACTGGCGGGTGGCAGTGTCTTCGGAGGTCTGGGAGAACCCGATGCGGTAGCATTTGCCGGCGGCGGCGGAGTCGCTGGCCGGCCCGGTGTAGGTGCGGGTGGCGGCCACGGCGCCGTTGACGAAGAACGTTGCGCTCGAACCGTTGCAGGCCAGGGCGACATGCTGCCAGGCATTGAGGGTCGCGGAGACGCCGGTGCTCCAGTTCCCGAGACCGTCCAGGCGCACGATCCACTTGCCGCCGTCAAGCCCGAAACCGCAACCGTATGCGCCGCCGCGCTCGTCATCCGAGTCGAAAACGGCCTCGTAGTTGGACACATCGCCGGACGTGCGCGGCTTTACCCAGGCGGCCAGGGTGCGGATGCGGCCGTTGCGCACCCCGGTTTCCGCGGTCGAGTTGCTGCCGTTGAAGTCGACCGGAGCGGTGGCGGCATAGGCGCCGAGCAGGCTGCCGCACCGGCGGTACTCGCCGCGGACCTCGGCGGCGGTGAGGGCGACATTGTAAAAGCGGACGTCACCGACCGCACCGTCGAACAGTCTGCCCTCCCAGTCGCGGCCGACGTAGTTGGCTTGCGAGGCGAGATGATCGTTGGCCGCCAGGACCGCGAGGGTCGTGAGCGTGGTCGCCGCGGAGGCTTCGAGGATGCCGTTGACGTAGAGCCCGGCGGTTCCGCCGTCAACCGTGACGGCGAGGTGGCGCCAGGCGCCGGAGGGCAGCGTGCTGAGGGATGTCAGCGTGGCGGTTGTCGCGCCGTCGCCCAGGGTACAGCGAACAATGCCCGAGGCTTCCCGCACGAGACGGAGGGCCTTGGTCGCGCTGGCCCCGAGGAAGAGGATCGGCGCACTGGCAACCGGTGCGTCGGCCTTGACCCAGGCGGCAAAGCTGAAGTCCGGCGTGTCGGCAACGCAGCGGTCGAGGACAGCGTAGTCGTCGACACCGTCCAGGCTCAGCACGGTCGTCGCGAGGGCGGCGTCGGCGGTGCGCGCCGGCGAGCCGCGCAGGAGGGCGTGAAGCGCGCCGAACTCGTCCCACCAGACCTGGCCGCTGGTTTCCCTGGTCCCGTAGGAGGCGGTCAACCCGCGCGGCGTGCGCAGGGTCTGGGTGTAGAAAGCATCGTACCAGGCGCCCCACGGGACATGCCCGAAGTGGGCGCCGCTGCTGAAGCTGAAGTCCATCGAGTAATCGTGGTCGGCAATCGCCGTGCCGCTGATCGTCCCGCCAAACGGGTAGGCATTGCCGCGCACAACGGCGTCATCCTGTACGGTAGCGCTCTCGATGCGGGTGTAGCCGGCGACCAGGGCGCGCCCCTTGACCGTGCCGCTGCGCAGCTCCGCGCGGTCGCGGACGCGGGCGCTATCCTGGACCACGGCGGTGCCGTCCACAAGGGCGAACCCGCTGACCACCGCGCTGCCCTTGACCACGGCGCTGCCCTGCACCACGGCGTAGTCCTCGATGCGGGCGCTGCCCGACACCTGCGCCGACCCGATGACCTTCGCCCGCGGGCCCACGTACGCCGTGGCGGCCACCGTCGCCGAAGGACCGACCACGCCGCCCCCGTTGCCGTGGGCATGCCAGCCCGTGGGATTGGACGCACCGAAGCCGTGGGCGGCGGGAGCGGCGTTGACCAGCCGCACCTCGTAGCCGTACCGCAGGCGGTCCGCGTGCTTGTCCATGGGCTTGGTGTTGTGCTGGCTGTCGAGGTCCAGGGCGGTGCTGCCCGGCGTGGCGGTAACGATGAGGAAGACCTGTTTCTCGGCCGCGGTGAGCGCGAAACTCTGCGTGCCCGGAGCCCAGACCGAGGAGTAGCGCACGGCGTCGCCGGCCGAAATGGCCGCGAGGCACCAGCGCCAGTCCTCGCCCGTGCCGCTGAGGTCGAAGCCGCGCAGCTCGACGGTAACGGTCGCCCCGGTCGCGGCGCTGAGATCGTGCAGCATGTACGACCACTTCTCGGGGGCCCGCTCGAAAGGCACGCGCCACCAGCCCGGCTTGTCCTGCTGCGGCGCCAGGATCGCGCCCTGCCGCCAGAAATGCCCGGCGCGCGCCGTCGCGCTGCCCCAGTGCTGAGCCCGGATGCGTGTTTTCTCCACGAAATCGAGCATCGGCCAGTGCTTGCAGCACTCGGCGGCGACGTCCTTGACCGCTGTCCCGGCCGGCAGCGCGGCGGCAAGCTTCTCGATGATCGTCTTGTCGCGCGCGCCGTCGCGCCACGACGCCGCGGCGTAGTTCGCGGGCAGCCCGAACGCCGTCCCGTAATCGTCGAGCGAGAGGTAGTAGCGCTGATCGGAATAGATCAGGCGGTGATGGTCGACCCGGTAGTTGGAGACGTACGTGTCGTTGTCCAGCGCGGGCACGGCGCTGGGGATGGTGGCATAGAAATGGAGGTTGCGCTGCGCCCGCAGGTAGTTGGCGTGGGATTCCCAGTGCATGCCGACCATGCGGCCGGGCTGCGCCATCTGGACGCAGTGGGCAAACTCGTGGGGCGCGGGGTTGCCCCACCCCTCGTCGCCGAGCCCCCCCGCGCCGATGTTGAGGTGCGCGCGGTTGGCGTAGCCGCCGGCCCAATAGCCGTCGTACCAGGTCACGAAGTTCACTTTGCAGCGCGTCGTCGTGGTGGAGTCGAATTCGCGAAAGGGCTCGTTGTAACCGAGTTTGCGACAGTAGACCTGGTAGCTTTCCTCGCACATGCGCAGGGCGCGCCGGGCCTGGGTCGTCGTGAAGGCGGTATCGGCCGGATCCCACCAGACGCAGACGTGCTTGCTCGCCAGGCGGGAGGTGTTGGCCGCGGTAAGCGGGGCCTCGAAGTTCGTGCTCGTGTTCAGCACGGGGGCCGTGCCGGCCTCGTCGCCGACCTCGACGTAGTCGATCTCGAAATGGCCCGTGGCGGCCAGCAGGGGCGTGAGGCGCAAGTCCCGCAACGTGTCGCGCCACCACACCACCAGACCGAGGTCGAGCCGGTAGGCGTGGAAGGCGCCATCCTTCACAAGGTTAGCCGCAGGAATCACGATCCGGCGGTCGGTGGCGAAGCCGTTCTTCACCGACGTGCCGAACTCGATTCGCACGTCGCCCGCGTAGGCCGCGGGCAGCTTGAGGCGGATCTGGAGGTAGTCGTTGAAGCCGAGGTCGAGATCCGGCCCGCCGCTGATGGCCGTCCGGCTCACCGAGGCATCGGCGCCGGTCGTGTTGTCGTCGCCCGCGAGCAACCCGCCCGCCGCGCTCAAGCCGGTCACGCTTGCGCCAGCCCAGCCGTCGAGATTGCCGGCCGTAGCCCACTCGCCCAGCAGCGTCGCCCCGGCAAGCCGACTCGCTGGATCCACCGTCACAACCACGTCCGCAGCGCCGCACGCAAAAACGACGGCGAAGATCAGCAGCAGCGGGAGCGATCGGCGCACGGATATCATGCTCTTTCTGGCGACCATCACCGTACCAAGATCACCGTACCCCTCCCGGAATTGCTGGTGAGGACCACATCGGTTCCCAGCACCGCAAGCGTGCACGGCAGACCATCCACCAGGCCCGTGGTCTCCCCGGCTCCGAAAGCGCCGGTCACGGAGGCCGCTGCGATCAACACGTACGACTGGCCCGGGCCGAAGCCAGCCTTGTTGCTGAACTGGAAATCCGAGAAACCGAGCGCCGCCACGCCGATGTCCAGGGCACCCGTTACTCTCAGCTGATCGTACGGCTCCCCCACCTCGAATACAAGCCTGGCGCCGGGATTCAGCAGGGGGAGCATCTGCGATTGGGCGGCTTGGGTGGTCTGGCTGATGGCCCCGCCTTCTCCGAAGGCGAGGGCCGCTGCATGCAGGAGATCAGGCTGCCCACCCAACGCCACCGGGCGCTGGGCCTCGGAGAGGCCCGCGCTACGTGGCGCTGGGCAGCACCTCATCGAGATGCGCCCTTAGCAGGGCCAGCACCCTAGCGGAGCCAGATCGTGAAGTACAGGTACATGCCCAGGACCAGCCCCAGCACGACCACCGTACCCGCGACATCGACCCAGTTCCACGACGCGCGCGTCTCGGCCTTCTGCTCCGGCGTCAGCGACGAGTAGGTCAGCCCCTGCACCTGGGCTGCCGAAGGCGCCGGCGTCAGGTACGACACGATAACGACCAGGGCCACGCTGAACAGGAACAGAACGCCGGAGAAGTAGTAGCCGTTGAACTCGCCGATCGCCCCCAGCACGCCGGTTTTGGCGATCATCCCGCTCTTCGTGAGCGTCTGCACGGTCAGTTTCACCATGCCCAGCACGAAACCGGTCACGAGCCCGGCCAGTGCGCCCTGCCCGTTGATGCGCTTGTTGAACAGTCCCAGCAGGAACACGGCGGTGATCGGCGGGGCCAGGAAGCCCTGCACGTTCTGGAGATAGTCGTACAGCCCGGTGTTGCCCTCGGAGATCTTCTTCATGATCGGGATCCAGATCAGCCCGCAGCCAACCACGACCGTGGTCGCCATCCGGCCAATGCCGACGAGTTTGCGCTCCGGGCGGCCCGGCCACAGCTTCTCGTAGATATCCACCGTGTAGAGCGTGGCGCAGGAGTTGAACAGCGACGCCAGCGACGACATCAGCGCCGACAGCAACCCGGCCACCACCATCCCGCGCAAACCCATGGGCAGGAGCGTGGACACCATCGACGGGAACACGGCATCGCCCAGCAGTTCGGTGCTGTTCGGCTTCATGGGAATCGCCAGCAGGCCCTTCTGGTGCAGCGCCCAGCCGATCATGCCCGGCACGAGGAAGATCAGCACCGGCCAGAGTTTGAGGAAACCGCCCCAGATCGCGCCCCGGCGCGCGTTCCGCAGGTTCTTCGCCGCCAGCGTGCGCTGCACGATGTACTGGTCCGTGCACCAGTACCAAATCCCGATCACGGGCGAAGCGATCATCACGCCCAGCCAGGGGAAGCTCACGTCGGTGTTGGGCCGCCACAGCGCGAACTGCGTCGCGTTGGGTTTGCAGGTGGCGATCAGCTCATGCCAGCCGCCCAACTTGCTCAAGCCGAAGTAGGTGATCAGGGCCGAACCCAGCAGAAGCAGGCCGGTCTGCGCCACCTCGGTGTACACGACGGCCCGCAGGCCGCCGAAGATCGTGTAGATGCCGGTCAGGACCACCGTGCTCACGGCGCCCACCCAGAACGCGTTCTCCGGCGTGCCGAAGGTGTCCGGCAGCAGCGCCTGGAACACGATGGCGCCGGCGTAGACCGTCACGGAGACCTTC
>CAYOBW010000088.1:7506-24675 GCA_964402115.1 uncultured Victivallales bacterium
GTGAAGACATACGCAATCAGCGAAACCACCGACAACACCCACCGGGTCTTGGCATTGAACCGCTTTTCCAGGAACTCCGGCATCGTGAAGACGTTGGCGCGGTAGTAAAACGGCACAAAGACCCACGCCAGCAGGATCATGACCCAGGCGTGCAGCTCCCAGTGCGCCTGTGCCATGCCGTTGTTGGCCCCGGAGCCGGACAGCCCGACGATGTGCTCGGAGCCGATGTTGGAGGCGAACAGCGAACAGCCCACCACGAACCAGCCCACGTGCCGGCCAGCCAGAAAGTAGTCAGCCGTGGTCTGCTGCTTCTGCGAGGACCACCAGACGATCCCGACAATCAGCATGAAATACACCCCGACAACGATCCAGTCCAAACCTGTCATGCCCGGCCTCCTGCTTGTTCGCGGCTCAAACTCAGCCATGTACGCCCTGCACGTCACAGGACTTGACGGGGAACAATAATTAGCGCTATTAAGAAACGCAAGCGGGAAACACGGCTGTTGCCCTGCCCCACGCGGCGCATGGCAACGCAAGCGATGACGGCAAAACAGACTGGGGGAGGACGGAACCATGGCGAAGTATGCGGTTGGCATTGACTACGGAACCAACTCTGTGCGCGCACTCATCGTCGACGCGGCCACCGGCGCGGAGGTCGGTTCGCACGTCTGGAACTACGCGCACGGCGAGGCGGGCATCGTGCTCGATCCGGCCGACACCGACCTGGCGCGCCAGCATCCGGCCGATTACCTGAAGGGGCTCGTCCAGAGCGTCAAGGGCGCCCTGCAAACTGCGCGCCGGGACCGCGGCGTCAGCCCGCGTGACGTGATCGGCATCGGCGTGGACACCACGGGCAGCACGCCCCTACCCGTGGACCGCGACGGCGTCCCGCTGGCCCTGCAGCCGGCTTTCGCCCGCAACCCCGCGGCGCTGGCCTGGCTCTGGAAGGACCACACGGGCCACGCGGAAGCGGCCGAAATCACGGCCCTGGCCGCGCGCGAACGTCCCCAGTACCTCGCCAAGTGCGGCGGCACGTACTCCTCCGAGTGGTTCTGGTCCAAGGCTCTCCGCTGCCGGCGCGCGGCGCCCGAGGTCTTCAAGGCCATGCACACCTGGGTCGAGTTGGCCGACTGGATTCCGGCCGTCCTGACGGGCACCGACCACCCCCGCCGGCTCAAGCGCTGCATCTGCGCCGCCGGGCACAAGGCGCTCTTCCACCCGGACTGGCAGGGCTATCCCGACGCAGCCTTCCTCGGCGCGCTCGATCCGGCGCTGGCCCGCCTGCGCAAGACGTTGCCGGACATCGCCTACGACATCGCCGACGCGGTGGGTGCGCTGACACCCGCCTGGGCCCGCAAACTCGGCCTGCGAGCCGGCATTCCCGTGGCCGCCGGCGCGTTCGACGCGCACCTGGGCGCCGTGGGCTCGGGCATCACCGAGGGCACGCTGGTCAAGATCATCGGCACCTCCACGTGCGACATGACGATCGCCCCGCTCGGCGCCCGCCTGCCGGACATACCCGGACTCTGCGGCATCGTGCCCGAGTCCATCCTGCCCGGCTACTTCGGCCTCGAGGCCGGCCAGTCGGCGGTGGGTGACATTTTCAACTGGTTCGTCAACCGCCTGCAGCCCGGCGGCGCCAAGGCCGGCTCGCACCAGGCCCTGACCCGCGCCGCCGAGGCGCTGCGGCCGGGCGCCAGCGGCCTGCTGGCGCTGGACTGGAACAACGGCAACCGCACGATTCTCGTCGACCAGCGCCTGACCGGGCTCATGCTCGGCACGACGCTGCACACCACCCCGGCCGAAATGTACCGCGCCCTCGTCGAAGCCACGGCATTCGGCGCCCGCACGATCCTCGAGCGCTTCGAGGAGTACGGCGTGCCCATCCGGCGCGTCGTCAACTGCGGCGGCATCTCGGCGAAGAACCCGCTGGTCATGCAGATCTACGCCGACGTGCTGAACCGCCCGCTCGAAATCTCGCGCAGCACACAGACCTGCGCCCTGGGCGCGGCCATGGCCGGCGCCGTGGTGGCGGGCGCCGCCGCCGGCGGCCATGACGATTTCGCAGCCGCCACGCGCGCCATGACAGGCGTGCTGGCCCGCCGGTTCGAGCCGATCCCCGCCCACGCCGGGGTCTACGACCAGCTCTACGTGCTGTACCGGAAGCTGCACGACCTCTTCGGCACCCGCACGTGCACGGCCAACGCCTTCGACGTCATGAAGGAGTTGCTGCGCATCCGCGACGCCGCGCGAGCCTGAAGCAAGCGGAGGTCAGTGGTCGGCAGTCAGCAGCAAGGGGCCCAATGGGAGCGTAACGGCCGGGACGGCCGTCTCCATGAAGTACGCCAGGGCCAAGCCATGGAGACGGCGGTCCTCCGCCGTTATGCCCCTCGTGTCACTGGCGTTACTGGCCCGGCAGATCGCGACTTTACACAACGGGGCCGTGCGCCCTATATTGCACGTTATCTGCAAAGGAGATCGCCATGCCCATCTACGAGTACTACTGCCCGGATTGTCACACGATCTTCAACTTCTTCGCCCGCTCGCTCAAGACTGACCGCAAGCCCGCCTGCCCCAAGTGCGCGCGTCCGGGCCTGGACCGCCAGTTTTCCGTTTTCGCGGCGATCGGCCGGGCAAAGGAGAAGAGCCCGGACGGCGAACTGCCTATCGACGACGCGAAGATGGAGCGCGCGATGGAGCAACTGGCCGGCGAGGCGGAGGGGATGAGCGAGAACGACCCGCGGCAGGAAGCCCGCCTCATGCGCCGCTTCGCGGAGATGACGGGCATCGAGTACGGGACTTCGATGAACGAGGCCATCCGCCGGTTGGAGGCAGGCGAGGACATGGAGAACGTGGACGCCGAACTGGGTTCCGAACTCGATGGCGACGAGGATCCGTTCAGCATGCCCGGCCAGAAAGCGGGCGGCGCACGCGGCGCGCGGCCGCCCGCCCGGGACTCGACGCTCTACGATCTGTAGCGGCGTCCGGACCTCAGACGTAGCCCATCTGCTTCAGAATCCAGTGGTTTCGAGCCCAATTCTTCTCCACCTTGACCCAGAGGTTGAGACGCACGGGCTGCTCGTAGACTTTGGTCAGCTCGTGCTCGGCACGCCACTTCACCCCCTTCAGTTGCCGCCCGCGCTCGCCGAGCACGATGCCCTTCTGCGTGGGGCGATCCACGTAGACCAGCACATCCGCACCGAGGTGGTCCGGGTGTTCCGCCAGTTTCTCGACCAGCACCCCGACGTCGTGGGGAATCTCGTCGTAGAGGTACTCGAAGAGCTTCTCGCGCACCACGTCCGCGATATGCCAGCGCCGCGGGAAGTCGGAAACCATGTCCTCCGGAAACAGCAGCTCCGCCACCGGCATGGCGTCGAACAGCCCATCCCGCAGCCGGTCCACGTTCAGCCCCGTCAGGGCGGACACGTTCAGCCACGCCACGGGCGCCGCACAGCCGGCTTCACGCACCGCCGTTTCCCACACGGCCTGGTAGCGCGGCTTGTACGGCGCGCCGTTCTCGGCCTTGTTCAGGACAACCTGGAACGGCTTGCCGAGTTTCGCCAGCCGCCGCAGCCATCCCTCATCCTCTTCGCGCGGGGCCGACTCCCCGTCCAGCACCAGCAGAACCATGTCCACGCCCTCGATCGAACGCCGCGCGGTACGGTTCATCAACCGGCCGAGGTCGTGCTCCGCCTTGTGCACCCCGGGCGTATCCAGGAAGACCAGCTGACCCCGCGCCTCTGTCAGCACGCCCCGCACCATGTGCCGCGTCGTCTGCGGCACGGGGCTCACGATCGAGACTTTTTCCTGCATGAGCGCGTTCAGCAGCGTGGACTTGCCGACGTTGGCGCGCCCCACGATCGCCACCAGCCCGCAGCGCCGGCCGCCTCCGGGAGGCGGAGCTTCGGACGGGACCCCGGACGTCAATCCGCATTCAGTTTCAGCCTTCGCATCCATGCCAACCTCCGCTGCTACACCTCGTTCCACCGATAGCGCACGCCATGCCTCCGCACCCATCCTCGTCCTCGTCCTCGATTCCTTCCCTGGTCTGTCGAGGACGAGGACGACGACCGTTCGCTTCGCTCACTGAGGACGAGGACGATGCCGTTCCGTCATCCCTTCTTCTTCCCTCCGCAGAACGCCTCGCTCAGTCGCTCCACCTTCAACCCCGCCTACCGCCACCCCAGCAGCGTACAGGCCGCCTGCAGGTCCGGCGGCAGGGCGGCCTCGATCCGCAGCCACGCCCCCGTGCGCGGGTGGGCAAACTCCAGCCGCCGCGCAGCCAGCAGCAGACCGCCCACGCCGAGATTCTCCCGGAAGAACCGGTTGTGCCGGCCATCGCCGTACTGCGTATCCCCCACGACCGGATGCGCCAGGTGCTTCAGGTGCCGCCGCAGCTGGTGCATCCGCCCGGTCACGGGTTCCGCTTCCACGAGCGAGTAGCGTGCCGTCGCGTGCGGCGGAACCGGGGCCAACAGCTCCGCGGTCGCCAGCCGGCGATAGCGCGTCACGGCCGGCTGCCGCGGCGCCCCCGGCTCCTCGGCCAGCGGGTGGTCCACCACCCCTTCGCAGTCCGTGTATCCCCGCACAATGGCGTGGTAACGCTTCACCACCCGATGCTCGGCAAAGGCCAGGCAGAGCAGGCGCGCCATCTCGCTGCTCAGCGCGAAGAGCAGCGGCCCGGCCACGGGGCGGTCCAGCCGGTGAACCGGGTAAACCAACCGGCCCAGCTGGTCGCGCAGCAGCTGCAGGGCGCAGGTCTGCACCCCCGTCAACCCCGACCGGTGCACCAGCAATCCGGCCGGCTTGTCGATCACCACCAGGTCGCCATCCGCATACAGTACGCTCAACAACGCCATCGACCCCGCGCCCCCTCCCTGCGCGGCCGCATGCCAGTCACGCACGGGGCCGCCTTGAGCGTAACGGCCGGGGACGGCCGTCTCCGTCGCGAGCGCCGGAGCCGAGACGTGGAGGAGGCTGCCCGCCGTTATGCCCCGCTGAGGCGTTACAATCCCCCCCCATCGCGTCCTTGTCAAGCCTCCCGCCTGAAGGTATAGTAAGCGTAAGTTTTCGTTTCGAGCGGCGGTCAGGCCACTTTTCCCGAATCCAGGGAGACAGATGACAATGCGCAAGCAGACAGGGGGCAACCTCGTGATCGCCCAGAGCGGCGGTCCTACCGTGGTCATCAACCAGAGCCTCGTGGGGGCCGTCCTTGAAGCCCGGCAACACCCGGCGATCAAGGGCATCTACGGCGCCCTGCATGGCATCAAGGGCATCCTGGGCGAGCAGTTCGTGGACCTGCGGCGCGAGTCCGTCCGGAACCTGGAGACCGTTGCGGCCACCCCCTCGTCGGCGCTCCTCACCGTCCGGCAGAAGCCGACGGCCGAGGATTGCCGGAACATTTTCACGGTCCTGAGCAAGCACGCCGTGCGCTACTTCTTCTACATCGGCGGCAACGACTCCGCGGAAACCGTCTCCATCATCCACCAGGCCGCCGTGCGCGAGGGCTGCGATCTGCGTTGCTTCCACATCACCAAGACCATCGACAACGACCTGCGCGAGAACGATCACACGCCGGGGTTCGGCAGCGCGGCGAAGTTCGTGGCGCTCGCGCTCATGGGAGACAACCTCGACAACCGCGCCCTGCCGGGCGTGAAACTGGACATCGTCATGGGGCGCCACGCGGGCTTCCTGACCGCGGCCAGCGCCCTGGCCCGCGTCTACCCCGATGACGGCCCGCACCTGGTCTACCTGCCCGAGCGTCCGTTCGACTTCGCGCGCTTCGCCAGCGACGTCGAGCGCGTCTACAAGCGGCTCGGCCGCTGCGTCGTCGCCATTTCAGAGGGCGTGACGGACGCCGACGGCCACCCCCTCGGCAGCCGGTTCAGCAAGGAATCCGACACCCACGGCAACGTGCAACTGAGCGGCACGGGCGCGCTGGGCGACCTGCTGGCGGCCGAACTGAAGGCGCGCACGAACATCAAGCGCGTCCGCGCCGACACGCTGGGGTACCTGCAGCGCTCCTTCCCGGGCGTCGTGTCGGCGGCCGACGCGCGCGAAGCCCGCGCCGTCGCCGCCACGGCCGTGCGCCTCGCGGCGCGCGGCGCGACCGACGGCTCGATCGCGATCCGCCGCAAACCCGGCCGGCGCTACCAGGTCTACTTCGAGCGCGTCCCCCTCGAGAGCGTGGCGCGCGCGACCCGGCACATGCCGGACGCTTTCATCAACCGGGCCGGCAATGACATCACCCCCGCCTTCCTCGACTACGTGCGGCCCATCGTGGGGCCGCTGCCCGCCGTCGGGCGCCTGAAGGCCGTGCCGATCAAGCCGACGTGAGGGGTCCGGCCGGGCAGACGCCCGAAACGCTGACAGAGTGGCAGACGAAGATCACGATTGAAGGAGAATCCGCATGCTCAAGCCCACAGTCTCTATCCGCCGCGGCCTGACGGTCGCGCTCTCGCTGTGCGCGCTTGCCGGCGTCGCCGCCCCGCCCATCCGCATCCTGCCCGTGGGTGACTCGATCACCTACGGCTCCAGCGTGGCCGGCGGCTACCGCCTGCCGCTCTACCAGTTGCTCACCGCGGCGGGCTACAACGTGGACTTCGTCGGCACGCAGGTGGGCAACGGGGCCGCGGCGCTGCCGGATCCCGACCACGAGGGGCACGGCGGCTGGCGCATCGACCAAATCGACGGCATCATCCTCAGCGTCTTCGCACAAGTGGCCGATCCCGACGTCATCATCGTCATGATCGGCACCAACGATTACGGGCAAGACTACAACGTGGCCACCGCCACCAACCGGCTGGACGCCCTTATCACCAAGATGGCGGTAGCGAAGCCGCACACGAAGATCATCATCGCCAGCCTGACCAAGCGGGGCGAGCCTAAGAACACGCAGATCCAGACAACTTTCAACCCTTACGTGCCGGGCATCGTGGCCAAGCACGCCGCGCTCGGCCGCCAGGTCTACTTCACGGACATGTACGCCGCCGTCCCGCTCTCCGACATGCCCGACAACCTGCACCCGGGCGCGAATGGCTACGCCAAGATGGCCACCAACTGGTTCCAGCGCATCACGACGCACTTCGCCCCGGAAGGCAGCACCAACGCCCCGGCCATCCTGGGCGCACAGGGCCGCGCCGGCCTCACCAACGTCGTGGTGACCTTCAGCAAGCCCATCGCCGCCGCCACGGTCATCCCCGGCAACTTCGCCCTCAACGGGGGCGTCAACGTCCTCGCGGCCACGCTGGACCCCGTCGGACAGCGCGCCGTGACGCTGACCACCACACCCCAGGGCGCGGGCACGCTCCACACGGTGACCGTCAACGGAGTGCGCGACCAGACCGCTGCCCAGACGGCGATTGCGCCCGGCTCGACGACGACCTTCCTCGCCCTCTCCACCGTCGTGCGCGGCGCCATCAACAACGTGGCGGAAGCGGCGGACTACACGCTGGTCTACTCGCTCGACATTCCGAACACCCCCAACTACCAGGCCGGCATCGCCTACACAACCGATCTGCATGCGTTCGTCACCAACTTCTCGCGCATCGCCTACTACCTCGAGCTGCAGGCATCCGGCGGCGAGTTGAACTACGCCTGGGCTTCGCTGGACGCCTTCACGACGAACGTGCTCAAGATCGGCGTGCCGACGGTCCCCAGCGGCGCCATTTACGGTCAACCGCTGACCAACCTCACCGTGATCTCCAGCGTCGCCGGCGTCACGCCCGGCACCAACATGAGCGGCGGCAACATCGAGTTCTGGCCCAGCAACTACACCGCCGTCAACGCCAGCAACGTGGTCAACGCCAGCGCCACGGCCTACGACTGGGGCGACAGCCGGACCACCGGCACCTACGGTTCCATGCAGATCCACAACCATGCGGCGCGCCAGACCGTTTTCGCCTTCAACCGTTGGGGCGGCACGGGCGGCGCCGCGGACCTGGGCATCGGCAACCGGGCGGGCAGCACGGACACGGACTGGACGTTTGCGCAGAATGCAGCCACCTACACGATCAAGACCCTGCAGGTCTTCGTCAAGCCGCTCGCCGACGATGTGCCTCCCGCGCTGGTCAGGGCCAGCGCTTTGCCGGACCTCGCCAGTGTCCTGGTCCGCTTCAGCCGCACGGTTGCCAATGACGCCACGAACATCGCCCACTACGCCCTCAGCGGCGGCGCCACCGTGCTGAGCGCCGCGCTGGACGCCGCGAACCTGTTCGACGTGACGCTGACCACGACCGCGCTGACACCCGCCACCCGCTATACGGTGACGGTCAACGGCGTGCGCAGTCGCACGGGCGATGTCCCCATCGCCCCGGACTCCACCGCCAGTTTCTACGCCCCGGCCGCCCGCGGCGTCTTCGCCAACGTGCCGCAGGCGGCGGACTATGCGCTGGCCTACTCCCTCAGCATTCCCAACAGCCCCGTTTACTCCTCGATGCTCGACTACGACGTGGACGTACACACGTACGTGGGGACCTACAGCCGCATCGCCTACTACCTCGAACTGGAGCCCACGGGGGGCGTGACGGACTTCATCTGGGTGGAAATGGACCCCTTCACGACGAATCCCCTGAAGATCGGCGTGCCCACCGTCGCCAGCGGCGCCATCTTCCAGCAGCCGGTCTCCAACCTGACCGTCCGGTCCACGGTCGCCGGCATCGTCACCGGCACGAACATGCCCGGCGGCAACATCGAGTTCTGGCCCAGCAACTACAACCAGGTGAACGCGGCGAACGTGACCAACGCAAGCGCCACGCAGTACGACTTCGGCGACAACCGCATGGCCGGCAACCACGGCTCGATGCAGATACACAACCATGACGCCCGCCAGACGCTCTTTGCTTTCAACAACTGGGGCGGCGCAGGCGGCGTGGCCGCGCTCGGCATCGGCAACCGTCCCGGCTCACTGGACACGGACTGGACGCACGCCGCGAACGCGGGGAGCTACGCGGTGAAAAGCCTGCAGGTCTTCGTGCTGCCGCTGGACAACAGCGCGCCGCCCGTCATCGCCTCCGTGAAGGGGCTGCCGGGGTGGACCAACGTCGTCATCGTCTTCAGCAAGCCGCTGACCGATGCCGCCGCCGATCCCGCGCACTATGCGCTCAGCGGCGGCGCCACGGTGCTGGGCGCGTCCCTGGACGTCGCCAGCAAGGCGCGCGTCACGCTGACCACTTCGCCGCTCGCCCCCGGCGTGGTCTATACCGTGACGGTCAACGGCCTGGCCGACCGCACGGTGAGTCACGCCGCCCTCGCCGCCGACTCGGCCGCCACGTTCACTGTCGCCGCCAGCGGCGCGCTCCGGAACGTGCCGGCCGCTGCTGACTACCAGCTCGTTTACTCCCTGGCGATCCCCGCCGCCCCCAACTATGCCGCCGGCATCACGTACGATGCCGACTTGCGCGCGTATGCCACGAACTTCAGCCGCGTGGCCTACTACCTCGAACTCCAGCGCGTCGGCGGGGCGGTGGATTACGTCTGGGCGGAAATGGACCCCTTCACGAACAGCGTCGCCCGCATCGGCGTGCCCACCGTCGCGTCCGGGGAGAACTTCCAGCGACGGCTCACGAACCTGACCGTGCAGTCCAGCGTCGCCGGCGTCCTGATCGGGACCAACATGAGCGGCGGCAACCTCGAGTTCTGGCCGGTCGGCTACAACGGCACCAATGCCGCGGCCGTGCCCAACGCCACCGACACGGAGCGCGACTGGGGCGACATGCAGGTCGCGGGCAACTACGGCTCGATGCAAATCCACAACCATGCCGCCCGCCACACCGTGTTCGCCTTCAACCGCTGGGGCGGCGCGGGCGGCAACGCGGACCTGGGCATCGGCAACCGCCCGGCGGCCGTGGAAACGGACTGGACCTTTGCGCAGAACGCGGCCGCCTACTCGACCCGGACCCTGCAAGTCTACGTGCTGCCGAACGGCCCGACCCTGCCCCCCATCCTCTTGCGCGCGGTGGGCCGCCGCGGCTGGACCAACGTCGTCGTGACGTTCAGCAAGACTCTGGACGACAGCGCGACGAACGTCGCCCACTACGCCATCAGCGGGGGGGTGACCGTCCAGAAAGCCGTGCTCAACCCGACGACGCTGGCTGAAGTCACGCTCACGACGAGCATCCAGGCGCCGTCCGTCCTTTACACGCTGACGGTCAACGGCGTCACCGACCGCACCCTCGCCCGCCAGGAGATCGCGCCCGACTCCACCGCCACCTTCTACTCGCAGGCCCGCAGCGGCCTGACGAACAACGTCCCGGAAGCCGTGGATTTCCGGCCGATCTACACCCTGCCGATCCCGAACCTGGGCGTCTTCAAGGATGCCACGGCGATCCCGTACACGGTCAACAACTCGGGCCTGATTCTGCCCAGGGGCTACGACCGTGTCGCGTACTACCTCGAACTGGACGACGGCAACGAGCTGAAGTGGGTGTATGCGTCCATGGACGACATCGGCGGCCAGTCGCTGCAGGCGCTGGGCCTGGCGCACAACCGCAACAACCCGCTGCACATCCAGCGGTACGTCACGAACCTGAACATCTACGCCTCGCTCAGCGCCGGGGTGACGACAGGCGCGGGCATTCCGTCAGGCAACGTCGAGATGTGGTCCGGCAACTACGCCATCGCCAATGCCCTCGCTATTCCGAACGCCAGCGCCACGACCTTCGATTGGGGCGATCAGAATACGGGGGGGGTGGGCGCCGGACACGGCTCGTTCCAGGTTCACAACTACGCCGCCGGCCAGGTGCTGTTCGGATACAACCGCTGGGGCGGCGGCAATGGCACAGGCGCCAGCGACCTGGGCATCGGCAACAACCTCGCGGGCAACCCGGATTGGACGCACATGCAAAACGCCGGCAGCTACACGGTGAAGACATTGCAGATCCTGGTCCGCGCGCGATCCACGGATCCGAACGCGCTTGCCGACCCGCTGCGCAGGCGCGTACCAGAAACCCGGCGCTTCGAACTGGTCTACGACCTCCGAATCCCGGACAAAGCCGCGTTCAACTACTCCGTGGTCCCATACACGGTTGACCGTTCGCTGTCTATCCCGCCCTCGTTCGGCCGCATCGCGTACCACCTGGAGTTGACAGCAGGCACGACACAGCGGTGGGTGTACACCTCGATGGCTCCGTTCACCCAGGTGCCGCGAGCCATCGGCGTGCCCAGTCGCGGCGTCAACGGCAACGGCAACCGGGTCATCCAGCAACCCGTCACCAGCCTGAACGTCTACGCCTCGCCGGGCTGCCCCGTCGTGACGGGAACCGGGATCATGACCGGCAACATCGAGTTCTGGCCCAGCAACTACACCGCCGCCGTCAGCGCCAAGGCGCCCGCCAATGCCAGCGCCACGGCCTACGATTTCGGCGACACCCCCGCAGCAACCGGCGATCACGCGTGCATGCAGGTGCACAACGCCGACGTGGACGGCGTCGGCACGGGCAAGGTGGGCCAGACGATCTTCGCCTACAACAACTGGGGCAACGGCGGCGCCAATGCCAGCTCGCTCGGCATCGGCAGCCAGCCGACGGGACAACCCGACTGGACGTTCAACTACAACGCGGGTTCCTACTCGGTCAAGCACCTCCAGGTCCTGGTGCTGCCGCGGGTCTACGTCAACGTGCCCGAAGCCGCAAACTACACCGTGGTGTACGCCATGGACATCCCCAATGCCGCGAACACAACCTTCAACACGACCGGCGTCCCGTACCAGATCGATCGTTCAGCCGATCTCGGCCGGAGGACCTTCAGCCGCGTTGCCTACTACCTGGAACTGCAGACCACGAACAGCAACAGCACCCTGCAATGGGTCTACGTCTCGTGCGACGCCTTCACGCCCGACCTGGCCAAGATCGGGGTGCCGAATCTACCCACCGGCGTGCGGTGGCAGACACCCATCACGAACATGAACGTCTACGCCTCGGCCGGCGCCCCGGTGACGCCCGGAACGGGGCTGACGACGGGGCGCATCGAGTTCTGGCCCAACAACTACGGAACGGCCAACGAGGTCGGCGTTCCGGGCGCCGATGGCAACACGTACGATTTCGGCGACGACTGCACCGAAACCGTGCCCCAGGGCTACGGCTGCATGCAGATCCATAACCCCGCCGCGGGCCAGGTGCTCTTCGCGTACAACGCCTGGGGAGGTGGCGGACGGATCGGTGACATCGGCATCGGCAACAACACGGTTGCCCACACGGATGGCAAGCTCCACAAGGACTGGACCTTCCGCAACAACGCCGGGACGTACAAGGTCAAGAACCTCTTCGTGCTGGCCGAGTTTCCGCCCGAGGGCTCGGTGTTGATTCTGCGGTGAGCGTGGCAGGATGGCGGCTCGATCTTTACAATGGCCTGCCATGAGCAAGCGGCTTCAGGCCGCGCGTCGAATAACGGAGGGGAAGGGATCACCCTGTGACTTATTTTTTGGCGCTTCCGGGTTGAGTGTGGGTACCCCCAGTGTCTTGTGGTCCAAGAAGGGGGAATCGTGTAAGCGAATCGGTTAATCGACATGATTCGGACGGCAAGTGGCGCGCCAAAACATGTTGGGGATGCCCACACTTAAGCCGGAAGGACCCTTTCCATCGGCCTGCCATGAGCAAGTGAGCGCAGCGAACGCGTCGAATGGCGGAGGGGGAGGGATTTGAACCCCCGGTCCCCTTGCGAGGACACATGATTTCGAGTCATGCGCATTCAGCCGGACTCTGCCACCCCTCCGTGGAGTGGAAATGCGTGTAAACCATACGCGAGCTACAGCGGGAAGTCAAGGGAGACCACAGATATGACAGCAGACGCGAGCCAGCGGCGACCGACCATCCTCTATGTGGATGACAACACCCTGCTGTTGGCCTGCCTGGGCGATTACCTGCAGTTCCACGGGTACGAAGTGCTCCGCGCCGCGAGCGGCGACGAGGCGCTGAAGCAAATGCGCAAGCACACGCCGGATCTCGTCATCCTCGACCCGGTGATGACCGGCGAGAAGGGTCTGACGTTGCTGAAGGAACTGGTCCGGCGACAGACAGCGGCGCGCTTCCCCATCCTGGTTTACACAGCGCACCCCGAGATGGAGGAGCTGTGCGTGGCCGCCGGGGTCGCCGATTTCCTCTGCAAGACCGCCCCCGAGCAGGAACTGGTCCGACGCGTCGGCAGCCTGCTGCAGCCCCCCTCGCCCACGCCGTAGAACAGCCGCCCGGAGTCCAGCAGGCGCCCCTGGCCGAAAAGCACCCCCTCCGCTGCCAGCAGCCGTTCCTTGCGCGCCAGCGCCGCGCCCTCCCGACGCCCCTGGAAACCGCCCAGCGTGAGATCGGATGCGATCACGCGGTGGCAAGGAACGTCGGGCGCAAACGGGTTACGGCGCAGCGCCTGGCCGACGGCACGGGCCGACCCGCAACCCACCGCGGCAGCCAGGCGGGCGTAGGTGGTAACCCGACCGCACGGCACACGGGTGACAGCGGCATACACCCTGGCCTGGAACGGCGTCACCCGCACCGGTTGTGGCGCCGCGGCACTCACGACGTTCCCTTCAGGAGCGGTGCCAGGCGCCCGAAGGTCTTCGCCAGGCGATCGCCCACACGCTCGGCAATGGTTTCCGGGGTGTGGGGCGAGAACGGCAGGGCTGCCAGCAACCGCACCAGGTTGCACCAGTCGTCCAGGTCGATCTGCTCCGGCGCCACGCGTTTGCCGGGACCCATGTTGTGGTAATTCCCAAGCGGCACGCAGACGGCCCCCGCCCGGTACCCATGCAGGCACAGGGGCGTGGTCTCACAAGTGCCCCCAGCCATGAGCTGCCGGTGCCAGGTGAACTCAGGATGGGCTGCCGCAAGGTCCGTCGCGGTGGCGGCCAGCATGGCCGAAACGCCTGGATCGAAGATCGAGGTGCGGTCGCCCACGCGCACCACCACCCCCCCGCCCAGCGGCGCGGAGGGATGCGCCGCGGAGGTCTCGATGCCCACCCACCAGGCCGACCTCGGGAGCAACCCGCCCCGGCAAGCCGCGAGCGTGCCGATGAACCCGACCTCCTCGGCCCGCGTCAGCAACAGCCGGACATCCACGGCCGCCCGTCCTTCCGTGAGGCCCGCCAGCGCCAGCAGGCCGGCCGCCACGCCGCCGAGGTCGTCGCAGGCGCGCGCACTCACCCGCTTGCCCCGGATCTGGAAGGGCGTCACATCCCACATGCCGATGCTGCCGACCGGAACCGGCGGCCCCGACTCCGCCAGCACGATCCGCGCCACCGGCCAGACCGCCTGCGCAGCGCGGCGCAGACTCGTCACCCGCCCCACCCGTTCGCCCCCGGGTGTCAGGAAGCGCACGGGGCTGCCGGCGAAGTACTCCCGCCGTACGCCGCCGCGAAAGGTCGCCCAGACCGTCCGCCCCGCTGCGCGCGTCGCGACAAAGGCCGGGTGGTCCATGTGCGCCACGTAAACCCACGTTCGCCGCGGCCGACCACGCCGCACGGTCAACAGCAGGTTACCGGCCGGATCCGCCTGCAAGGCCAACCCGTGAGCCATGGCAAATGCCCGCACCCACGCCACGACAGCCTCCTCGCGAAAAGAAGCCGTGGGAAGCGTGAGCATGTCCCGCAGGATGCTGATGGCAGTATCGTGCATGTTGTACCCAGTATTCAGGAGTCAGAATGGCCTGCGAATAGGCCTCCAGCAACTTGCTGACCTCGACCAACGTCGAGTGTCAGGCGCGAGCTATTGCAAGTCGCCTGCACACTCTTGATGACGTCTCCGTCTTCTCCGGTTCCCATCGGGGTCGGGGTCGGTATCGGTATCGGGGTCGATTCCGCCTGTCCCGTACTCAGCCGATTCCTCGTGAACCGCGTATCCCCGTTGCCCAAGCTTTGTGAGCATCGCTACGATCCGGTCCAGCACGGCCTTGCTCTTCTCGTTTTCCTCTGCGGTCAACGCACCGCACACCTGCAAAACGTCCTGCACGGCGCCGCACTCCAGCGCCGAGCCTCGGGCAATCTCGAAGTACCGTCGCCGGTCGCCGTCCGTCCCTTTCCCATTGCCCTCCGCAATGTTCAACGGAATTGCCTGCGACGCCCGAATGAGTTGATCCTTCGCATTGCGGTGTCCGGCCAGCGACTCGCAGAACCGATACGCCCAACCGACGTACTCGATGGCTGCGCGATAGACGTCCAGTTTCTCGTGCCCGAAGGCCATGCTGATTCCCTTTCGACCCCGATACCGATACCGACCCCGACCCCGATCAACCGCAGTTCTCTTCCTCTACGCGAGCAGTGTCAACAAATCGGAAACATCGCCGTAAGCACGAATTGGTGGGCCTTCTGCCACACCACCAGATCTTCAAATGTCTTCGCTGGGTCTCTCATTCTGACTCTGACTTCTGACTCTGTCTCCTGACTTCTGAATTCTGACTCCTAATGCCTCAGGATCACGCTGTTGTTGCTGATCCCGCCCATGGGACACACCTGCTCGCAATTCAGGCAGCCGATACACTCCGTGTCCCGGTTCACGGGGCGGGGCTTGTCCTGCGACGCCATGACATCCACGTCCATGGGGCAGGCCAGGTCGCACTTGCGGCAGCGAATGCAGGCGTCCGGGGCAATGCGGACGCGAAACAGCGTGAATTTGTTCCCGAGCGCGATCAACGCCCCGATCGGACACACGACCTTGCAGAAGCTTCGCTGGCTGACAACCGCGAGCACCAGCACCAGCACGACAACCGCCAGTCGGATGCCGCGGGAGAGGTTGATGTAGATCTGCCCTTCCTGGAACATCGCGGGGATCATGACCTGCAACGTGCCCGTGGGGCAGAAGTTGCAGAAGAACAGCGGATTCCCCGCGTGCGGCGGCTCCCCCCCGCCCGCCAGAAGCGCGGGATCCAGCCAGGCGATAGGCGCCAGTCCGTACCAAAGCGGGATGGCAATGGCCGTCAGCAGCAGAACACCGTACTTGATGCCGGCCGTCCAGCGTGGCAGATTCAGCCTAGGGACGGGGATCTTGTAAAGCAGATCCTGCAGGAGCCCGAGCGGACACACCCAACCACACAGCAGACGCCCCATGAAGAGCCCGATGACAACCATCGAGCCCACCACGAGGAAGGGGAAGGCAGGCTGTACCAGGGAGCGGCCCAGCATGCCGATCGGACAACCCAGCCAAGCAATCGCGCACGCCTCGCAGTTCATCACCGGGAGACAGAACGACTCCGTGGCGAGCGCCCAGAGATTGAAGTTCAAGGCAACAAGCGCAACCCATTGCACCACGCGACGCTTGGCCAGAAGGGTAAGCCCCCGCCAAAGCCCCTTGGGCTTACCGCTCGCCGGTTTGCTCTGACGGGTGCCGCCAGCCATCACTTCACAGTGGTCAGCTCGAGATCGAAACGCTTGCCGAAGATAAGATTCTGCTGCTCAACCGACACGATGATCGTGTACTTGCCTGCTTTGGCCACTTCACCGAAGTAGCCGCCACGGCCTCCTCAGGTAGGGCACATTTTGGCCAGTGAGATCTGCTTCTGTTCGAGGACCTCACCGTCCTTGAGCACGTAAATCGCCGCCGTGCCTTCGCACCGCGACGCGAAACGCTGCCCCTTCTTCATCGCGTCAAGGGAGACAGTCACCCGGTAGGGCGTCTTGCCAGACTTGAGATCCTGGGGTGCCAACAGCTCGCGCCCCACCACGGCAGCCGTCAGCACATACTTGGTCTGGGTCTTCGGGTCCGTCGACTCCACCACCATGCGCTCGCACGCCTTGAGGAGCAAAGCCGCAGCTGGCGTGACATTCGTCTCACCCAGCGCCACCCCGCTCCGCAGAACCGCTCCAACGGCCAGTGCCGTCAGTGTTAACAATGTCCGCATAATCGCTTGCCCTCCTGTCACGAACGACGCATATGACATTACCTTCGTGTCACCGGTTGGGTCAACGTCTTTTCGCATTTGGTGTCGCATTTGGTGGCTGAGTGGCTGATTGATTCACGCGCGCTGGCAGTGAGTGACGAGTTCTCACCACGGAGTCACGGAAACACGGAGCGGAGGTTGCGTGAATGCGTCTCCGCTTGCCACCTGTGTTCATGCTGCGATATACACGACACACGCAAGCCGTTCGCGCAAAGCCGAAACTGGCGACTTGCGCCTGGGTAGAGTCAAGGATGAACCTGGAAACGGGAGTAGCCCTCCACTCTTTCTCTGCCCATTCACATCACCGTACCGGTG
>CAYOBW010000089.1:0-24604 GCA_964402115.1 uncultured Victivallales bacterium
TGCACGGGTTGCGGTCGGGTTGTGCCATCGAGGGATGCCTTATGGGATGCCCGTGCAACGGGTTCAAGGTTACAGCTTCCGGTTTTGACAAATATCCGGGCTTGAAAATATCTTACACCCTTGTGCTTAAGAATCGCGCTCTGGAAGTGACGCTGGAACCCATCCAGTTTCCTGCCGATAAGAAGACCCTGTCAATATCCTTCCCCCTTGATTTTGGCGCAGCCCGGGCAGGAGAAGAAGGATACCTTGTGAATTCCTTTGGCAATTATGATGCGCGCGAAGGACGAATATTCCCGTTTGGCATTGATATCGACAGGTACAGGGATTCGGGGGGGGTGGATCTAAGGGGAGAATCCACAATGCCATTCTTCGGGATTGTCAGACGGGGCCATCCCTGTGCCGTGATAGTAACGGATTTTCCTGCCACTGATTACGAACTGAGAACGTTGGTAAGGCAAGACAGGAATGGATTCAAACGCCTTTGTTCCACCACTCCGATATGGAGCTGTGAGCAGGACAGGGTAAATGAACCAAGACATATAAGGTATCAGTTTCTGGAAAAGGGAGGATATGTCGAGGTTGCAAAGGCTTACAGGCGACTCTTGTTGAGTACAGGGAGATACGCAACTCTCAGGGAAAGGGTCAAGCAACGTTCTGTCTGCAATCTCGCCGCAAATGCCAGCTTCTTCTGGGGGGCGCATTCCTTGGTTGAGACGCCTGACTTCATGGCGAAGCTCAAGGAGAGCGGCGTGAAGAGGGCGGTTCTGCACGTCGCAAACAGGAACGAGTTTGTAGGGGGATGGAAGAGATGGCCCGAGGGCATGACTGCCGTAAGCAGCACGACGGAGGAATTCAGGAATGTTGCCGATGTCGCAAGAAGAATGGGCTATGGTTTTTCACCGGTGGATGAATATACGCCTTTTGCCGATAGAGGTAAGGATTACGATGCGAGCCTGAGAGCAATGAGGCGCGACGGCGGCTATTATGGTTTTGAAACAGAGAAGTGTTTCTTTCTCTGCGAAAGCCAAAAGCTCAATTGCGCCAAAAGAGACCTACCGCGTGTGAAAGAAGTCATCGGGGAGTGCCCGTATCTTCTGGATTGCGAAGGGTGTGCTGTATACGAGTGTTTCGATCCCCGGCATCCGTTGACTTCTCGTCAACAAATCCTTGCAAGGCGCGAGTTCTTGACATATGTCAGAAACACGATGGGGTGCTTGGTCTCGGAAGGATCTCCTAGTGATTGGTTGACTGATGTCATCGATGTAGGACACGGCCACAGTATTGGTTTCCAATACTGGGAGTCAAAACCCGGTGAGTTCATTCCCCTGTGGTCGCTGGTTTACGGGGGGGCCGTCGTTGATTTGTTCCGTGTGCCGGGCGCGGAAGACGGCATGCTTTACGCGGCTCTTTACGGGCTGAATGCGAGATTCGACGAGTATCAGGTTGGCAAGACGCAATTGGAATGGCATGAGAGAATCAGCGATGCATGGCCTGACAGGAACTACTATGAGCTTGCTGACCATACCTTCCTTACTCCAGTTGTTCAGAAATCGCGGTTTGAGGAAGTTGGTAAAAGTGTGGAGGTAATTGCCAATTTCGGGGATGTTGAATACCTGTATGGAAGACAAGTAGTTCCGCCGCGCGAGTTTCGGGTGTTTGTCGGCGGGAAACCGTTCAAGCATTGAACTGTTTGTGCCCAACGGACAGGGACGATTGCGACCGTGACGGTGGGGGTGATATCCGGGTGGTCTCCGCCGCCTGATTGTCCGCCCTCGTCACGCAGGCCCGGAGCGGCTTGCTTCGGCAAGCCGGCAAGCGGGTTGGGGGACGGCACCAAGAAGCCGGAACGCAAAAGCGTTCCGCTCCGGGAGCGACCTGTCGGAATAGTGATTTACTGCGGAACGCTCGCTGATTTAGTCGCCGACTGCCCCGGCGCCACGGGGGGGGGGCGGTTGTTCCAGACGTGATCCTTGCCCCAGATTCCCACCCGGGGATTTGAGCCGCCCCTTTTTCCCTTCGCTTTCCAGGGCCGGGCGGGGTATAGGGATGCAACGGCGCAAGCCGTCCAAACGCAAGGGAGGCGGGACGATGCAACGGTATGGCATGGTGATCGGGGTACGGGAAGAGAAGATCAAGGAATACCGCAAGCTGCACGCCGCGGTGTGGCCGGATATCCTGAAGATGATCAAGGCGTGCAAGATCCGCAACTACTCCATCTATCTGCGGAAAGTGGCCGGGCGGCACTACCTGTTCAGCTACTTCGAGTACACCGGCAAGGATTTTGCCGCGGACATGGCGAAGATGGCCGCCGATCCCACCACGCAGAAGTGGTGGAGCGTCTGCATGCCCTGCCAGGCGCCCCTGCGGGACCGCCGCCAGGGCGAGTGGTGGGCCGCCATGGACGAGGTTTTCCATCTCGACTGATTGCCCTTGATAATAGAACGATAGTTCCCTTATTCTGGAGGCGTGGAAAACACCCCGTTAACCGTGGCGGCGTGGCCGCGGGCGATCCTGCATGTGGATGCCGACGCCTTTTTCGCGTCCGTCGAGGAGGCGCTGGTGCCGGCTTTGCGGGGGCGGCCGGTGGTGACGGGCCAGGAGCGCGGCATTATCGCCTGCGCGAACTACGCGGCGAAGGCCGCCGGCGTGCAGCGGGGCGTGCAGTTGCACATTGCCCGCCGGATGTGCCCCGGCCTGGTCGTGCTGCCCAGCGATTACGAAACCTACGGGCTCTTCTCGCGCCGGATGTTCGCGATCATGCGGCGCTTCACCCCGCAGGTCGAGGAGTACTCCATTGACGAGGCGTTCCTCGATATCACCGGCATGCGGCGGGTGTTTCGCGCGTCGTACGAAGAGATTGCCCAGCGCCTCCAGCGCACCATCCGCGAGGAGCTGGACATCACGGTGTCGGTGGGGCTGAGCCTCTCCAAGGGCCTGGCCAAGCTCTGCTCCAAGTTCCGCAAGCCCTGCGGTTTCACGGCGGTGCCGGGGCTCTACATCCACCTGCTGCTGCAGCGGACGGCGCTGGCGAAGGTGTGGGGGTTCGGCCCCAACACCGTCAGCCTGCTGGAGAAGCAGGGCCTGCGCACGGCCTACGATTTCGTGCGGCAGCCGGAGCCGTGGGTGCAGCGCTGGCTGCACAAGCCCGGCCGCGATTTGTGGCACGAGCTGCGCGGGGATTCGGTCTGGCCGGTCAGCGGCGAGGAGCCGCCGCCGCAGGCCACCGTCATGCGGTCGAAGACCTTCACGCCGCCGTCGGACGATCCGGAGTTTGTGTTCGCGCGGCTGACGCGCAACGTGGAGGCGGCGTTTGCCAAGCTGCGCCGGCACCGGATGCGCGCGCGGGCGGTGGGCGTGGTGCTGCGGCGGCAGGATTTCTGGCACGACGGGCTGGAGGCGCGCCTGAACCGCGCGGCCCGCGCGGCGCTCGAAATCATGCCGCTGCTCCGCGGGGTGTTCGACCGCGTTTTCCAGGCCGGCACGGCGTACCGCTCGACGCTGATCGTGCTGGGTCGGCTGGAGGCGGACGCGGCGGAGCAGTACGAGCTTTTCGAGGATCCCGTGAAGGTGGACAGCCTGCACCGGCTGGCCGGGGTCGTGGACACGCTCAACGCGCGGTACGGGCGGCAGACGGTGAGCGCCGGCAACGCCCTGTTCCTGAACCGCCCCGCGACCAGCGCGCGCGACGACCTGCCCGCCCGCCGCCGCGAGCGGCTGCCGGGCGAAACCGAGGAGCGCCGCCTCGCCCTGCCGCGCCTGGATCTGCGGGTGTAGGCGCCGGGGCCGGCCGCCTACCGGGCCGCGGGGCCCGGGTATCCCACGGTTTGGGCGAGGATGATCCTTTTCTGCTTGGGCAGCTCCAGCGCCTGCGCCAGGGCGTCGTTGGCGACAGAGCCCCTGACCACCGTGCCCAGGCCCGCCGAAGCGCAGAACAGGTACACGTTCTGGCTGATGAAGCCGACGTCCGTGCCGGCATACAGCGCCTGCTCCTCGGGGGATGCGTCTTTCATTCTCGTCGTGTCCACGACGAACACCAGGTTGAGCGGCGCCGTAGGCACGAACGGCTGGTTGCCCGTCAACTTGCGAAAATCCCCTTTGGCGACGGCCCGGAGGCTGTTGGCCTGCGCGTCGTACAGGTAGGCCCCGGTGTCCGTGACCGCGTAGATGTCAATCTCCTGCCAGTTCTTCGCCGAGGGCGCCGTGCGCTTGCCGGTATCCGGCCGGTTGATGCCGAATGCCGCCCACAGCAGATCGGACACCACCTGCGCGGGCAGTGTGTTGGTGCTGAAGGCGCGGATCGACTGTCGCTCCTTGAGGGCCTGCATGAGGGGCTTCCCGCCCTCCATGCGGGGTGGTGGCAGGCTGACGTCCGGCAGATCCACGGCCGCCGCCCACGACGCAAGGGCAACCAGCGGGATGCCGACGACACCTACCATCATCTTGACGCTGTTCATGCTGCTGGCTCCTTATCCTTTCGACGGTCACAGGTGCAGGCTGGGGCGCGCTGACCCCCAGCCGCCCGCCTGCCGCCGCCGATCCGTTCGACAACCCATCATACCGCAGCCCGGCGCGCCGCCAACCATGAAATGCGCTTGCCGGTAACGCAAGGGGGAGGGCGATAACGGCGGAGACCGCCGTCTCCACGCCTCGGCGCCTGCCCACGCGATGGAGACGGCCGTCCCGGCCGTTAGGTGCCATGTAAGCCCTCTGCTGTCACTGAGGCGTTGCCCTTGCCGCAGGCATCCAAAGTGGCTGCCCGTCCCGTTCCGGGCGAGAAGTAGAGCTTGCCTTCGGCGCGGAGTTCGTGGATTGTCGTTTCGCCTCGACTTGGTGTCGGGTTGCGCGCGCGCTCGAGACCGTCGAGATCATCCTGAACCCCGTGGAGCACAAGGTAGAGCCATGCCGACGATACTGAAAGTCAGGAAGTTATGCCCGGGCGCCCGCCTGCCGCACTATGCCCATCCCGGCGATGCCGGCCTCGACCTGTGCGCTGCGGAGACGTGTACGCTGCTGCCGGGCGAGTCGCGGATCGTCAAGACCGGAATCGCGATCGAGCTGCCGCCGCAGACCGAAGCGCAGGTCCGCCCGCGCAGCGGCCTGGCGGCGAAGCACCAGGTCACCGTGCTGAACACGCCGGGGACGATTGACGAGGGCTACCGCGGGGAAGTGGGCGTCATCCTCATCAACCATGGCCGTGTGCCGTTCGCCGTGCAGGACGGCCTGAAAATCGCCCAGTTGGTCGTGCAGCCCGTGCTCCACGTGGACGTGCAGGAAGCGGACGCGCTCAGCGACACGCACCGCGGCGCGGGCGGTTTCGGCTCCACGGGAGACGGCACGCAGCCCGTGGCCGGCTCACTCTAACTGCAGGGATCCCTGCGTGCCGCGCAGGCGACCGCCCTCCAGGATCGTGCGCACGGCAAACGACAGGTCCCGCATGGTCAGCGGCTTCGCCAGCACCCCCCGGATGCCCGGCGGCAGCGCTTGGGCCTGGTGGCCCATGTTGAGGTAGCCCGTCACGATCAGGATGGGCAGGTCCGGCCGCAGTCGCAGCATTTCGCCGGCGAGCTCCAACCCGGTCATGTCCGGCATGATCTGGTCGGTGATGAGCAAGTCGAACGCGGCGGGATTCCGTCGGAACCGTTCCAGTGCCGCGGGGCCGGCGGCGTACGCAGTGACCGTGTAGCCGAGCCGCTCCAGCGCCACCCGGACGAACTCGCCGAGCATCGGTTCGTCGTCCACGAACAGCACCCGCTCCGTGCCCGTGGGGAGGAGGGCGGGGTCCGTCGCTTCGTCGGCCGGATCGGGACTGTCGGCGGCGTGGATGGGCAGGTGGATGGCGCAGGTTGTGTCGCGGCCGGTGCGGCTCTCCACGGTCACCGCGCCACCCAGCGCGGCGGCCGACGCCGCCACACTGGCCAGCAGGGCATCGGTGGCCAGCATGGCGGTTGGCGGTTGCCCGGGGTACGGCGGGAGTCCCAGCTGCGATGACGGGGCCGAGCGCGGCGTGCCGCAGAGCGTGATCCGGGCGTAGGCCCCGGGCGCGAGGTCGCGGGGGCTGGCAGCGCAAGGTTGTCTGAGCTCGATTTCAGCGAGGGAGATGAGCAGGTCCCCGCCGCGCTCGCGCTGGCCGTGACTGAGTTCAATGGCAAGCTGCACGATCAGGCCGTAGAGGCTGGCGGCGTCGGCCCGTACGGCGCGGCAGCGGGTGGACACCTCGCTGTGGACGCGCACCGTCGCCGGCAGCGTGGCCGCGAGCAGCTTGGCGCACTCTTTCACCAGGAACTGGAGCGCCATGGTGCGGGTTTCATGCGGGAGGAGGTGGGCGAAGGCCAGGATCTGCCGCACGAGCTCGGTGGCGCGCTGGCTGGCGCGCAGCACGTGCTCGAGATGGTCGGCCGCCCGTCCAGCAGGTGGCAACTCCAGGCGGGCGAGCTGGGCGTAGCCGATGACCGAGGTCAGGATATTGCTGAAATCGTGCGCCACACCCGCCGTGAGCGCGCCGAGCGCCTCGGCGCGCTGCGCGTGTCGCTGGCGTTCGCGCAGCTGGTGTTCCGCCGTGACCTCCACGGCCAGCAGCGTCACGGACCCGTCGGCGGGCTCAGAGGTGAGCAGCAGGTTGAAGAACCGGCCATGGCGGCTGTAGTGGGCCTCCAGGCAGGCGGCCTGCGCCCGTGCCCGGTTCAGGCAGTTGCGCAGATCCTCGTCAAGGGCCGGGGCCGGCGGTGTGGCTGCTGCGTCCAGCCAACGGCGGGCCGCGGCGTTGGCAAAGGTGACCTTGTCGTTGCGGCTGACCGTGAGCACGGGGCAGGGCAAGGTGGCAGTCCACCCTGCCCCTGCGGGGACTGGATACGATTCGCCGGCAGGTGTGATGTCGGCCATGGCAGCTGCCTACCTTCCTTCGCCCTTGTGTCAGGATTATCGCGCAAAGAGCGGCCGGTTGCAAGCGCGCGCCTGCGGAGAGGGCGGGCGGTCGGGCCTGGCGGGAGTTAAAGCAGGAGCTGTACACTTTTTTCCGGCGTCCGCCGTTCTAGGGGGCTTGCGTAGGGGTGTGGGCATGGTACAGTAATGAGCCAAGGAGGATTCTCCATGAAACTGAGTGCAGGGTTGTTTGCCGGGGTGGTTGTCGTACTGGGTGCGGGCACGCTCGGGGGGCTGGGAGCCGCGCTGCACTACCGGCAGGAGGCGCGCGACTCGGCGCTGCTCCTCGCGGATCAGGCGCAGCAGATCAATCACCTGAAGGCCAAGTCTGCCGCGCCGACGCGACCGCTGACGGTGGAGACGTCGTCCCTGCCGGTGGTGACCTTGACGGACAGCAATGCGGTCGCCCGCATCGCGAGCATGGATGCCGAACTGCGGCGGCTGCGCGAGGAACTGGCGGCCCGCGAGGCTGCCATGGCGGCGCAGAACCGGCGCACCGAGACCGCGGCCGCCGGCCAGCCGCAGCCCGACCGCGGACGCGGCCCGCAGAACTTCTTCGAAGACCTGCGGCAGCGCGACCCCGAACGCTATGCCCAGATCCAGACGGAGATGAAGGAGCGGCGCAAGCAGGCGATCGACACGATGGCCCGCAAGTCGGCCTATCTCGTGCAGTTGGACGCGGCGAAGATGACCCCCGAGCAGCGCGACTCGCACACGAAACTGCTGCAGACGATGGAGCAGCACTGGACCCTGACCAAGACGCTGGAGGAGAACCCCGAAGCGGAGAACGCGCCCGAGCTGCGCGAGCAACTGCACACCGGCATGCACACGATGGAGGAGCTGATGCAGAGCGAGCGCACCGTGGCGCTCGAGCAGTACGGACAGTCCGTCGGGTATGCCGGGGCGGAGGCCACCAAGTTCCGCGAGGAAATCCAGGCGATCTACGACACGACCTCGACCCGCGACCTCTTTCAGCGCGGTTTTGGAGGTCCCGGTGGCCGTGGCGGCGATCGCGGCGGTGACCGTGGCGGTGACCGCGGTGGAGCCCGGGCTCCGGGACAGTGACGGCGCGCGGGGCGGTCCGCCCCGCGTCCCCCGTCGGAAGTCGCGAATGCCTATGGCCGATTCACACATCGACAACAGCGAGCTGCTCCGCCACCTGATGGATCACACGGCTGATCACATCTACTTCAAGGACTTGGACAGCCGCTTCATCTGCATCAACCGGGCCCAGGCGGACTGGATGAAGCTGTCCGGGCCGGAGAGCGCGATCGGTCGTAGCGATTTCGATTTCTTCTCGGAGGAGCACGCCCGCCAGGCGTTCGAGGACGAGCAGCGGATCATGGCCACCGACCAGCCCGTGCTGGCCAAGGAGGAGAAGGAAACCTGGCCGGACGGGCGCGTGACGTGGGTTTCCACCACCAAGATGCCGCTGCGGGCGCTCGACGGACGGTTGCTGGGGACGTTCGGCATCTCGCGCGACATCACGGCGCAGCGCCTGGCCCAGGAGGAAGCCGCCCGGTACGCGGCCCGCCTGCGCGAGGTGCACCGCCAGCTGCGGGATGACCTGGCGATGGCCCGCGAGCTGCAGGAGGCGTTCCTGCCCCGCCGCTACCCCTGCTTCCCGGCCGCCGCGGCGCCCGCGGACAGCGCGCTGCGCTTCCACCATCACTACGCCTCCGCCGATCTCGTCGGGGGCGACTTCTTCTCGTTGCACGCCTTCTCGGACACGGAGGCGGGCGTGTTCATCTGCGACGTGATGGGGCACGGCGTGCGCGCCGCGCTGATCACGGCGATTGTCCGCACGCTCGTCGGCGAGTGGGTGCACATCGAGCGCGACCCCGGCCGCCTGCTGGCCAAGCTCAACAGCCTGCTGACTCCGCTGATCAAGCAGGAGGAGCTGCTGGTCTTCGCGACGGCGTTCTTCCTCACCGTTGACGTGGCCACGGGCCGTGTGCGCTTCGCCACCGCCGGCCACCCCCCGCCGGTATGGGTGCGGCGCCGCCTGGGGCAGGCGGTGGCGCTGACGCCGCCGGGGCTGCCGATCGGGCCGGTGCTCGCGCTTGCGCCGGACAGTCTCTACGCCACGGGCGAGGCGCAGCTCGAAGCGGGCGACAGGCTCTTGCTCTACACGGATGGCTTGATCGAGATCGAGAACGGGCTGCGGGAGGAGTACGGCGTGGCCCGCCTGCAGGCGGCCGCCGCGGCACACGGCGCGGAGCCGCTCGAGGAGTTCTTCGTGCGTTTGCGCGAGAACATCCGCGCGTTCGCGGAGGGGAATCCGTTCGACGACGATATCTGCCTCGTGGGGGTTGACGTCCAGCGCCTGGGCGACACGCCGGGGTCCGGAGGGGTGACGTGAAACTGGCGGAGCAGAAGCTGTTGGTGGCCGACGGCGCGTGCGGCACGAACCTGCAGGAGTTGCGCTTGCCGGCCTCCGCGTGGGGCGGCTGCGAGGGCTGCAACGAGTATCTCAACCTCGGCTGCCCGGAGGCGATCGTCGCGCTGCACGCCGCGTTTGTCGAGGCGGGCGCGCAGCTCATCGAGACGAACACGTTCGGCGCTTCGCGCATCGTGCTGGCGGAGTATGGGCTGGAGGAACGGGTGGCCGCCATCAACGAGGCGGCCGTCGCGCTCGCCCGGCAGGCCATCGGCGGCCGCACCGATTGCTGGGTGGCCGGTTCGCTCGGCCCCTCGACGAAGCTGCCTTCCCTCGGGCACATCTCGCGCGACGCGCTTTACGCGGCGTACGCGGAGCAGATCGGCGCCCTGGCGGGCGCGGGCGTGGACGTGCTGCTGCTGGAGACCTGCCAGGATCTGCTGCAGGTGAAGACGGCTGCGATTGCCTGCTTCGAAACGCTCGCGCGGCTGGGCCGCGACATCCCGGTGATGGTTTCCGTGACGCTGGAGCGCACCGGCACGCTGCTGGTGGGGTCGGATATCGCCGCCGCGGTGGCGACGCTCGAACCGTTTCCGCTTTTTTCGCTCGGCCTGAACTGCGCGACCGGCCCCGAGGATATGCTGTCGGCCATCCGGTACCTTTCGCAGCACTGGCCGGGCCGCGTCTCCTGCATGCCCAACCAGGGGCTGCCGCAGGTCGTCAACGGCCGCACGGTGTACCCGCTGACGCCGGACGCGTACGCCCGGCACATGCGCGTCTTCGTCGAGGAGTACGGCGTGGACATCGTGGGCGGCTGCTGCGGCACCACGCCCGCCCATACGCGGCGGCTGGTCGAGGCGCTGCAGGGCGTGCAGCCGCGGGTCCGACAGGTGAGCGCGTGAAGCCGTCCGTCGCCAGTCTCTACCAGGCCGTCGAACTCGGGCAGGAGATCCCCCCGCTGCTCATCGGCGAACGCACGAACGCGAACGGGTCGCGCCGGTTCCGGGACCTGCTGCTGGCCGAGGACTACGACGGCTGCCTGCAGGTGGCGCTCGAGCAGGAGGCGGGGGGCGCGCACGTGCTGGACGTCTGCGCCGCCTATGCCGGGCGCGACGAGACGCGGGACATGGTGGCGCTGGTCACGCGCTTCGCGCGGTCCGTCCGCACGCCGCTGATGATCGATTCCACGACGCCGGCGACGATCGAGGCGTGCCTGAAGCTCTACCCGGGGCGCTGCCTGGTCAACTCGATCAATTTCGAGGACGGCGGGCCCTACCTGCGGCGCGTGTGCGCCCTGCTGCGGACGTACGGCGCCGCGGCCGTGGCCCTGACCATCAACGAGCGCGGCATGGCCATGACGGCGGCGGACAAGGTGGCGACGGCGCGGCGCATTCACGATATCGCTGTGCACGAGTTCGGCCTGCGGCCGTGGGACCTGCTGTTCGACCCGCTGACCTTCACGGTGGGGGCGGGCGACGAGAGCCTGCGCGATGCGGCCGTGCAGACGCTGGAGGCGATCCGGCGGATCAAGGCCGAGCTGCCCGGCGTGCTGACCATTCTCGGCGTGAGCAACATCTCCTTCGGCCTCTCCCCCGCGTCGCGTCGCGTGCTCAACAGCGTCTTCCTGCACGAAGCGGTGGCGGCCGGTCTGGACGCGGCGATCGTGGACGCGGCGAAGGTGCTGCCGCTGGCGCGCATCGGCGAGGCGGACCGCGCGGTCTGCCTCGACCTGCTGTACGACCGGCGCACCGCCGACGCGCCCGCGCCGCTCATGCGGTTCATCGAGTACTTCAAGGGGGCGGCCACGGCCGCGGCCGAGCCGGCCGACGAGGGGACGCTGGCACCCGAGCAGGTGCTCTTCGGCAAGGTGGTCGCGGGCAGCCGCGAGGGGCTCGACGACCAGCTGCGGATCCTGCTGCGGCGCATGCCGGCCATGACGATCATCAACCAGGTCCTCGTGCCGGCCATGCGCCACGTGGGCGAGCTGTTCGGACGCGGCGAGCTCCTCCTGCCGTTCGTCCTGCAGTCGGCCGAGGTCATGAAGCAGGCCGTGACGCTGCTGGACCCGTATCTCGACCGGACCACGGCCGCCAACCCGACGAAGGTGCTGCTGGCGACCGTGCAGGGCGACGTGCACGACATCGGCAAGAACCTCGTGGACATCATTCTCTCCAACAACGGCTACACCGTGTACAACCTCGGCATCAAGGTGCCGGCGGAAACCATCATCGCCAGGGCGCGCGAGCTCCAGGTGGACGTGATCGGCCTGAGCGGGTTGCTGGTGAAGTCCGCCATCGTCATGCAGGAAACCCTGCCGCAGTACCGGGCGGCGGGGCTGCGTGTGCCGATCCTGCTGGGTGGCGCGGCGCTGACCCGGGCGTTCGTCGCGGAATCCTGCGTGCCGCATTACGACGCCCCCGTCGTGTACTGCGCCGATGCCTTCGCGGGGCTGCGGGCCGTGCGCGAACACGAGGAGGGGCGCCTGCAGGCGACGACGTGGACGCCGGCGGAGCGCACCGGCCCGGCGGTCAAGCCGGGGCTGAAGGCGGCGGAGCTCATCCGCGACAACCCCGTGCCCCGGACGCCCTTCCTGGGCGCGCGGCACGTCACGGACGTGGACCCGGCGCTGCTCTTCCCGTACGTCAACGAGCAGGCCCTGTTCCGGGGGCGGTGGGGCTACCGGCGCGCGAAGCAGAGCGCCGCCGAGTACGACGCCCTGATCGAGAACAAGGTGCGGCCCCTGTATGTCGAGCTGCAGCGGCAGGCCCTGGCGGAGGGGTTGCTGACGCCGCGCGTCGCCTACGGCTACTTCCCCTGCTGGAGCAGCGGCGATACGCTGGTGGTCGACGCCGCCGGCATGCGGCACGTGTTCGATTTTCCCCGGCAGGCGGAACCGCCGCACCTCTGCATCGCGGACTACTTCAGGAGCGAGGCGGAGGGCGGCGACGTGGTCGGGTTCTTCGTCGTGACGATCGGGCCGGCCATGGCCGAACGGACGCAGGCGCTCTACGCCGCGAACCGGTACCATGACTACCTGATGCTGCACGGCTTCAGCGTGGAGGTCACCGACGCCCTGGCCGAGCACTGGCACGCCGTGATGCGGCGCGAGTGTGGCCTGGCCGGCGCGGAGCCCGCCGGCGTGCAGGGCTACGTGACGCAGGCCTACCAGGGGTCGCGCTACGGGTTCGGCTACCCGGCCTGCCCGGATCTCGGGGCGCACCGGGCGCTGTTCGCGCTGCTGCGGCCCGAGGCGATCGGCGTGACCCTGACGGAGAACATGCAGATGGTGCCCGAGCAGTCGACGTCGGCCCTGGTGGCCCACCATCCGCAGGCGAAGTACTTTGCGGTCTAAGGAGGGGAACGATGCGCTACGTATGTGTCAACTGCGGGTACATTTACGACCCGCGTGACGGCGACCCGCTGAGCCGGGTGCCGTCCGGCACGCTCTTCGAGGCACTGCCGGAGGACTGGGTCTGCCCGATGTGCTATGCCGGCAAGGACAAGTTCGATCCGCTGGACTGAACCCGCTGACGGGGAAAGGCGAGGCCGGGATGGGCGTGAAGACTGGTTTTCTGGAGCGCTTGCGCGAGGCGCCCATGATGTTCGACGGCGCCATGGGCACGATGCTCTACGCCAAGGGCGTGTTCATCAACACCTGCTACGACGAGCTGTGCCTGACGCGGCCCGACCTCGTGCGGGCCATTCACGCCGCCTACGTCGAGGCCGGCGCGGACGTGATCGAAACGAATACGTTCGGGGCGAACCGGCTCAAGCTGCGCGAGTTCGGGCTGGCCGACAAGGTGGAGGCGATCAACCGGGCGGGCGTGCGCCTGGCGCGCGCCGAGGCGGGCGAGGGGGTCTACGTGGCCGCTTCCGTGGGGCCCTGCCTCTCATCCGCGCAGGGCTGGAGCGCGGCACACGCCGCCGGGATCCGCGCAGCGCTGACCGAGCAGATCAACCTGCTCGCGGACGAGGGCGCGGACCTGATCGCGCTCGAGACGTTCGTCCACCCCGAGGAGCTGCAGCTGGCCGCCGCCGTGGCGCGCGCCACGGGCAAGCCCGTCCTGGCGTCGTTCACCGTGCGCTCCGGCGACGAGACCGCCCTGGGCGGCCGCGTGGACGCGGCGGCTGCCCTCCTCAGCCAGAACCCGGACGTGGACATCGTGGGCATCAACTGCGGGGTGGGGCCGTCGGATGCGTACGAGGCCGTGGAACGGATCCTGCCGCACATCGCCAAACCGCTCGTGGTCATGCCCAACGCCGGTATGCCGCGTCCGGTGGACGGGCGGCTTATCTACCTGTCGAGCCCGGAGTATTTCACCGAGTACGCGAAGAAGTTCATCGAGCTGGGGGCGCGCGGCGTGGGGGGGTGCTGCGGCACCACGCCGGAGCATATCCGCGTCGCTGCGCGGGCCATCAAGTCCCTGAGCGGCGTCAAGCGCCACGCGCAGATCCGGGCGCTGCGTGCGGAGGAGGCGGTTGTGCCCGCCGTGCCCACGGCGCTCAAGTCGCGCCTCGCGGAGCGGCTGAGCCGGGGCCTGAAAGTCTCGTCCGTGGAGCTGCTGCCGCCGAAGTCGTGCGACCTGGGCGGCCTGCTCGAGAAGGCGCGGCTCTGCAAGGCGAGCGGGGTGGACGCGATCAACATTCCGGACGGTCCCCGCGCCAGCGCCCGCGTGTCGCCGATGATCGCCGCGCTGGCCATCCAGGAGCGGGTGGGCATCGAGCCCGTCCTGCACTACTGCTGCCGCGACCGGAACCTGATCGGGATGCAGTCGGACCTCCTCGGGGCGCAGGTGGCGGGCCTGCGCAACCTGCTGATCGTCACGGGCGACCCGCCCAAGCTGGGCGACTACCCGGATGCGACGGGCGTCTTCGACGTGGACGCGATCGGGCTCATGCAGGTGGTGACGAACCTCAATCACGGGCGCGACATCGGGGGCAATCCCGTTTCGCCGCCGACCTCCATCTTCGCCGGCGTGGGCGCCAACCCGTGCGCCGTGTCCCTGCAGACGGAGATCGAGCGCTACCACCGGAAAGTGGTAGCCGGGGCGGAGTTCGCCATCACGCAGCCGGTCTTCGACGCGGAGGCGCTGCTGCGGTTCCTGGACGAGGTGGAGGCGGGCGGCAGCCGGATCCCGGTGCTGGCGGGCGTCTGGCCGCTGGTGAGTTTCAAGAACGCCGAGTTCATGCGCAACGAGGTGCCCGGCGTGACGGTGCCGGACGAGGTGATGGAGCGGATGCGCGGCTGTACGACGAAGGAGGAGGGCATCCGGGTGGGCGTGGCCATCGCGCGCGAGACTTGCGTGCGGATTGCGCCGCGCGTGGCCGGCTACCAGGTCAGCGCGCCCTTCGGGCGGGCGGAGATCGCCGTGGCCGTGCTGGAGGGGCTGCCGGGGTTGGAGCGGTAGGCAGGCCATGATGGAGACATTCAAGCAGTTGCCGCGCGGGAAGCAGGCAACCCAGGGAGGCGTGACATGAGCGGAAGCGTGACGGGCAGACAGGGTGGTTCGCGGGCTCGGACGACGCTGGCGCTGGCGGCGCTGCTGGCCGTTGGCGTGGGCGGGCGCATGTCTGCCGCCCCGCCGAACATCCTGCTGGTCTACGCGGATGACCTCGGCTACGGCGACGTGGGCTGCAACGGCGCCACCGCGGTCGCGACGCCCCACGTGGACCGGCTGGCCCGCGAGGGCCTGCGGTTCACGGACGCCCACGCGGCGGCAGCCACCTGCACGCCCTCGCGGTACGCCCTGCTGACGGGCGAGTACGCGTGGCGCAAGAAGGGCACCGGCGTGCTGCCCGGGGACGCCTCCCTGATCATCGACCCCGGCCGCACGACGCTGCCCTCCATGTTGCGCAAGGCCGGCTACCGGACCGGCGCCGTCGGCAAATGGCACCTGGGCCTCGGCAAGGCCGGCGAGCCGCTGGACTGGAACCAGCCCATACGTCCCGGCCCGCGGGAGATCGGCTTCGACTACAGCTTCATTATGGCGGCCACGGGGGATCGCGTGCCGTGCGTCTACGTCGCAGACGGGAAAGTGGTCGGCCTGGACCCGGCCGACCCCATCCGCGTGAGCTATCAGCAGGCATTCGACGGCGAGCCGACGGGGATCAAGAACCGCGCGGATCTGCGGCTGGACTGGAGCCATGGTCACAACATGGCGGTGGTCAACGGGATCGGGCGTATCGGCTTCATGCAGGGCGGCAAGGCCGCGCTGTGGAAGGACGAGGATATGGCCGACGTGTTCGTGCGCCAGGGCGTGCGGTTCCTGGAGGAGTCGCGCAAGGCCCCCTTCTTTCTCTACTTTGGCACGCACGACATCCATGTGCCGCGGGTGCCCCATCCGCGCTTTGTCGGCAAGACGACGATGGGGGCGCGCGGCGATGCCATCGTGCAGTTCGATTGGTGTGTCGGCGAATTGCTGGCGACGCTGGACCGGTTGAACCTTGCGACGAATACGCTGGTGGTGTTCACGAGCGACAACGGGCCGGTGATCGACGACGGCTACCAGGACGGGGCGGTCGCCAAGCTTGGCGCGCACAAGCCCGCCGGACCGTGGCGCGGCGGCAAGTACAGTGCGTTCGAGGGCGGCACGCGGGTGCCGCTGGTCGTGCGCTGGCCGGGGCGGGTCAAGCCGGGCGTCTCCGGGGCGCTGGTCTGCCAGATGGACCTGTTGACCTCGCTGGCTGCCCTGGTGGGCCAGCCGCTGGCGACCGGGGATGGGCCGGATGGCCGGAACGTGCTGCCCGCCCTGCTCGGCGAGTCCGCCACGGGCCGCGAGGAGCTGGTGGAGCAGGGCAACGTGCTGGCGCTGCGCCAGGGCGCCTGGAAGTACATCGTGCCCGGCAAGGGGCCGCGGCGTTCGGCTTATACCGATACGGACCTGGCCAACGACCCCGGCGGCATGCTGTTCGACCTGGCCGCCGATCCCGGCGAGACCCGGAATGTGGCGGCGACGGAGGCGGCGCGGGTGCGGGCCATGGCCGCGCGCCTGGAAGCGCTGGGCGCCGCCGGCGGCGGTCGCTAGCGGGCCGCCCGTCGGCGCTGCCATCCCCTCCACCCTGCAACGGTTGCAAGCGCACCCGGGCGGCCCAAATCCGCGTGTCAGCACGGCTACATGCTGTGTTCTGCGTAAAACCCGCATGTTCGCACGGCTCCGCGGAGCGTCGCCCTCCCCAAATAGAAGCAGGCCATGCTTGGTGTTCTCCCCGGGAGGGCGAGACGCCGTCGAGCCGCAAGAGCACGAGACGGTATTGAGGCGCTGCATGTTTGCCGCGGCAGATCAAGGAACGGCTGGCGAACACCTTGCACTCGCGGTGCTTTTCATCTAGTGTGCTGTCAGGCAAATGCGATGACATAATGTGCAAAGGCTTGTCATTCCGAGCGTAGCGAGGAATCTCGGGCTCATCGAAAAGCCGAGATCCTTCGCTTCGCTCAGGATGACGAGGGAGTATTGCAGGTGTATTTGCATGACAGCACACTAGCGTGACGCACGGCTGGTGGTTCTGGCCGGGGGGCCGGTGGTCAGGCTGACTGGCGCCGGGGAGTGGATACGCATGAGCAAGCAAACCGTTGGGACGACGACGACATCCGTGGCAGACGCAGCTCACGCCGGTGGGTCGCCGGCGGACCTGGGCGTGGGCCTTCAGGTTTTGCTGGACTGCGTCTTGGATCCGGTGTTCATCGTCTCCACCGAGAATGCCGCGATTGTGTCCTGCAACGCGGCGTCCGTGCGCTGGCATCGCAGCGAGCCGGGTGCTCTCATCGGGCGGCGGTTCCAGGAACTCTTCGGCCCCGCCGAGGACGTCGGGGAGGATCTGCTGGAGCGGGTGCGCGTGCAGGGGCACGTTTTCGTGGAGCAGACCTTTCGCCTGCACACGGACGATGTCGTGCGGGCCGATCTCGCGGCGTCCATGCTCAATAGCGCGTCGGGCTCCTTCATTGTCGTCTGCCTGCGCGATGCGGAGCCGCGGTTGCAGGCCTTGCGCTGCGAGGTGGAGGCGCGCACGAGCGCGGACCGCCTGGAGACGATTGCCGATGTCCTGCGGCGGCTGCGCGAGGAACAGGGCGAGCGGATGCCGACGCCCAAGGCGACCGACGACGCGGTCGCCAGGGCGGCTGGGCGCGTGCCGGCCGACCGGCGGCGCATCATGGTGGCGGACGACAACCACGCCATCCGGTACACCCTCGGGCTGCTGTTGCGGACCGCTTGCCCGGGCGTGCAGGTGGACCTGGCCGCCGACGGGGAGGAGGCGGTTGCGCTCTTCAAACGGTATCACCCGGCCCTGCTGGTTCTCGATATCATGATGCCGAAGCAGACGGGTGACGCGGCTTTCGTCGAGATAGAGGCGCATTGCACGGCGCAGGGCTGGGAGGAGCCGCGGGTGGTTTTCTGCACCGGCTACGTCGCGCCGGGTTCGCTGGCCGCGCAGCTGGAGCACTCCGATCGGCACACCTGCCTGCTCAAGCCCGTGGCGCCGGATACGGTGGTGCAGGTCGTTCAGCGCTTCATGGCTGAGCTGCGCGGACTGGCGCCGGCGGGGGGGAGGCGCCTGTGAACGTCGGGCTGTTGCGGTACAGCGCCGTAGCCCTTGCAGCGCTGGGTGGTCTGCTGGGTCTGGCGCTCGCGCCGGCGCCCCAGCCCGCGGCGCCGGTGGCAGCCGGCGTGCCGGCGCCCTGGCGGAACGCCGCGGCGACGGGCATCACGCTGGTCAGGCCGTTCGGTGCGAGCCTGTCAGGCGCCCTCGCGGAGGGTGTGGACCCGGACACGGTGGACCCCATCGCGTTGCACCGGCGGCGGTCGTTTGGCGAGGCGTCGACGCCGGTGTTGTTGCTGCCGGCCGATGGCACCGGCGTCAGTGGCGTGCGCAAGGGGCGCGGGCGCGGGGCGCTGGGGATCGAGGATGCCGATCTCGATCCGTGGGGCGGAGACCTGGGGGCCGATATCGGCGAGGGCGTGAGCTGGGGCTGGCTGGCCGACGAAGTGCGGAGTCTGGAAAAGGATCGGGGCCAGCGGTTCAGCGACGTGCAGGGGCAGGACCTCTCGACCATGCAGGGCGCCGAGGCCAGCCGGTACTGGAATCTCGACCGCATCGAGTTGAATGCGCCGACACGCTACGACGCAACACCCCAGCAGCTGACGACGCCGGGTGCGAGCGGCCGGTCGGCTGGCCGCGCGGGCGTGCGGAGCGGCCGGGACTGGTGGCAGGAGTAGCCGCCTGCCCTACACGACCAGGCAGTCGCGAGGCCCCGCCTCGATCATGCCGACGATCGCGGCGCGCGTGCCGCCCTGCTTCAGGACGCCCAGCGCCCTCGCGGCGTCCTTGGCTCGCACGATCGCGACGTACCCGATGCCCATGTTGAAGACGCGATACATCTCCTCCTCGGAAACCCCTCCGCGCTCCTGGATGAAACGGAAGAGCGGGGGGACGGTCCAGGCGGCCTTGCTGACGACCGCGAGCGTGTTCTCGGACAGCACGCGCGGGATGTTGTCGTAGAAGCCGCCGCCCGTGATGTGGGCCATGCCCCGCACGGTCACGCTCCGGCGCAGGCGCGTGATGGGGGCGAGGAAGCTCCCGTGAACGGCCAGCAGGGCGTCGGCCACGGTTTTCGTCGTGCCGGGAAGCCGGTCTTTCACGGTCAGGCCGGCCTGCTCGAAGATGACCTTGCGAGCCAGCGAATAGCCGTTGGTCTGCAGGCCGGTCGACGGCAGCCCGATGATGACATCGCCCGGCCGGATGCTGGCGCCCGTCACCAGCTCGCGCCGTTCGACCACGCCGACGATGGTGCCGACCAGGTCGTATTCGCCCGGCGGGTAAAGGCCGGGCAGCTCCGCCGTTTCGCCGCCAAGCAGCGCGCAGCCGTTTGCGCGGCACGCCTTGCAGACGCCGCGCAGAATGGCGTTGATGAGCTTGCCGGTGAGCTGCGAGGCGCCCACGTAGTCCAGGAAGAAGAGCGGCCGCGCGCCCTGCACGAGGATGTCGTTGACGCAGTGGTTCACGAGATCCTGGCCGACGGTGTCATGGCGGTTGGCCAGCGCGGCGACTTTGAGCTTCGTGCCGACGCCGTCGGCGCTGGCGACGAGAATGCGGCCCGCACCCGGCGCGGCGAACATGCCGCCGAAGGCGCCGATCTTGCTGAGCACGCCGCGCGTGGCGGTGGCCTCGATCATGCGCTTGGCGTTGGCCAGCCCCTTCATCTTCTCGTCGATATCCACACCGGCCTGCGCGTAGGCGGACGAAGATCGCACGTTAGGTCGGCTCTCGGTTCGTTTCATTGATTTCACCCTGTGCTTCGGCATTGACGGACACTTCCGCGGTACGTGCGGGGACTCCTGCGCGCCGGCCGCTGTACGCCACGAAACGCACCGAAACGTAGCGGATTGGCGTCGCGGCGGCTAGGAAATTCACAAGGCCGCAGGTTTCGGTTGCATGGTGTGCGCGGTTGTGGCAGGAAGCTTGGGACGCTTGCCCCGGTTCCCGTGGACGGGGCGCGTGGGAGGCTGGAGTATGCGAGCGAGCAAGCGCGGCGGATGGGCAACGGTACTGGCCGGGGTGCTGGGGGCAGCGGGGGTGACCGCCGGTGCGACGAATGCCTGGCTGGCGCCCGTGCCCCCCGCCGGCCCTTTTCCCGCGGGCGAGGCTGCCGTGCAGTGGGACTTGCTGCAGCGCGATCTCGGACAGCGCGCGCGGTTCGCCCCGCTGGCCCCCCAGACGTTCCGCCCCGAGGCGCTCATCCTGGCTGCGGATCGCGATCCGCTGGACATCACGCTGCGGCGCACCGGGTCGCTGCTGGCCGATCTGCGCCGCCAGCCTGCCGCGCGCGACCTGGCTGCCGCTGCGGTCGCGCTGGCGGCGCTGGAAGCCCGCGCGGCCGGCGTGGCGGTGACGAACACGGCCGCGCGCCGGACGCTGTTCGAGGAGACGTGCGTTGTCCGGCGACGGATCGCCTTCGCCAACCCGCTGCTGAGCTTCCGCGACATCGCCTTCGTCAAGCGCAACCAGCGCATCTACGGGCACATGTGCGACCAGTTCTACGGCGCGGCGCAGCAGCCGGGCGGCGGCCTCTTCGTGCTGGAGGACGCCTTCGGCCCCGCCCCGCGCCTCCGCGACGTGCTGGCTGACGCGGTCGTGGCCAACGGCCGGCTGAAGGGCCAGGCGCTGGGGGGCGGCCCGCGACGGGAGTGGAACGTCGGCTATGACGGCATGGGTCACGTGCGTGGGGAGGCGACGGAGGGGGGCGCGTTCGTCACGCCGGACCTCTCCTTCGACGGCCGGACGCTGGCGTTTGCCTATACCGCCTGCACGGGCGACGGCGCCCATCGGACGCAGGCTGACCCCACGCAGGGGGGGTGGCCGACGGGGCGCTGCTTCCACGTGTTCACCGTGGACGTGGATGGCCGCAACCTGCGCATGCTCACCGATGGCGCCTGGAACGACTTCGATCCCTGCTTCCTGCCGAGCGGTCGCCTGGCCTTCATCACCGAGCGCCGCGGGGGCTACCTGCGCTGCGGGCGGGTGTGCCCGAACTACACGCTGTACGACATGGCCGCCGCTGGCGGCGATATCCGCTGCCTGTCGTTCCACGAGACCAACGAGTGGAACCCCAGCGTCACGCACGACGGGATGATCGTCTGGACGCGCTGGGACTACGTGGACCGGCACGGCTGCACGGCGCACCAGCCGTGGATCACCACGCCCGACGGGCGCGACCCGCGTTCGGTGCACGGCAACTTCGCGCTTCGCCACCAGCGGCCGGACATGGAGGTGGACGTGCGCGCGATACCCGGCTCGCACCGGTTTGTCGCCACCGGTGCGCCGCACCACGGCGTGTCGTTCGGTTCGCTGGTGGTCATCGATCCGCGCGTGGCCGACGATGACGCCATGGCGCCGCTGAAGCGGCTGACGCCGGAGGTCGGCTTCCCCGAATCGCAGGGCGGCGCGCAGGCCTACGGCACCGCCTGGCCGCTCAGCGAGGATTACTACCTGTGCGCGTACGATCCCGAGGCGGCGGGGGGAGGGCGCCGGGCGCGGCAGCGCCAGCCGAACGGCTACGGGCTGTACCTGCTCGACAGCTTCGGCAACAAGGAGCTGCTCTACGCGGATCCCGACATCGCTTGCGTCAGTCCGCTGCCGCTGCAGCCCCGGCCCACGCCGCCGGTCGTGCCCGACATGTCGGAGCGGGTGCCGGCGGACCAGCCGGCGACGGCGACCGTGGCGATCGTGGATGTTTACCGGGCGCTCCTGCCGTGGCCGGCCGGTACGCAGATCAAGGCGCTGCGCATCTACCAGATCTACCCCGCGCTCTATGGCACGGCCCAGACGCCGCACGCCGTCGGCATCCAGATCCCCCAGGCGTCCGATTCGATCAACCTCGCCCGCTCCGTGCTGGGAACCGTGCCGGTCGAGGCTGACGGCAGCGCCCACTTCACGATTCCCGCCCGGCGCGAGGTTTACTTCCAGGCGCTCGACGAGCGGGGGCTGGCTGTCACCTCCATGCGCTCCTCAACCCATTTCCAGCCGGGCGAGCGGGTGATGTGCCAGGGGTGTCACGAGCCGAAGGGGGTGGCGCCGCAGCCCCGCGCGGCGTCCCAGCCGCTGGCGCTGCGGCGTCCGCCGTCGCCCATCGCGCCGGATGTGGACGGAACCTGCCCGTTCAGCTACCCGCGCCTCGTGCAGCCCGTCCTCGAGCGGAACTGCCTGGCATGCCACCAGAAGAACCCGGACAAGGCGCCGCGGCTGGACGCGGAGGTCGTGCGCCACACCGGCCCAGGCATGTACGGGAACACGCGTTTCTACGCCTCCTACGTCTCCCTGGCGCCGAAGTACGGGTTCTACGATTACGGGGGGCGCGGCTGGAACGATCCGAAGTTCTATCGCACGACGCCGGGCGCGTTCGGCGCCCGCGCCTCGCTGCTATTCGCGCTGCTCGAAAAGGGCCATCACGACGTGAAATTGCCGCCCGAGGACTGGCACCGGCTGATGGTGTGGCTCGACTCCGTGTCGCTGTTCTACGGGGTCTACGACCTGGCGGGCGCGGACCGGCAGCTGCGCGGCGAGATCGCCCGGGCCGTGCTCGAGTAGAGGGAGGCTGACGCATGCGCGTACACCGAGCGGTTCACGTGTTGGCTCTGGCCTGGCTGGGCGTGAGCCTGGCGGGCGCGGGAGGCTGGGCGCGGGCGGGCGACAGCGGCGATGCGGCCGCCCTCGAAGCGGCCATTCGCGACCTGCAGGCCACGTTCGGTTCGCGCTACCCGGCAGGGGCCGCCTGCCTGGAGCGGCTGCGCGCGCTCGCGCCCGCCGACCAGGCGGGCCTCGCCCGCCTGCGCCGCGCGGCCCTGCTGGCCAACCCGCTGCTGGACTTCGACCGCCTGCTGCTCGTGCGCCGCGGCACGGCTGGGCCGCTGGGGCTGCCCGCCAACTGGGACGGCAACAGCTCCCTGCCGCGTTCCGGTTTCAAGAACGCCATCGTTCAGCTCTCGCCGCTGGACACCAACGGTGCGCTGACCGTCGTGTTCCAGCCGCCGCAGCCCGTGTTCGTCGGGGACGTCGACCTGCATGCCGACGGCACGCGCTTCCTCTTCTCGTCCGTGGCCACGAATGGCCGGTGGCGCGTGTTCGAAGGGCGGGTCGATGGCGCGGCGCCTCCCGTCGTCGTGCCGCAGATCGCGGAGCCGGACGTGGACAACTACGATGCCTGCTACCTGCCCGACGAGAGCCTGATCTTTGCGTCGACGGCCCCGTTCATCGGCGTGCCCTGCGTGCGCGGCTCCTCGCACGTGGCGAACCTCTACCGCTGGTCGCGCGACAGCGGGGCCATTCGCCGGCTCACCTTCGACCAGGACCACAACTGGTGCCCGACGGTCATGCCCGACGGCCGCGTCATGTACCTGCGGTGGGAGTACGCGGACATTCCGCACTACGTGTCGCGGATCCTCTTCACGATGAACCCGGACGGCACGAACCAGCGCGAGCTGTACGGGAGCAACTCCTACTGGCCGAACAGCCTCTTCTTCGCCCGGCCGATGCCGGGGCACCCGTCGAAGTTCGTGGGCATCGTCAGCGGCCACCACGACGTGCCGCGCATGGGCGAGCTGGTTGTGTTCGATCCCGCCCGCGGGCGGCGCGAGGCGGAGGGCGCGGTGCAGCGGATCCCGGGCCGGGGCCGGCGCGTGGAGGCGGTGATCCGCGACGGCCTTGTGGGCGGCTCGTGGCCGAAGTTCCTGCATCCCTGGCCGCTGAGCGAGAACTACGTGCTGGCGGCCTGCAAGCCGGATGCCGCCGCGCCGTGGGGCATTTACCTGGCGGACGTCTTCGACAACCTCGTGCTGGTGAAGGAGTGCCCCGATGCGGCGCTGCTGGAACCGCTGCCCCTGCGGCCGCAGGCGCGCGCGCCGGTGATTCCCTCGCGCGTGGCGGAGGGGACCGCCGCGGCGCGCATGCAGATCGCCGACATCTACGCCGGGCCGGGGCTGGCCGGCGTGCCGCGCGGGACGGTCAAGCGGCTGCGCCTGGTTACGTACCACTTCTCCTACCACGGCATGGGCGGGCAGATCGACCGCATCGGCATGGACGGCCCGTGGGACATCAAGCGCGTGCTGGGGACCGTGCCGGTGGCGCCCGACGGTTCGGCATACTTCGAGGTGCCGGCGAACACGCCCATTTCCCTGCAGCCGCTCGACGCGCAGAACCGTGCCCTGGCGCTGATGCGAAGCTGGACAACCGCCATGCCGGGCGAAGTGCAGACCTGCGTCGGCTGCCACGAGTCGCAGAGCAGCGGCGCGGGCGGCATGGCGGCCAACCCGCGGGCCGTGCGGGGCGAACCGGCGCGCATCGAGCCCTGGTATGGGCCCGCGCGCGGCTTTGCCTTCGAGCGCGAGGTGCAGCCCGTGCTGGACCGCTACTGCGTGGGCTGTCACAACGGCGCGGCGGCGGAACGTCCGGACTTCTCCCGCCGGCCGGCCGTGCACATGGCCGCGAAGAGCGCGGCCTACATCGAGACGCCGTTCCCGCCGGCCTATCTCGCCCTGCGCCGGTACGTCCGGGGCCACACCATCGAGAGCGATATGCACCTGCTGCCGCCGTACGAGTTCCACGCGGGCACCAGCGAGCTGTGCCAGCGCCTCGAACGCGGGCATCACGGGGTGCGGCTGGACGCGGAGGCGTGGGACCGGCTGCACACCTGGATCGACGTCAACACGCCGGTGTATGGCACCTGGACGGAGCTGTGCGGCGCGGGGCGCGTGACGCACCAGGCCGGGCGGCGGCGCCACTGCCTCGACCTGTACGCGCCGGGGGCCCCCGACCCGG
>CAYOBW010000090.1:0-24507 GCA_964402115.1 uncultured Victivallales bacterium
GGCGCTGCTCCTTGGGCAGGGTCGCATCGCCGATCAGCCGGTTCGGCCAGAGGTTAGCCACCTCGATCTCCAGCGCGTTGGAACCCGGCTTCAGGGCATCTGTGACATCGACCTGCCAGGGCGCGGTCCAGACCGTGCCGAGATCATGGCCGTTGAGACGGACACGGGCGACGTTCTTGACAGCGCCGAGGTTGAGGAAGAGAGGGGTCGGGGTTCTGGGTTCAGGGTAGCTGAACGTCTTCCGGTAGGTCGCAATGCCCGAGTAGTGTTTGATCGCCGGGTCAGAGTGAGCGGTCCAATCGGACAAAGCGCTGAACGTCATCTTGCCGCCCGTGCCGTTATCCGGATAGAACCAAGCCGCATCGAAGGTGACTTCCCATGCCCCGGTCAATTCCTGAACAGGCTTCAGCTCAGGGAAATTGCCGCCTGCCTCCCGCCTCCTGTCGCCTGACTCCTGTCTGCTGAACACCACAAACCAGCTCTGCCGGGGCGCGAAGGCCATGGGTATTTCAGTTCTGCCGTCCTGCGTCCCTTCAGCTGCCGGGAGTGGACGCATCTTTCCGGTCACCGCGTCCCAGAGTTCAGGCGTCTTGTCTCCCACTCGGAAGACAACCGGCACCTTCACATCCATAAGGCTCTGGTTGCTGATGAAGTAGATGTCCCTTTCGCCGTCACGGCGGTGGATCCAATCGAAACTCGCCTTGGGCGCTGGATTCCGGAACTCGATGTCGGGCTGTTGACCATCGGCGCGAATGATGGCGTCGAGCGTCCCCTGGCGCATCTTCGGAACATCCGGGAGCCGTGCGGCGGGACCGATGACGGTGACACCGGTCGCTGCCAGCGCGTTCACCTTCTCCAGGGTGGCTGGCGACAGGCTGGCATTGGCTTCATGCGGCAGGACGAGGTAACGGTAGCTCAGCCCGTCAGGAAGCACCAGGCGACCGCCCTGAGCCGTGACGCGCGTCAGGAGCACCTCGGCGTTGAGCACGTCGTAATCGAACCCTGCGGGGCGCGTCGGCTGTTGCTCGTGACGCTTTTGGAGGAAGCTGGGGATGCTCTCCTCCTGAAGGTAGGCGAAGTCCGCGACGAACAATCCCTGTCGCAGCATAACCTGGCAGCGGGCCAGATAGGTCAGCCACCCCTCGGCCATGGGCCACCAGGTGATGTTGCTGTCAAAGTGCGTTCCCACGTGGGGCCACTGGAAGCCCGGCCTGGCCTCAGGGTTGGGTTGATGAACCCAGAAGCAGAGCACGTTGCGGGTGAGCCCCTCGCAGAAGGCCTTGTCTCCGATATCCTTGAAGATCCAGGGTGCGGCGGTCCAGTCGCAGGCGGCCATCGAGGTGAAGGCCTCGGCCTGGCAGAGCGGCTTGCCGTAGATATGCGCGGCACTGGCGGCCTGCTTGAGGCTGGGGTTATCGGGATGGGTGACATCGCCATCCGGCTCGTAGTTCCGACGCCAGAACTCGCCCATCGGGATGGCTGTTTTGCCCAGGCACTGCAGCGCGTCGATCCAGTGGGTAAAGAACGGTCCGCCGGACTCGGGATGGCTCCCGCGGAGTCCGCCTTTGATGCATAACTCCTCCAGCCGTCCATAGTAGTTGTCTGCTACCAGGTCAGCGATTGTGCGGCGGTAGTCCTGCATGAAACGGGCTGCCTCCGCGGCCGTGTCCACGGGCTGCCCCAGCACGGCAGGCAGCCAGACCAGCGGATCATAGCCGCGCCGCTTCTGGAATTCCGCGCGCATCTTCGGCGTCCAGGTCGGCTGCCCCAGTTCCCAACTGTCGATATGAAAATACTGGAGCGTCCTGCCCGCCAGCGGGCCGGCATCGGCGAGCAGTTTGGCGCCCGTCTCGGCGAAGTGCGCATCCGTCGCCGCCGCACTCAGCGTGTCAATCTCCAGCCCGGCCGGACCTGAGCCGATGCACTTGATGACGTTGCCATGAAGGGTGTACCCGATGCGCAGAATCCTCCATTTTCCGTCAGGCGCCTGCCACTGGAGTCTGCCGTCCGGAGCCATGAATCGCGTGATATCGACTGCGGACCGGCTTTCCCATACTGAGCGCGCGGGAGCTTTCTGATTCGGTGCCAGCAGCGCAAGAGTGGCAACCTGTACATTCCAGTTCGCCTGGCCGTGGAAGGGGTGCGATGCAAGGAAGACGACGCGGAAATGGTTTGCGCGAGTTTCCTCGAAGAGGATGGGTTTCGCCTCCAGGAGCTTGAATGCCTCGCGCTTGAGCGTCCGGAACGTCTTGCCATCATCCGAGCATTGCACCTCGACTTCGCTGGGGCCGCAATCCGGATAAGGCTTCAAATAGATCCCCGCCACCGCCTGGGGCGTGTGCAAATCAAACTGCAGGAATTCCGGCTTCTCCGGTGTCGGCCCCATGCCCGGCTTGTCGCCGTTGGAGATCCAGCGCGAGGTGTCATCTCCATCCTCGGCCAGGATGGGTCCGTACTCCTGATACTGCGAACTGGCGCTCAACGTGGCGGACAGCCCGTTCGACCCCATGGGACAGGCCAGGACAACAACGTCACGATAGAATCCCTGCACGGCTTGCGGTTGCGGCAGGGCGAGGGTGACCTTCTCGGGGCCTTTCACGACACCCTCCGAACTGACCAGCCTTTTCGCCGCATATTCAGGCGTCACCCACGGCCCGCCCGCGTTCCAGCCACTGCAGAGGTTGACGGTCAGCACGATGCCGCAGCGGTCCGCCTCGCGTAGGGCGTGCTTGTAGAGTTCGCGCCATTCGGGGCCCATGAAGTGCGGGCCACGGGGCGCCGCTGGTCCCGCCTCGCCGGCGTCAAAGAGCAGCGCCCCGTTGATACCCTGCTTGCGCATCTCCTCGAAATCGCGCGTGATCCCTTCCTTGCTGGCTGCGCCGTTGAGCCACCACCAGTAGCACCACGTCTGGGCTTCCCGGGGAGGGGTCGCGAAGGCCTGCGCCAAAGCGTCCCTGCTTGTTTGCGGCTCCGGCGCTCGTGCTGCGAACGCGCCAGTCGCAAGGACAAAGACCCCCGCTGCTGCGCATCGACTCGTCAGCTTCAGCATTTCACGGGAGACAACTGTCTGGCTGGATCCTCTTGACGGTTGTGATTCAGCTTCTCGTTCGGTTTCGATCATGGCAATGCCCTTCGTGGTTGGTTTCAGTGTTTTGCCACTTTGATCTCATTGTTTGCGAGAGCCACTTCCTTCTTGTCTTTCTTCTTTGCCTTCTTGCTCTTCTGCTCCCCACCGCCGCCGGCAGAAGCGTCGATGGACATTTCCGCCTCGTTTTTCTGCGGGGCGCCGACGGTGCTGCGGCCTTCAGTCAGATAGCGGCGCATGAGGACCGTGAGGCGCTCGACGACATCCGGGTTCGCCTGGGCCACGTTGGTGGCTTCGCTCAAGTCGGTTTTCAGGTTGTAGAGTTCGCGTCCGCCCTTCTTGAGGAAGATGAGCTTCCAAGGGCCCTGGCGGATGGCGAGATCGCGGTTGGGTGCCTGATGAAGGGTCGCCTCGCGGACCGGTCCCTTTGCGGTTCCGAGCAGGTCGGGCAGGATGCTCACGCTATCCTCGCCCGCGTTGTCGGGAAGTTTCGCCCCGACGATCTCCGCGCAGGTGGCCATGAGGTCGTTGAGACAGATGACGTCGTCGCACACCGTGCCGGCCTTGATCTTGCCCGGCCAGCGCGCGAGGAAGGGCTCGCGGTGTCCGCCTTCGTAGATGCTGGACTTCGCACCGCGCAAGGGCACATACGAGCGCCCGGCGGCGCCGTTGTCGCTGCTGACCATGATGAGGGTGCGGTCAGTAAGTTTCTGGCGATCCAGGGCCTCAAGCACCTGGCCGAGCACGCAGTCGCCCTGATACAGCCAGTCGCCGTAGTTGCCCTCAGGGCCTTTGGTCCCGCTTTTCCCGACGAACGCCGGTGCGGGCACAATCGGCGTGTGCGGCGGGCACAGGGGCAGATAGAGGAAAAAGGGCTTGCCCAGCCGCGCGGGGTTGTCAAGGAACGCCACCACCTTCTCCGCCAGCCGCGGCTGGGTTTCGACCTCTTCGACATTCGCCTCGACCTTGTCCTGCTCAATGATAGTCCCGAAGTTCCGTGCGTGGGTGTAGCCGTAAAAGTAATCGAAGCCGGCGGCGTTGGGGCTCGTCACGAGGCGCGTGCCGACGCGGATGGTCTTTTCATTTCCCGGCTTGCCGCCCCAGTCCATGCCGAGGTGCCACTTGCCGATGCACGCGGTGTCGTAGCCGCATTGTTTGAGCAACGAGGCCACGGTCAGGCGCGACTTGGGGATGATGGGCGGCGAATAGGTCGTGAGCACGCCATACTGCCCGATGCGTGACGGATAACGGCCTGTGAGCACGCCGTAGCGGGTCGGCGTACAGACGGATGCCGCCGAGTGCGCGTCAGTGAATCGCATGCCTTCCCGCGCAAGCCGGTCGATATTCGGCGTCTTGAACGCCGTGCCCTCGCGATAGCACTTCGGCTGACCGTAGCCCATGTCGTCAAAGAGGACGAAGACGATGTTGGGCTTGTCCTTCACTTCGGCGGCGGCGTGCGCGGACAGCGGAGCCAGAAGCGATGCGGCACCTATTGTTAAAATTGCCTTCGAGCGGATGGAACGGTCATTCATTTGGATTTGCCCTGCTTCTCTGCTTTGGGGTTACTTGATGAAGCGGATCGTGGTTGTTTCTGCGGAGCCACAAGCTGGTCCGCATCGACCGCCGCCCCCGTGACAAAGACCATTGCGTCATGCTTCACCTCGCGTGCACCAACATACATGCCCCAGCGGAAACCTGTTTCACCTTCAGGGCGCGCCCATGAACCTTCGCCGACTTTCGCCCCATCGAGATACACTTCGTAATCATGACCGTTGTCCCTCACGCGGATATGGAAGGGCTTGCCCGTCATGTTCTTCGCGATCACCACATCCGGCATCCGGCGGTGATTGAGGATCACGTCCCCGTTGTCGTTCATGTTGATCTGGATCGCCCAGTTGGGGGCGCCGCCGTTCTTGGCCTGGAAGATCGCCGCGCCGTGCGGTTTGACGATGGTGTAGGTGCCGCACCATTCGTGCCAGACGCCGCGCGTCCATCTCAAATCACTGAAGGCCTCCACCCGCGCCGCCAGTTCGCGGGCGTTGTGGACGTTCTCCTCACCCTTGAAGAGGCGGAAGACCTGGGTGTTGCCGTCTTCCTGGTACCACCGTGACCACCTCGGGAAATCCTTGCGCGGGACCACGCTGTTGCCGAGGGTGTGAATGCGGATGTCCTGCGGGATGCCGCGTTTTGCGTTCGGGCCGACCTCGACGGCGTGGTTGTTCACGTCGATGGTCGATCCGGTCACGCCCTCGCTTGAGTTTCGGCCCGTTGGCAGTTTGCCGCTGCCGAGGATCTCGGCTGGTGTTGGGTCATTTCCGTCTTGGGCGTAAAGCGTTTCGTATGGGGCTGCCTGGATCAACAGGGGCGTCAGAACGACGAAGCCGAGCAGGATCTGCCAATCCCGGCCAAAACCCGCCATAAGCTGCGCCAGAATGGGCAGCGACCCGATCATCTGCCTCGTTTTCATAGGTGCTTACAATTGAAGATGTAACAGCGTTTACTGAGTACCGCGTTTTCGATCGTTCGCAAACGCCTGCTTTCTCGCGCGGCATGTTCCGATCCCCCCCCTTGTGAGTCAAAGGAATTCTTCTCGACAGCCATCCCGTTGTGGGGCTGGTTGCCGACATGCATCGATTGCGATTGCTTTCCTCCGTCGAGCAGGTCGGGACGCACTTGCGGAAGGGTCTGCTGGCGGGGCGGTGGAGGGATCTCATGCCGGGGGTTCTCCGGCTGGAGGAGGATCTGGGGGTCAATCGCAAGACGGTGGAGGCCGGGCTACGCCTGCTCGAGAAAGAGGGGTTCCTGGCGTCGCAGGGGGCGGGCCGCTGTCGCCGCATCGTCGTGCCGGAAAGCGCCCTGGCGCGGCGGTCGTTGCGGGTGGCGCTGCTGCTCTACGAAACCGCCGACGCCGGGTTGAATTTCATCGTCGACCTGCGGCATCGGCTGGACGAGGGTGGCCACACCTCCTTCATCGTATCGAGAACCTTGTGCGATCTGGATATGGACGCGCGACGGCTCCCCAGGCTGGTCGAGGAGACGAAGGCCGATGCCTGGGTGGTGGCAGCTGGCTCGCGCGACGTGCTTCAATGGTTCGCGGAGCAGCGGATGCCCTCTTTCGCCCTGTTTGGCCGCCGCCAGGGGCTGCCGATCGCGGGGATCGGACCCGACAAGTCGCCCGCTTTCGCAGCAGCCGCGCGGCAGCTGGTTGAACTCGGCCATCGACGCATCTGCATGCTGGTCCGCCAGGAACGGCGGATTCCGGAACCGGGGGGGTCCGAGAATGACTTCCTCGCCGAACTCGAGTGTCACGGCATTCGCAGCGGCCCCTACAACCTGCCGGCCAGGGAAGAAGGTTCGGAGGGTTTCCAGGATCGACTCGAATCCCTGTTCAGCGCCACTCCGCCCACCGCGCTGATCATCGACGGGGTGCAGCTCTTCTTCACGACGCAACTGTTTCCGATGAACCGGGGTCTGCGCGTGCCGGAGGATGTCTCGCTCATCTGCACCGACGGCGATTCGCATTTCGCTTGGTGCCGGCCCTCGATTGCCCACATCCGTTCACCTTACTATCAGAGTCGTTCCCGGGGGGGTCAACCGGTAATCGTCCGTCACGGCAACGTGATCGATCGAGGCGCTGACAGTGGCCCCGTAGAAGCGCAAGCCCAAGTCCTTGCCCAAATCCGCGGCATCGGCCTCCGGATCAGCTGAATACTGGAACGTTACCCTTTCGAATGATCCATCCGCGGGTGCGTTGCCTGATCGGGACGCCAGCACTCTGCTGCCAGCCGGTGTGCTCCGGCAATCGTTCCGTGCCGCACCATCCGCGAATGCGATCAGCGCACAGGTGTAGGGCAGGTGGGTCGCCGTGTTTTGATCCCTGACGACATCGAAAGAGATCGTGTACGTTCTACCCGCGACCAGATAGCCGATCGCCCCCGCCGACGTCGTGATGCCAGAGTTGGTGTACCGAAAGGCAAACGTCTGCCGATTGGGATCGGGAGCCGCGAAATCACCGCCGTCCTTGTTGCACAGCCCGCGCAACGTGCTGTTGTACCCTTGGTTCGCGCCAACCCATTTCCCGCTCTCGGGAAGCGTCCCCTGGGCATACCCCGCCACCGCCGGGCTCTCGAAGTCTTCGAGAAACCGCGCCGGGGGCTCGGCCGGTGTCATGACACCGATCTGGCAGGCGCGCGGATCGGTCGATCCCTGGCTTACGGAGTTGATCGCCGACAGGCGGTAGAAGAGAACCGCCTGCGGTCGCACGACATCGACGTAGTTGGTCGTGTTGGCCGGCAGCATCGCGACCTGCGCATAGGGCCCTGCCGCACCGGAGTCCGAGCGCAACAGAAGGTAAGCGGTCTCGGTTGCCGACCGATCCTGCCAGCTTAGCGCAACACGCACTGACGCACGCGCCGTCGCCCCGATGAACACCGGTGTCTGGGCCGCCGCGAACAGCGTCGAGAAAGTCCTCGTCCCGGACCAGGCCACCGCGTCGCGATTCGTCGCGCCGAAGGCGTAGTAGTACAGGGTGTCCGCGTCCAGTCGCCCCGGCGTGTAACTGACATTGGTTGTCGCCACGTTCGTCCACGAACCCAAGGCGATCGAGTTGCTCCAGGCGGCAACAACCTTCCCGCCGTCCGTCGGCCCCCAGTACACGGCCACATCCGCATTGGTCGTAGGCGCGCTCACGGTCGCGTTCAAGGTAGCCGAGTTGGTGGAAATCCCGGTGGCGGCCAGGTTGGACAGAACGATGTCGGGCGGCGGCCCGAACACCAGCGAAACCTTGATGTTGTCCAAGGCGCCGGCGTAGTCCGTTGGCTCGCCCCAGCTCAGGTAGCGGCCGGCATTTTCGAAGTCGAGCGTGGTCACCTGCGCCTTCTGGTTGCCGTCAATCCAGACGGTCGCGGTGCGGTTGGGCTCGTCGAACCGAATGCGGAAATGGTGGAAGCTCAGCGTGGGCGGCGTGGGGAACACGCCGTCGACACTGACCGCGCCGCCACCACCGGCTTCGTTATCGGCGTCGTAGCGGAGAGCGGTTCCGTACTGCCCGGCCGCAAAGTCGTAGTTGCCGTCGTCCCAAGCAGCCCAGTTGCCGTTCTGGGCATTGTCCGATAGCCCGAAGGTCAGCGGATGACTCCAGGCCACGCGTTGATCGAACTCGACGTCCCAGACTTTGCCGGCGACGTAGGGGGCCAAATCGGCAGACAGTCGCAGGCTCTGCGTGCCGTTGGCCGCAGGTTGCTGGTTCTGCCCGTTCTTGTCGCCGTTGGCGTCCCAGTCCAGTGTGCCGTCAATCTCCACGTCCGTGGTGGACGTCCAGACGTACGTCACCGCGGACCGAATCGCCCCTGTTGCGCGCCCCTTTGGGCTCGTCAGGCTGGCGCTCCGCGCGACATCGCAATCGTCGTAGAAGAGGACGGGGTCGATCGACACGTCGCTGTAGCAGACCGTGTTGTCACCGCCGGGACTCGCGTTGGACAAGGTGATCGTGATGGTGCCGTCGGTGAGGTTGGGCGTCGTGAAGGTGGCGGTCCTGAGCGCGAAGGCGGCCGTGCCCCAAACGGTAACCCCGGAGTCGTAGTAGGTCGTGGAGCTGTCCGCTATCCGCACACGGCCTGCCGCCGTGGCGTTGCTTGCGCGGTTGGCGGCGAGAAATCCGATGAAGTACGTGGTGTTGGGCAGAAGCGGGATGGCTTGGCTGAGACTCCCACCGGCGCCTTGAATGAAGGCATAGTAGTTCGCGAGAGCCTGACTGGCGGGCCCGAACGGGGTGCTGATGCCGGTTCCATTGATGCCGCAGTTACCGGCGTGAGTCCAGTTCGCGATCACGGCGGGATTGGCGCCGCCCACGTATCCCGGGAAAGTTGTGAACAGCGCCGCATTCGCGGAAAAATCTCCGTTGGCTACAGCGTTGGCCGCCATGGCCCGCGGACAGGCGAGAACGAAGGCCACCCCCGCCAGGACGGCGACGAACCGGCAACTCCGGGCCGGACTGCGTCTTCGTGAACCCGTTTCCCCCGCGATCCCCCGCCCCGCAAAGACGCTTCTACGTATCATGGATCTCCCTCCCAGAACCTCGGCATGATACAGCTGCGCATGCCTGCTAACTCGTATGGTATTATCCGCCCCCCCCCTGGAATGACTCAAGAGATTTCTTCCCGACAACCATCCCGTTTTGCTCGTTTTTCCCGTTTTTGGACAGGTTGTCGGCATGCGTAAATGCTCTTGTAGACGGCCAGGACGGCTGTCTCCATCGCGTGGGCACGCGACGAGGCGTGGAGACGGCGGTCCCCGCCGTTAGCGACATCCCCCCTGCGTCACTAAAGCGTCACGGCTGTCGGGCGTTTTGGCTTGTCTTGCGGGGCTTTTATGGCTAGTAGGAACCGACGGTCTCTATGCGCATCCAGACCGTTTCAAACAGCAGCGTTCCGCGGCTGCAAGCGCAAGGGACAAGGAGAACGGGCACGACATGCGTACGAACCTGGTAACGGGCGGGGCCGGTTTCATCGGGTCCCACCTGGCGGAGTGGCTGCTGGAGCAGGGCGAGCGGGTGATCGTCATCGACGACTTCAGCACGGGGCGCCTGGAGAACCTGGCGCACCTGCGGGCGAATCCGCACCTGCGGATCGTGAGGGACACCGTGCTCAACGAGCACGTCGTGGACTCGCTGGTGCAGCACGTGGATGGCGCGGTCTATCACCTGGCGGCGGCCGTGGGCGTGAAGCTGATCGTGGAACGTTCCGCGCACGTGATCGAGACGAACATCCTGGGCACCACGAGCGTGCTGCACGCCTGCCGCCGGTATGGCACGCCGCTCTTCATTGCGTCCACATCGGAGGTGTACGGCAAGAACCGGGCTTCCGCCCTGGAGGAGGACGGGGACATGGTGCTCGGGCCCACGTCTCGCAGCCGCTGGGCCTATGCCAGCTCCAAGGCCATCGACGAGTTCCTGGCGCTCGCCTTCGCGCGTGACTACGGGTTGCCGGTTGTCGTGGGCCGCTTCTTCAACACGGCCGGGCCGCGTCAGACCGGGCAGTATGGCATGGTGGTGCCGCGGTTCGTGCGGCAGGCGCTGGCGGGTGACCCCCTCACCGTCTACGGCAACGGGGAACAGAGTCGCTGCTTCACGCATGTGCGCGACGTCGTCCTCGCCGTGGTCCGGCTCATGGAAACGCCGGCGGCCTGCGGGCAGATCGTGAACATCGGGACGGAGGAGCAGGTGACCATCAACGCGCTCGCCGGGCGGGTGAAGACGGTCACGGGCAGCGCCTCCCCCGTGGCTCACATCCCGTTCGAAGAGGCGTACGAAGCCGGCTTCGAGGATATCCAGGATCGCTGTCCCGACATCTCGAAGGCGCGGCGGCTCATCGGCTACAATCCGCAGTTCGGGCTGGACCGGATCCTCCAGGACGTGGCGGCCTGGATGCAGTCGGAGAAGCGCAGCGCATGAGTGCCTCAGGGGGGGTGCGGAGAGCCGCGGCCGCGGTGCGCCGACGCGTGCGCCCGCTCCGACGGCTGGCGAAGCAGTTGGCGCGGCGGCCCCTGCATGTGCACATCGAGAACCGGTGGCGGCTGGGCGATGAAATCCTGGCCATACCCTTCTACCAGCTGGTGCATGAGCACTATCCGGACGCTTCGCTCACCGTGGCCGTCAACTACCCCGAGCTGTTGTGCGGCAATCCGCACGTGCAGGTGCGGACGGATGTGGGGGAATTCGCTTGCGATCGGTATCTTTTCGCCAAAGACGATGCGCGCGACGTGCCGCGGCTGCAGCACCTGTGCCGGTTGCATCACATCCCGTATCGCGCCGTGGAGCCGGAAGTTGTCGCGCCCCCGGCGTGCGCTTTGCCCGAACCGCTGCCGCGGGCGGCCCTGCGGATCGCGTGCTCCTGTGGCGCCGGCTGGGCGTGCAAGAGCCTGCCGGCGGCTTTCTTGCGCGCACTGTGCGCGGGCATCTCCCGCCAGCCGCCGTCCGTGGGCTTCGTGGAAGTTGGCCAGGGATGCCCGGTTGCAGGCGTCGGCGTCTGCTACGTGGATCGCCTGAGCGTGGCGGCCACGGCCCATGTGCTGGCGAGCTGCAACCTGTACATCGGCCCCGACTCGGGCCTCGCCCACCTGGCCATGGCGGTTGGCACGCCCGCGCTCGTTTGCTATGGACCGGTCACGCCGCACCGCGCCTTTGGCCCCCGGCGCCTGCTGCATCCGGTGCTGTCGCCGGCGGCGTGCCAGGGCTGTTGGACGGACGGGCGCATGCAGGCGCCCGGGACGTGTCCGTTGGGGACCGGCTCGCCGGCGCCTGAGGACTACGCCTGCATGCGCGCCTTCGACATCGAGTCGGTTCTCCGGCGCCTCCTGGCCAGCGGCCTTGCCGCGCGCACAGGGCGCGGTGAGGAGGCACGATGACGGCGGCCGTTCTCCGAAGCAACTGCCTGCTGTGCGGCCAGGCGTTCACGGCCACGGCACGCACTTACGCGACAGGGCCGGACCTCCTGTATGCCGAGTGTGCCGCATGTGGCGTGGCCGTGCGCCGCAAACCGGCCGATGTGCGGGACCTCTACGACGACACTTACGCGGACGACATCACGGCGGGCTTCCGCTCGGAGGGCGCGTGTCGCCATGCTCGCGACACCCTGCGGCGGCTCGCGCGGCTCCGCGCCCACCCCGGCCGCCTGCTGGATGTCGGCTGCGCGGGCGGCGACTTCCTGCTGGCCGCGCGGGAGGCGGGTTGGCGCGTGCATGGCGTCGAAATGCAGGCGCGTTCGGCGCAACGCGCCCGCTCGCGGGGGCTTACAGTGGACGGGCCGGATCTTGCCGATGTCCCGGCCGGTCTCGAGTTCGACGTCATCACGCTGCTTGACGTATTCGAGCACCTCGTCGCTCCCCAGGCGTTCCTGGCGCGTGCTGTCGCCCTCCTCGCCGCGGACGGTATCCTCTACATCGAGACCCCCAACTACGGCAGTGTCTTCCGCCGGTTGCTCGGGCGACGCTGGATGGCCCTTCTGCCGCACCACGAGTGCCTCTACTCCCCGGCGGCGCTGTGCCGTGTGCTCGCGCAAGGCGGGTTCCGTGTCGTCCAGCGCACGTCCTGCGCCTGCAGCCTGCTTTCCTACGATGGCCTGCGACGTCTGCGCCTCCATCGCCCGTTCTACAATGCAGGGGTGCTCGTGCAGGCGGCGGCGCGACGCGTGGGACTTGGCGGTATCGTGCGTGCCGTGACGGGCGTCGGCGGCTGCCTGGCAAGAGTTCTCAACTGGCCGCTGGAGCGCTTCGTGGGCCAGTCGGCGCTGGCTGGCGATCAACTGATTGTGATGGCGCAACGCGCAGACGGTGCGCCTCCGGCGCGAGGCAGGCCATGAGCGCTACCAACCCTGTCCGTTGCGTGCAGCGCTCTGACACGGGAGAGCTCTCCGTGGTGATCCCATCGTGTGACGGCGACCGCGGGGGCAATGTGCCACGGTTGCTGGAAGACGTGCGCGCACAAAGCCTGCCCGAAGTGGAGGTTCTCCTCGTGGTCGGGGTGACCCCGCAGGGCCGGGCCATCAACCTTGGTGCCGCGCAGGCGCGCGGCGCGATTCTGATTATCCTCGACGACGATTCCCGGCTGCCGCAGCGCGACACGCTGGAGCGGCTGGTCGCGGTGCTGCGCGCCGATCCGCGGGTCGGCATGGCGGGCGCCTCCATCGTGCAGCCGGCGGACGCCGGCCGCTTTCAGCGGGCGGTGGCGCGCGAGCTGCCGCGCTTCAACATGCCGGTCGTGGAGCGCGTGACGGACAGCGATATGCCGTGCCACGGGTGCTGCGCGTTCCGCAAGGAGGTTTTCGCCGCCGTCGGGGGCGAGCGCGAGAGCATCGTGCGGGGACTCGATCCGGACCTGCGGCAGCGCCTGCGCGCGAGCGGCTACCGGGTCGTGCTCGCGCCGGGGGCGTGGGCCACGCACCCGGTGCCGGCCAACTGGGGGGCGTTCGTCCGCATGTTCTACCGCAACGGCCGCGGTTCGGCCTACGCGCAGCGGCACCAGCCTGAACTGCTTTACGACACGGACGAGGACGCGGAGTGGAAGGGCAAGCCGCTGCGGGCGGGGTTTGCCCGGCGACTGTTGCGCTTTCCCCTGCGGACGCTGCGCTACCTGCTGCAAGGGCGCCTGCTGCGCGTGGTGGGGGACGCCTGCTATGTCGCGGGCTACGTGCGCGAATGGGCGACATCGTCCGGAACGCGGCAGACGGTGCGGCCATGAGATGCCTGTATGTCATCCCGGAGTTGTCGATCGGGGGCGCCGAGCGCCAGCTCCTGCTTCTGGCCCGCGAGCTGCAGGGGAGGGGACACGTTGTGCGCATCCTCGCCCTGCACGCGGCTCGCCGGCCGCTGCCGCTGGATTCCGGGCTTGACGTGGTGGTGCTGAACGTGCCGCCGCCGCATGATCCACGCTGCCTGCCGCGCTACGTGCGCGAGATGCGGCGCTTTCGTCCGGACGTGCTGCACACCTTCCTGTTTGGGTTCGACTTGTGGGCGAACGTCGCCGCGCGGCTGTTGAGCGTGCCGTGCGTTGTATCGGCGCGGCGCGAATTGGCGACGTGGCAATCCCGCGGGCAGCGCTGGTGGCAGAATGCCGGGAACCGGTTCGTTGACGCGGTGGTGGCCAACTCGCTGGCGGCGGCGGAGTATGCCTGCGCCCATGAGCGGCGCCTCGACCGCGGCGCCGTCCACGTCGTGCACAACGCCTGCGGTTTAGCTGCGACCGCGCACGGGGCGCCTTCGCCGTTGCCACCCGCGTGCGGCAAGACGCTGGTCTGCATCGCGAACTTCTGGCCGGGCAAGGGCCACGAGCTGCTGCTGCGCGCCTGCGCCGCATTGAGCCACCGGGTGGCCGCGTCGCTCTGGCTGGTGGGGGAGGGGGAGCGGCAGCCGGACCTGCAGGCGCTGGCCCACGCGCTGGGGATCGGGGCGCGCACGCACTTCCTCGGGCGCTGCCACGACATTGGCGCGGTGCTTGCGCTCGCCGACTTGTATGTCCACGCCTCCCTGCTCGAATCCAGCCCCAACGCCGTGCTGGAAGCGATGGCGCAGGGGGTGCCGGTTGTGGCGTTTGCCTGCGGCGGCGTGCCGGAGCTGCTGGACGGTGGCGAGCTCGGCTGCCTGGTGCCGAACGGCGACGGCCATGCGCTCGAGCGGGCCATCGAGTGGGCGCTCTCCCACCCGGACGAGACGGCGGCCATGGCGGAGCGGGCGCGGGGCGTGGCGTCCACACGGCACGCGCCGCCCGAGGTGGCGCGGCGCCACGAGCGGCTCTATCGGAGCCTGTCGCGGCGCGCCTTGCCCGTGGTCAGTGAGCACGGCGACGGCGAAGCGGCGGAGTCCGTTGCGCTCTACACGGTCGGCGACCTCCAGCACCCGAGTACGCGCTACCGCGCCTTGCAGTATGTACCGGCCTTGCAGGAGGCGGGCTTCCGCGTGGTGCATTACGGGCTGCCCCAGCCCGGCTCGCGGCGGGTGGTTTCGACGGTTGCGCTCCTGCTGCACGCCTGGCGCCGCTGCCGCCAATTGCGGGAGGCGCGGCGGTTCGCTCACGTGTTTGTGCAGAAGGCGCTGACGCCCTCGCGCTGGCGCGGGCTGCTGCCTCGTCTGCTGGCCGGCGCGTCCGGCTATACGTTTGACCTTGACGACAACGTGCTGGACGGCGGGGGGTGCCTGCCCTTCCGGTGGCCCCTCGACCGGCTGCAGAACCCGGGCGAGGCCGTGACGCTCGTCCGGCACGCGGGGCGGGTTCTGGCAGGGAACGAAGCGCTGGCGGCGCACTGCGCGGCGTACAACGCCGCCGTGGCCACCCTTCCGACGGTTGTCGACTGCCGGCGATACTGGGTCAGTGCGGTCCCGTGTGTCCGGGCGGACGGCGCACCGCTGCGCCTGGTCTGGGTGGGACAACGCAGCACGCTGCCGTTTCTGGCTGATATCCTGCCGTGGCTGCAGGGGGCGGCGGCGAACCTGGCAGGCCGGGCGCGCCTGGTCCTGCGCGTCATCAGTGACGGCGGCAAAACCCTGCAGCCCGCGCGGTGGCTGCCGCTGGAAGTGGAAACGGTCGCGTGGTCGCTGACCGGCGAGGTGAGCGACCTGGTAGGGGCGCACGTGGGCTTGATGCCGCTGCGCGACGACCCCTGGGGGCGCGGCAAGTGCGGCTTCAAGGCCCTGCAGTTCATGGCGCTGGGCATCCCGACCCTTGCCTCGCCGGTCGGCGTCAACGCCCGGATTGTCGAACACGGCGTCAATGGCTATCATGTCTCGGGGCGTGAGGAGTGGGTGCGGGGCGTCGAAACCCTGGCCCGCGACGAGCCGCTGCGGCTGGCCATGGGGCGTCAGGCCCGTGCCCGGGTCGTGGACGACTATTCGTTGCGGCGCTGGGAGCGCGCCTGGGTCGGGCTGGTGACGGGCGGTGCGGCATGAAGGCCGCCGGTGCGCTCCTGGTCGGCATGCTGGCCTCGAACCAGAAGGCCAAAACGCTGCGCTGTCTCGACTCGCTGGCCGCCAGCGGCCGGCGCGCGTTCGACGTTTTCCTCGTGGACAACGCCTCGCCGGAACGGATCGGGGAGGCGGCACGCGCCTATCCTTGCGTAACGGTGTCGGTGCAGGCGCGCAACACGGGGTGCGCCGGCGGACGGAATCTCATTCTCGAGCACTTCCAGCGGGCCGGGGACTGGGAGGCGCTGCTGTTCCTGGACAACGACGCGGTTGTGCCGGCGGAAGCCCTGGAGACGCTGCTGGCCTCCGCCGGGGAGTTGCGGCGGAAGGGGGTCCGCCTGGGCGGCCTGGGTCCGCATGTGGCCTACTACGACCGCCCCGATACGCTCTGGTGCGCGGGAGGCGCTTTGATCGACTGGCCGCGCTGCTGGTTCCGGGATTTCGGGCAGGGGTTGCCCGCGCATGCAGCGTTTCCCGAACCGCGCCAGCTTGATACCTTAACCGGCGGCTTTATGTTCGTGACACGCGAGGCGGCTCTGGCGGCCGGGCGGTTCGTGGAGGATTACTTCATTTACGTGGAAGACACAGATTGGTGCTGGGGGCTGAAACAGTCCGGCTACGAGCTGTGGTCGGCGCCGCGCGCGCGTTTCCTGCACGACGCCTCCTCCTCGGTGGGCGCCCGCACGGCACGGTTCCACTACCTCCGCACGCGCAACCGCCTGTGGTTCTTCCAGGCGCAGGCGCCGGCGTCTCGCCGCACCGTGGTGCGCACCGTCTGGCGGGACGTGTGGCAGAACACGGTCCGCATGGAACTCGCGTCGGGACAGGCGCGCGCGGCCTGGGGAGCGATACGGGGGCTCCTGAGCGGCCTCCGCGTTCCGCGAGCCATCCTCGAGCGGGGCCGGCATGACGGCGCACGGAAGGGGATCGGGTCGTGAGCCGGTGCACGGACAACGGGGGCGTCCCCGACGTGCCCGCGGGGCAGTTGGCCGCTGGAACAGCGGCAACACCGCTTAAGCGGTTGTGCCATGCCCTGGCTGTCGCCATTGAACCCCTCCGTCGTCCGGGCCGTTTCTCCGTGTTCAACTATTCGCGGGCGCCAGCGCTTGCGCGCGCCGTGACCTGCACCGGACGGGTCCTCGACGTCGGTGCGGGTCGGCGACGGATTGCGCCGCACGTGACCACCGTTGACATCGCTCCCGGGCCATGCGTGGACGTGGTTGCGGATGCCGAGGCGCTGCCGTTCGAGGACGGCTCCTGCGAAGGGGTCTGGCTGGAAGCCGTTCTGGAACATGTGGCCCGTCCCGACGTCGCCTTGCGTGAGGCCCGCCGTGTCTTGAAAGAGGGGGGCTGGCTATACTGCGAAGTGCCCTTCCTGCAGGGCGAACACGCCGCGCCGTCGGACTACCGGCGCTGGACGCGCCAGGGGCTCAGGCAGCTTTTCGACGACTGGGAGATAGAATGGTTGGAGCCGGCGTCCGGCCCCTTTTCGGCCCTGGCTTACCAGTTGCGGGTCTGCCTGGCGGCGTTGACAGCGTGCGGTTCGAACCGCCTTTACGGACTCCTGTTCGGGACGCTCTGGGCGTACGTCGTGTGGCCGGTCAAGTTCCTGGATGTCTTCGTTCGCAGGAACGCGTTTGCCTCGGCCCACGCTTTCGGCTGGGCGCTCATGGCGCGCAAACCGGCGCGCAAAGCCGCGGGCGCGACGGCGGGGGAGGGTGGCCGATGACCGCGGATGTACCGCTGGGGATCTCCGCGCGGCGCATCGCCGGCAACAGCGTGGCCGGCCTGGTCTGCCAGGTCGCCGGTCAGCTCCTCCTGTTTGCGCAGTCGCTGGTGCTTGCGCGGTACCTGGGCAAGGAAGGCTACGGCCTGCTGGCGTTCGCCTTTACGTTTGTGTCCTTCTTCGAGATTCCCGCCGTCATGGGCACCAACGTCGTCATCAACCGCGAAATGGCGATCCTGCGCGGGACGGCGGCCGCGACCTTCTGGCGCAGCGCGCTGGCGTTGCGCACCGGGCTCTTTGCCCTGGCGCTGGTGGCCGCGTTGGGCGTGGCGTCCGTGGTCGCGCGCGGCGACCACGCCACCCTGATCATCATGTGCTGGGCCTGCGTGGGACTCGTCACCAGCATCCGCGCGGCGTACATGGCGCAGCTGCGCGCGCATGAGCAAGCGGGCTTGAGCGCCCTGATCGTGCTGGGACGGACGGGCGTCTACACGCTGCTCGTGGCGGCGATTGTCGCGGCGCGCGGATCGCTTGAGAGCATCGTGCAGGCCAGCCTCGTCGCCACGCTGGTCGCGCTGTGGGTCGAGCGGCGCTGTGCGAGTCTGCTGGTGCCGGCCGGCGGACAGGTCGATCCGCTTGTCGTACGCGGGATCCTGCGCGACTCCTGGCCGCTGGCGCTGTCCGCCGTGCTGACGATTGCCCAGCTGCGCGTGGATGTGCTCGTGCTCAAGGCGCTCGGCGGGGATGCGGCGGTTGGCCTGTACGCGGTCGCGCTGAAGCCGGTGGAGGCCTCCTTCATCGTGTCGTCGGCGCTCGGCGCGGCGGCCTTTCCCGCGCTGTCGCGCCTGTTCGTCGGCAACCGCCCGCGGTTCGAAGCCCTGTGCCGCGAGCTGCTGCTGTTCCTCCTGCTGGCGGGGTTGCCGGTGGTCGCGGTGCTGAGCCCGCTGGGGGAGACCATGATCCCGCAGCTGTTCGGCGCCCCGTACGCCGCGTCCGGGCGCGTGTTCGCCGTGCTGTGTCTGCACGTGCCGCTGGGCTTCGTCAACGTGCTGCTGGTCAATACCCTCTTCGCGGCGCGGCTGCAGAAACTGGAGATGTGGGGCTCCGTCGTGGCGACAGCCGGTAACGTCGGCACGAACCTCCTGCTGATCCCCCTCTTTGGCGCCCTCGGCGCGGCCGTGGCGGCCCTGGTCGGCCAGGTGGTGGCGCTGGCCTTCCTGGGGTGTGTCGTGTGGAAGCTGACGCCGTTTCGCGTGCCCTGGCGCCGCGTGCTCCAGATCCTGATGCTGGCGGCGCTGGCCCTGGCGTGCGTCCTGGTCCTGCGGGGACGCGTACACTGGGCGCCGCTCGGCGTCCTGGTCGGCGGCGCCTACCTGGCCGCGGGCCTGTTCCTGGTTTACGATCGGGGCCGCGCCCTGCTGGTGTTGGTGAAGGGCGACGAGGGAGGATCGCGAACGTGAGCATGTGGCCGCGCAAGGCAACCCTCGTCGAATATGCAGTTGTGCTGACGGTCTTTGCGGCTGTGAACCTGCTCAGTTCCGCCTATCAGAAGCCCGTCTCGAATCACAATGGCATGGGTTGGGATGGCCCGAAGTACTGCCAGGTCGCGGAAGCCTTGTCGAAGGGGGAGCTGCCGCGGGCCGAGGCGCCCTACGTCTATCGCGTCGGAACCCCGTTTCTCGCTTCTGTCATTGGCAGGACCGACCTCGTGGCGGGCTTCAAACGCGCGAATCTTGCCGGCAATGTCGTTCTCGTCGTGCTCTTCATGATCTGGTTGCGCATGCATGTGACCAAGCCGGCCGTCAGGGTGCTGCTCGGCGTTCTGCTTGTCACTCACTGGTACGGTCCCGTGCGCTACGTTTACTACTCGCCGGTGATGGTGGACAACTGGAGCATGGTGTGGATGCTGGCCGGCCTCATCGGCGTCGAGCGTGCGGCGGCTGGCCCCTCCTGGAGGCTGATCGCCGGCCTGAGCGTGATCGCCTTTGTCGGCGCCTTCTTCCGGGAGACTACGCTCATCGTGCCCCTCGCACTGCTTTTCTTCGTCAACCCGATCGGATGGGACGGGGGGGGCAGCCCGTTTCGGGCGCGACTGTCGCGTATGCCGCCGCCGGCTTGCGCTGTCCCCCTGCTGTGCGGCCTGCTGGGGCTCGGGATCGTGCGGTTCTGCGCAGAACCGTCGGCGCCCTTCTCGCAACTGGAAACGACGCTATACTGGCTGTACGCGAAGCCGCTCCTGTCCTATGTGCACGCGTGGTTCATTTCCTACGGCTTGATGGTCGTGATCGTGATCTACTTCTGGCGAGAGACCGTGCGTTTCCTCGTTGCGCGCCAGCATCTGCTGGTCTTCCTTCTGGCCTGTGCGCTGTGCGGGTGGTTCGGGGGTTCCGACACGGACCGGCTCGTGTACTGGTCGATGCCGGTTGTCTACGTCCTCATGGGCAGGGCCCTCGCGGGCGCCACGCTGTTCGCGCGAGCCCCTTTGCTGGCGCTGGTTCTGGCCGCCTTGCAGTGCCTCACGCAGAGGCTTTTCCTGACGACCCCGGACTTCCCCAATCCGTCCTGCCATGCGTCTTTCCTGTTGTTGACCCCCCTCTGCAAGAATGACTACTACTTCAACCTCCTGTCGCACGAATGGGGGCTGCGGCCCGTCCAACTCATTTCCCTGCTGCAATACGCGGTCCTGGCCTTGTTGCTCCTGGCGTGGATGGATCACAGGTCCAGGCAGACAAGCGGGTGAGAGCGTTCAGCCTGGTTCACGGAGCGGCGCAGGTTTGCGTCTGCACACAGCCATTAACACGTCACAGTCGGAGAACTCCTCCTTGAGGAACCTGAAGTCCTCCACCTGTTTCTGACGGTGCTTGAAGATTCCGACGGCGAACAGAAGCGGCAGCAGCAGATCCTTCAGTCTTCTCAGGGGGGAGGCAGGACGACCAACGGGGACGGGGGCGTCTTCTGCCGTCGCGGTTCCGGCTGGCGCTGCGTCTTTCCGGGGAAGCAGAACCTGCCCGTACAACTCGATCTCGGCAAAGAACTCCTCGAGAAGCACCCGAAACTCTTCCGCAGAGAACTCCCTGACGTGGAATTCGTTCTCCGGCCGCCCCTCTTTCTTCCTCCGCGGCGTCGAGACCAGCAGCACCCCGCCGGGCGTCAGCACGGCCTGCAGGGACGAAAGAAAAGCGCGGGCATCGGTCACGTGCTCAATCGTTTCGAAAGAAACGACGACATCGAACACGCTCCCGAAAGACTCCAGGTTCGCGCCGTCCTGAAGTTCGAACGAAAGGTTCGGCCTCCGGTACTTCGCCCTGCAATAGCGCACCGCCCAGGAAGAGATATCCACGCCGGTGACGGCCAGCGCTCCGGAGTCGGCGAGCAGACAGCTGCCGTAGCCTGACCCGCAGGCGACGTCCGCCGTGTGCTTGCCCCGGCACCAGGGAATCGCGAACGCATACCGGCTGAGGTGCTCCGCGGACATCCGCTCCCATTCGCGCGTTTCGGGAACCAGCCGTTCAACCATGTCTTTCCCCGCCCTTCCCGTAAGGTGTCCGCGCGCCGCAGCGTCTGGTGAAGCATGGCTCTTCTGACTGCGCAAGCACACTCCCGTCGGGACCTGGAGAAAACGGCTTTCGCATAAAGGCAACGGTGCCAGAACTCCCTCTGAAGTGCAAGATCGTGTGCAATCGGGCGCTGTTCCGGTGTATACTCCCGCACCATGAACGTGAACGGTAAGAGGAGGGGCGGCGGTTGGGCGCAGTGGGGTTGGGCGGGCGGCGCGGCGCTGGCGCTGGCGGTGTGGGGCCGGGCGGAGGGCGCGACGCCCGAGCCGGCCGCGTGGCCGAAGCGCTGGGTGTACGCCCCTGCCAACCTCTACGTGGGGGAGGAGCTCGCGCGGCTGGATGCCCTGCTGACGCGGGCGGCCCGAGCCGGCTACAACGGCGTGCTTTTCAGCGACTTCAAGACCATGACCTGGTGGACGCTGGACGATGCCGCGCGCTGGCAGGCTAACGCCGGCAAGCTGCGGGCGCGCACGCGGGCCCTGGGGCTTGAGCTGACGGTTGCCGTCTGCCCCTTCGGCCGCGCCGAGGCCTTGCTGTGGCACGACCCGAACCTGGCCGCGGGGATGCCCATTCGCGCCGCGCCGCTGGTGTGCCGTGCCGGGGTGCTGACGCCTGAGCCGACCGCGACCCTGTGGAACGGGTCGTTCGAGGAGCATGCCGGCGACACGGCGCGCGGGTTCGGTTTCCAGGACGACCCGGGGCGCCGCTCGTTCCTGGATGCGCGGGTGGTGCGGCAGGGGCGTGTCTCCCTGCGGTTCGACATGGAGAAGCCGGGCAACGCCGCCGGGAACGGACGGATCTGCCAGACGGTCAAGGTGCAGCCCTGGCAGCAGTATCGCCTGCGCGCGTGGCTGAAGACGGAACGCCTGACGGGCGACGAGATCCGGCTGATGGTCATGGCCGGCGATCGCATCCTGCAGTGGGAGCACCTCGCCCGCGGCGAGCAGGCCCAGCGGCGCTACCTGGGGCAGGTCCGGGATCTGACGCTGGACTGGACCGAGCAGACCGTCGCGTTCAACAGCCTGGAGCACAGCGAGGTGCGGATCTATGCCGGCGTGTGGGGCGGTCGCGCCGGCTCGCTCTGGTGGGACGATCTGCGGCTGGAGGCGGCCCCCGGGCTGAACCTGGTGCGGCGCGACGACCTGCCGACCCTCTTGCGTACGGCCGATGGGCGGCGCCTGGAGGAGGGGCGCGACGTGCTGCCGCTGACCGATCCCGGCCTCGGCAATCGTCCCTGGAAGGGCTGTTACGACACGTGGCATGAACCGCCGGTTTGGCGCGTGCCGGAGGGCTCGCGGCTGCGCGAGGGGGACCGCGTGCTGTTCGATGGCTGGCACACGGCGCTGGTCTACGAGGGGCAGGTCGGGAGCAGCTGGCTCAACCCGGCCGTGCTGGCGCTTTGTCGCGAGCAGGTGCGCCGGGTGCGACAGGCCCTGGAGCCGGACGGCTGGTTCCTGTCGCATGACGAGATCCGGAGTGGGGGATGGGAACCCGCGGAGACGGTCATGGGCACGGCCGGCAAGGTCCTGGCCGAGAACGCGCGCCGCTGTGTCGCCCTGTTGCGGGAAGAGGCGCCCGGGCGCCCTGTCTACATCTGGTCGGACATGTTCGACCCGGCGCACAACGCGCGCGAGAACTTCTACCTTGTGCGCGACACGCTGGCGGGCGCGTGGGAGGGGCTGGACCGCGGTGTCGTGGTCATGAAGTGGATGGGTGGCGAAGCCGGGCGCAAGGGCCTGCAGCATTTCGCGACGCGCGGGCACAGCCAAATGGTGGCGGCCTACTACGATGGCGCCGTGGCGGACGATCACGCCCAATGGCAGCAGACTTCCCGCGGCGTGGCGGGTCTGAGCGGCGTCATGTACACGACCTGGCAAGGGCGGTATGACGACCTCGAGCGCTTCGCCGCCACGTGGTGGGGCGGCGGCAAGCGCTGAAGGGGGGCGCGTTTACTTCAACGCGGTCGCGGGACTGACGAACGTGTAGCCGAGCGCGCGGATGCCGTCCACGGTCTCACGCAGGTAGTCCAATCCGAGGAACGGATGGTAGAAGAAGCTCGCGAAACCATCCCGCACCACCAGATTAGCTTCGGCCGAGGCAATCAGCTCCGCCGGCAGTCTCGGTGGGTGCTGGTTGTAGCCTTCCGGTTCGATGTTGCCCAGGTTCTCCGGGATGACCTTGGCGCCGTGGATGTCCGTCACGACATATGGGAAGAACTGGCCGAACACGCGGGTGTAGTCGTAACCCGTGCCGCTGAGCAGCCCCGGGACGTACAGCGCGCGTTCGTATCGCGTCGCATACAGCTTCTTGCAGGCCTGGTAGTCCACCATTGACGCTGCGTAATGGGGGAACTCGAAGATCGTGGGCACGGCCAACCCCATACTGGAGAACACCTTGCGTGCCGCGACCATGCGGTTGTTGGCCCACGTCAGGGAGTCGCCGGGCACGGGGCCGTCGAGGACGACATAGTCCGTGTTCGTGTCCACATGCGCCTGGTAGAACTCGAAATCGTTGCCGCTGACGCCGTCATAGGGATTTGCCACCTTGCCGAACTGGTGTGTCTGGCCGTGCGAGATGAGCGTGCCGCCCTTGCTCACCATGTACTTCAGCGCGGATACGACAGGGGCGTTCTTCGTGAAGTTGAGGGTTTCCGGAATGCCGCCGTTGTTCACGCCCAGCGGGTCCACGTAGGTCGTGTAGGTGGCCACGCTGAAAGGTATCTTCTGGCCGTAGAAGTAATCCGCCAGCGCGCGCAATTCTGCGGGGTCGGCGTCCGGCCCCACATCCTCGATGCGCACAAGCGCACTGTGCCTCTCGACGGTGGCGGGGGCGAGCAAGTCGAACAGCATGTCGGACAGCACCAGGTAGCGGTCTCGCTCGCTGATGTAGGTGTAGGGCGTTTCGCCGATATAGGTCAGGTTGCCGGAACGTAGCGCCCACGGGACGGTCGAGCCATCGGCGCGAACGGCCTGGGCCACCACGCTGACGAGTCCGGTATTCAGCGTCGAATACGTCATAATGCCGTTGGCATCCAAGGGGTTACGCGTGAGTTGCCTACCTTTGTATTGTACGCCGGTCACGGGTTGGCTGCCGTCGAAGTACCACCACATCCAGCCGTAGCGGGCGGCAAAGCCCGGATCGGCCGCTGTCAACTGCCAGATGTTGCAGTTCATCCAGAGCACCGGCCGGGAGCCGCTCAGCACGTCCGTCAGGAATGCCTGCGGCAGCGGCTCATCAAAGGTCGATCCGACGTAGATGACCGCCGAAAACGCGTTCATGCGGCCAGCAGTGTAACTATTTACCGGAGTAACGGTTACGGTTCCAAAGTGCAAGGCCAGATTCCGGGTCATGATCGCGTAGGATTCGCCCAGGAATCCCCAATCTCCGGTGGTATCGTACAGCACCAACGTGGATGCGGCTTGCGCCAGGATCGGCGCCAGCAGCAACAGGGAGCACAGCGCCCCCAGAAGAGCCTGTCGGAAACGTGAAAACGAGTTCACAGCACACCTCACTAAACGACGTTATCATTAACAGCTAGTCATTGACGTACTCACTACACTCCATAGCGTCGGCCGTTGTACCGTGTATGTCAAGGGGGAAAAAGAAGAAAGACCAGAAAGACGTTACTCCTGTCGAGGTATGGCTGATTCTTTTGGTGGCATAAGGAGCGAGAAAGAAGCGGGATAGAA